>DASXUI010000625.1:0-22951 GCA_036504955.1 Armatimonadota bacterium
CAAGGCCATCCTTGACCGAGAGCGTGAAGCCGGGGCCGCCTTCTGCCTGCCGCATAGCTGCATCACGGATGCGATGGTGGACCTCTGCTCCCGCGAGATCCGCCAGATGGACACCCTCTGCGCCGCCATTCGGGAGCGGGACATGATTCCTGGCCTCAGCACCCATCGGCCCGAATCCATCATCTACTCCGATGAGAGCGGCCTCGATGTTGAGACCTACATCTGCATCTACAACGCCATGGGTTTTATGATGCCGGTGGAGGTGGACTGGACCGCCCGCGTGATCCGCAACGCGCAGAAGCCCGTGATGACCATCAAGCCGATGGCCGCCGGCCAGATCCGCCCCTTCCAAGCGATGAACTTCGTGTGGAACACGCTGCGCCCAATAGACATGGTAACCGTCGGCACGCTGACCCCCGGAGAAGCCCAGGAGATGGTTGACCTCTCCCTCCAGATCCTAGAGCAGCGGAACGACGACCTGACCCTCCAAGAGACCCGCTCCAAAGCAGCAGTGAAGCCTCAGGCACGCTGAGTGAGACCTATCCCCTCCGCCTCCTCTTCCCGAAACGGGAAGAGGAGGGGCGTGGGGACCACTGGGCGGCCAGGGTTGGGCAGAGTGGCGACGCCACTGGGCTGCCCTAGCAGTAAGAGACGAAGCTGCGCCAGGACGGAGCCCTCTTCCCGTGTCGGGAAGAGGGTTGGGAGATAGGTCGCGGCTTTCCTATCTCCTCCGGCTCCTCTTCCCGAAACGGGAAGAGGAGGGGCGTGGGGACGACGGGGAGGCAGGATTCCGCTTAACGGCGCCACCGGGCTGCCCCTGGCAGCAAGAGACGAAGCTGCGCCAGCCCGGAGCCCTCTTCCCGTGTCGGGAAGAGGGTTGGGAGATAGGTCACGGCCTTCCTGTCTCCTCCGGCTCCTCTTCCCGAGACGGGAAGAGGAGGGGCGTGGTGACAACGGGGAGGCCAGGGCAGAGCGTCTGATGCCACCGGGCTGTTCCTGGCAGCAGGAGGCGCGGCATCGCCAGCCCGGAGCCCTCTTCCCGCCCCGGGAAGAGGGTTGGGAGATAGGTCCCCTGTTTCACGTGGAACCCCAGTTCCCCGCCTAGGTCGGAGGGAGCCGCTGCTCCCTGGCGAAGCTGGCTGTATGGAAGACCGACCGATCGTGATGGGCAGGCATACCGAGGCCAAGAGGCTGTTGGCGAAACGGCTGCGCGGCCACATGACCAACGCGGAACAGATCCTGTGGCTCCGTCTGCGCGCGAACCGGCTTGATGGATGGCACTTTCGCCGTCAGCAGATCATCGACGGGTTGGTGGTGGACTTCTACTGCCACCAAGCCCGCCTCGTGGTCGAGCTCGATGGCGATGTCCACGAGGGACGTGAGGAGTACGACGCGGCCCGGGACCAAGCGCTCCGTTCGCGTGGCCTAACCGTGCTCCATTTCAGCAACGACCAGGCTCTGGACGAGACCGACGAGGTGGTTAGGGAGATACGGGAGAGGTTGAGGGGCTAGGCCAACCTATCTCCCAACCCTCTTCCCGGGGCGGGAAGAGGGCTCCGGGCTGGCGATACCCCACGTTCCGCTGCTAAGAACAACCCAACGGCGCCCAGCACTCGACCCTTGCCTCCCCGTCGTCCCCACGCCCCTCCTCTTCCCGTCCCGGGAAGAGGAGCCGGAGGAGATAGGAAAGCCCGAGACCTGAAGAGGGCTTCCTCCTAGCGCAGCTTCGTCACGTACTGCCACGAGCAGCCCCGTAGTGCCCCCGCGCGCTCCGCCCCTGGCCCCCCGTCGTCCCCACGCCCCTCCTCTTCCCGCGTCGGGAAGAGGAGCCGGAGGAGATGGGTCCCGCTCTGCTATAATGGGCGTGTCATGTCCCCCGCTTCCTTCTCCAAGGTGTACGACGTCATTGTTGTGGGCGCCGGGCACGCCGGGTGCGAGGCGGCCCTCGCTTCCGCGCGCCTGGGCTGTGCCACTTTGCTCCTCACCCTGAACCTCGATACCATCGCCCATATGCCCTGCAACTGCAGCATTGGAGGGCCCGCCAAGGCGCAGGTGGTGCGAGAGATCGATGCTCTGGGCGGGCAGATGGCGCTGAACACCGACGCCACGCTCACGCACCTCCGTATGCTGAACACCAGCAAGGGCCCCGCGGTCCAGGCGCTTCGCGCGCAGGCTGACAAGGCGCTTTATCACCTGACCATGAAGCGTGCTCTGGAGCAGACCGCCGGCCTGTACCTGAAGCAGGGCAGCGTGGACGGGCTTCTGGTGGAGGATGGTCGCATCGCGGGAGTACGAACGAAGAGCGGGCTGGAGTACCTGGCCACCTCGGTGGTGATCACCACCGGCACCTTCCTTCGCGGCCTGGTCCATATGGGCGAGATGCAGGTTCGGGCCGGCCGAGCGGGTGAGGCCGCCTCGATGGAGCCCTCGGAGGGCCTGCGGTCCCTAGGTTTCGAGCTCGGGCGGCTCAAGACCGGTACCACGGCGCGCATTCACAGCCGGTCGGTGGACTTCGACCGGCTCGAGGTTCAGCCCAGCGACCCAGAGGTCCCGCCCTTCTCCTTCCTCCATGAGAGGGTGGCCGCGCCGCGACCGCTCCTGCCGGCCTGGCTCACCTACACTACGGAGGCCACCCACCAGATCATCCGCGAGAACCTCCATCGCTCCGCGATGTACGCTGGCCGGATCGAGGCAGTAGGGCCGCGCTACTGCCCTTCCATTGAGGACAAGGTCGTTAAGTTCCCACACCATGAGAGACACGGGCTGTTTCTGGAGCAGGAGGGGTGGGACACCGCGGAACTCTACGTTCAGGGGATGTCTACCAGCCTGCCGGAAGAGGTCCAGATCCAGTTCCTCCGCACCATCCCCGGCCTGGAGGAGGCGGAGGTCATGCGGCCCGGGTACGCCGTGGAGTACGACTTCGTGCCGCCCAGCCAGCTCCTCCCAACCCTCGAGACCAAGCGGGTCAGGGGCCTCTACTTCGCCGGCCAGATCAATGGTACGTCGGGCTACGAGGAGGCTGCGGGACAGGGACTGCTGGCGGGCGCGAACGCCGCGCTCCGGGCGCAGCGGCGCGACCCCCTGGTACTGGACCGCGATCAGAGCTACATCGGCGTGATGGTGGATGACCTGGTGACCAAGGGGGTGGACGATCCCTACCGACTCCTGACCTCCCGCGCGGAGCATCGTCTGCTGCTGCGGCAGGACAATGCCGACCTGCGGCTGACGGCGATAGGCCGAGAGGCGGGCCTGGTCTCGGATGAGCGTTGGGAGCTGTTTCACGTGAAACGGAGACAGGTCGGCGAGGAACTGGAGCGGCTGTTCGGCACCATGCTGACGCCCACCGCGGAGGTCCGGGCCCGTTTCGCCAGTGCCGGACTGGAGGAGCCCGCGAATCCGGTGTCCCTGGCGGATCTGCTCCGCAGGCCCGGCGTTCGATACGCTGACCTGGCTCCCCTGGACCCTGACAGGCAGCCCCTGCCCCCACAGGTGGTGGAGCCCGTTGAGGTGGAGGCTCGCTACGCCGGCTACATCCAGCGTCAGCGACGGGAAGTGGAGCAGGCGCAGCGTATGGAGCGCCTGCCCGTACCCGAGGACCTCGACTACGCCTCCCTGCAGGCGCTCTCCCGCGAGGGACGGGAGAAGCTCTCACGAGTCCGGCCGCTAACCTTGGGCCAAGCCGCCCGCATCTCGGGCATCACCCCCGCCGACATCTCCGTCCTGACGGTGGCCCTGGAGGCAAGAAGGAGGGGACCCATCTCCCCCTACCCCCTCTTCCCGGGGCGGGAAGAGGGGGCTCAGTAACCATGCGGAGGCAGAGGCTGCCTATCTCCTCCGGCTCCTCTTCCCGAAACGGGAAGAGGAGGGGCGCGGGGACCACAAGGAGGCAAGATTCCGCTTGATGGCGCCACCGGGCTGTTCCTGGCAGCGGGAGGCGCGGCATCGCCAGCCCGGAGCCCTCTTCCCGCCCCGGGAAGAGGGTTGGGAGATAGGACACCGCCCTCCTACCTCCTCCGGCTCCTCTTCCCGAGACGGGAAGAGGAGGGGCGTGGGGACCACAAGGAGGCAAGATTCCGCTTGATGGCGCCACCGTGCTGCCCCTGGCAGCAAGAGACGAAGCTGCGCCAGCCCGGAGCCCTCTTCCCGTGTCGGGAAGAGAGTTGGGAGATAGGACACCGCCCTCCTACCTCCTCCGGCTCCTCTTCCCGAAACGGGAAGAGGAGGGGCGTGGGGACGACGGGGAGGCAGGGTTCCGCTTGATGGTGCCACGGGGCTGCCCCTGGCAGCAAGAGACGAAGCTGCGCCAGCCCGGAGCCCTCTTCCCGTGTCGGGAAGAGGGTTGGGAGATAGGTCTCACACAAAGGAGGCAGTTCGTATGGCTGAGGCTGAAGAGCCCTTGGAGGGGAGTGCAGGTCCGCCCTGCATTCAGGGTGAGCTGCGGGAGCTGCTCGTCGCGGGTGCCGACCAGCTTGGGCTCAACCTGGGTGAGCCAGAGGTATCGCGCCTCCTGGAGTACCTGGATCGCGTGCTGGCGCTGAACCAGAGCCTGAACCTGACCGCTGTCCGGGAGCCAGCGGAGGCCACCGTCAAGCATCTCGTGGACTCCCTGAGCCTGCTCCGCGCCCTGCCCGACGTGCCACAGCTAAGCCTGATCGACGTCGGATCCGGGGCTGGGTTCCCAGCCGTGCCGGTGCACATCGTCCGGCCCGGATGGTCCATCACGCTCCTTGACGCCCGCCAGAAGCGAGTGAATGCTGTCCGGGGTTTCCTGGAGGCAATGGGACTGCTAGACGGCGTTACCTTGGTGGCCGACCGCGCCGAGATCGCCGGCCAGCGATGGGAATACAGGCACAAGTTCGACGTTGCCGTCGCCCGAGCTGTCGCGCCGCTGGACGTCCTGGCCGAGTACTGCCTTCCCTTCGTCAAGGTGGGGGGTCTCTTCATCGCCATGAAGGGGCCAGGTGTCGAGGAGGAGTGCGCCAACGCCAAGCCGGCACTGAAAGCGCTCGGAGGAAAGGTCGTCCGCGTAGAGAGCCTTGAACTGCCTTTCAACGCCGGAGGCCGAAGCCTCATCGCGGTCTCGAAGCAGCGCCTAACGCCCTCCCAGTACCCCCGACGCCCCGGCGAACCCGAGCGCCATCCCCTGAGCAAGGCCGCTCCAAGGAGGCGGTGACCTATCTCCCAACCCTCTTCCCGAGACGGGAAGAGGGCTCCGTCCTGGCGCGGCTTCGTCCCTTGCATCTAGGGGCAGCCCTGCGGCACCCACCATCCCGCCCCGGCCTCCGTGTTGTCACCGCGCCCCTCCTCTTCCCGTCTCGGGAAGAGGAGTCGGAGGAGATAGGTCAGCCCCCCGTCGCGTTGACGCCTCACCGGCGCCGAGCCTATAATGGCATCGCTGGGCATGCCTCGGTGCCGCTTCTGAAGCCTCTGCTCCTGTCCCCTCCCGCCCCCTGGGTCCTCTCGGCCTGCCCTGGGTCGCCTTCTCAACGCCGCATCCCCCGCCTATGCCTCTGAAGTTCGCCATCATCAATCAGAAAGGTGGGGTCGGCAAGACCACCACCGCCGTGAACCTCGCCGCCTGCCTCGCGGTAGCCGGAAAGAAGGTGCTGCTGGTTGATAGCGATCCCCAAGGCAACGCGACCAGTGGCCTGGGCGTGGACCGCTCGCAGCTCAAGGCCTGCATCTACTCGGTACTATTGGGCGACACGGAGGTGGCCGAGGCCATCGTGCCCACGCAGGTCGCGGGGCTCGACCTGCTGCCCGCCACCATCGATCTGGCGGGCGCTGAGATTGAGCTGGTCTCCGCTATGTCCCGGGAGTCCAAGCTCAAGCACGTCTTCACTCAGCTACCCAAGCCCTACGACCTGGTGCTCATCGACTCCCCTCCGTCCCTGGGCCTCCTAACCATCAACGCCCTCACGGCGTCCGACGGCGTGCTGATCCCCATCCAGTGTGAGTACTACGCTCTCGAGGGCATCAGCCAGCTCCTTCAGACCCTGAATCTGGTTCGGAGGCACCTGAATCCCGATCTGCGCATCGGCGGCGTGCTGATGACGATGCACGACCCGAGGACGAACCTCTCGCAGCAGGTGATCGATGAGGTCCGGACCCACTTTGGGGAGAAGGTCTTCGACACCATCATTCCCCGCAACATCCGTCTGTCGGAAGCGCCCAGCCATGGGCAGCCGATCCTCTTCTACGACCCCAAGTCTAAGGGGGCCGAAGCCTATCAGCAGCTTGCGAAGGAAGTGATCCAACGTGGAACGACGAGCCTTAGGTAGGGGACTCTCCGCGCTCATCGGCGCGCCGGAGCCGGAAGCCCATGGCGAGGAAGTGCCACCCAGCCAGGAGGCACCGGGGCAGCTCGCGCAGGACCGGCGCTCTCTGGCCACCGCCGAGATAGAGGTGAATCCGTATCAGCCTCGGCGCCTCTTCAAGGAGGACAAGCTGCAGGAACTGGCCGATTCCATTCGGGAGCACGGAATCCTTCAGCCGCTCGTGGTGCGCCCCCTCGAAGGTCGCTATCAGCTCGTCAGTGGAGAGCGCCGTCTGAGGGCATCCCAGCTCGCGGGCCTGGCCGAGGTCCCGGTCATCGTCCGCAACGCCACTGACGCCGAGATGCTGGAGATGGCCATCGTGGAGAACGTCCAGCGGGAGGACATCAACCCGCTGGAGGCCGCCGTTGCCTACCGAGAGCTGATGGCGCACTTCGGGTTCACCCAGGAGATGGTCGCCAAGCGGGTGGGCAAGAGCCGCTCCACCGTGGCGAACACCCTCCGGCTGCTGGGCCTGCCAGAGCCGATCCAGCGGTCTCTCTTCGACGGCAAGATCACGGAGGGGCACGCCAGAGCACTGCTGGGCATCAAGGACGCGAGGGTACAGGAGGAGAGCTGGCGGACGCTGCTGCAGACCGGCGGCTCCGTGCGCGTGGCGGAACTGCAAGCCCGCCTTGCCAGGGAGGACGAGCGGCAGGCCAAGGTTGCACGTGAAACACCCGCTGCCAAGACCCCGGCCGTCGACCCCAACCTCCAGGCAGTGGAGTCCGACCTCCGCCGCCACCTGGGCACCAAGGTCACCATCGACCGCAAGGGCCACCGCGGCCAGATCCGCATCGAGTTCTACAACGATGAGGACCTACAGAGGGTGCTGGACCTACTGAAGGCGGGGTAGGGGACCTATCTCCCAACCCTCTTCCCGCCTCGGGAAGAGGGCTCCGTCCTGGCGCAGCTTCGTCTCTTGCTGCCAGGAACAGCTCCGTAGTGCCCCCGCGCGCTCCGCCCGTGCCTCCCCGTCATCACTACGCCCCTCCTCTTCCCGTCTCGGGAAGAGGAGTCGGAGGAGATAGGAAGGCCCCCCCAGGACGAGGACTCCGCCCCGGCGACGCCGCACCTTCGGCAGCCAAGAGCAGCCTTGCGGCACCCACCCTTCCGCCCTTGCCTCCGCGTCGTCCTCACGCCCCTCCTCTTCCCGCCTCGGGAAGAGGAGCCGGAGGAGATAGGCCCCCAGTACCAGCCCGGGCACTGTCGAAGGTCTCATCGGCGTTGCTGCCCTCGCCACCCACCCGGCCGTCGGCGCCAAGGCTGGTTATCTGGAAGTGCCCGCCTTCACACGTGTAGACCAGGGGGTTACCGTAGGTGTCTACGACGGCCTCGGGCGGCACGTAACCTCCCTCACCTCGGCCCGACTCCCCCACCAACACCCTCAAGCCCTGCTGCGTGGTAGGATAACCCTCATGCTCCATCGCGTAGGCTTCCAGGCCACTCTTCAGCATCTGGAATCGGGCGCGCGTGTTGGCGGAACGTGCCATGCCAAGTGCCTTCGTGGCGCTGCTGAAGGGTCCGGAGCTGCCAAAGCGTGGGTCCGAGCCGGGAGCCATCGACAGCGAGTTCGCCGAGGGTGATGCCGGCTCGGGCGGCCTAGGCCGGAGGCTGTTCCACGCTCCGAGTACAGCCACCAGCACGAGGCCGAGAAGAAGGTAGGGGGGCGAGGAGCGCTGCCTCGCGATGGGTGCGGGCGGGCGCTGGGGCGGGGGAGGCGGCTTCAGGGACTCCAGTAGGTCGGAGTAGTCCTCTTCATCTCTTGGCGACTGTGCCATGGCGGTCTCCGATGCGGTAGCGCGCGGGCCGGGCGGCCGGAAGCATGGCTGCATCGGCCGGCCGGGAGCTCTGTCAGCCCGTATATCGACACATCGTCGCTAGGAGATAACACCGTAGGCCCGCCTGCCTGTAGCTGGCCCGCGTCCGCGCTACATACCCAGGAGCCCGGCCTCTCCGTCCTTGCTGTCGTAGACGAAGTCCGCGCTGTCGCCCTCGCCGCCTGGCTTGTTGTCCGCGCCGAGGCTGCTGATGCGGTAGGCTCCCTCGGACCCGACATACACGAAGGGGTGACCCCAGGAGTCCAGCAGGTCGGCCGGGGCAGCGTAGGGCCCCCGCCAGGACCCTGGCGCGTCGGGCCCCTGTGGGCGCGACACCAGTGCCTGCAGCCCCTCACCGTCACGCGGGAACCGGTTGCAGTCCAGCGAGTAGCGCTGAAGGTCCACGCGAAGGCCGGCGATCCTCTGGCGCACCACAAGCGCCGCCCCGGCCCCCGTGAGCTTGGTGGGCTCCCCCTTCCCGCCGCTGAACACCGCCCAACCGAGGGCGCATAGGCCCACCACCGCCAGCAGCCCCGCCGCCGGCCACAAAGATCGGCCCCGCGCCGGAGCCACCGCCCGGGGCGCCGGTCCCTGGGGCGGGGTGGGCGGCGGCTTCAAACTTGCCAGCAGATCGGAGTAGTCCTCCTCATGCGGATTGCCGCGTGGATCACTCATTCCAAGACTCCTTCGGGGGCACATCACCCCCACACCATATCGGCCACCTGCCCATGCCAATCAAGGGTCCATCTGTCAAAGGGCAGGAAAGCAGGCAAGGTCGCCCTCGTGGGTGAATGGTGCATTGGGTCGTTGGGGGAGGACCCCATCCGGTTCACCTTACGTCCCTTTGGTCCCTGATGTCCCTTACGTCCCTTCCCTGAGGAACCCAAGGTAAGCCTGCCGAGGCGTCCTCCTCCAACCCTACGCCCTCACGATCCGCCCTCCCGGAGGCCTCTTGATGCGCTCCTTTCCCTTCGGATCCGCCGCGTTGGCCATCCTGGGCCTTGCCTTGGCCTCGGGACTGTGGCTGGCGGGCCATCCCATCCCCTCCAAGAAGGCAACCCTCACCCTGTGGACCTTCGCGGACACCCACTACAACTTCTACAAAGAGGCCGCCCCAGAGTTCGAGCGCAAGCACCCAGGTACTACCGTGGAGCTTCAGCTTGTCTCTGGTCAGGCGGTGACCTCGCGGCTTCAGGCCGCCTTCTGGGCGGATCTCGATGTGCCGGACCTCGTGGAAGTGGAGATCTCCTCCGCCGGCAGCTTCTTCCGAGGACCCCTCAAGGACGTCGGCTTCCTGGACCTGACGGACCGCATCCACCGGAGGGACCCCGTCACCGGCAAGGCGCTCTGGGACTCCATGGTCCACACCCGTTTCTCCCCCTACACCAGCCGCGGCCGCATCTTCGGTCTGCCCCACGACGTTCACCCCGTCCAGCTCGCCTATCGGCGAGACATCTTCGAGAAGGAGGGGGTGGACGTCGCCAAGATTCACACCTGGGATGACTTCATCAAGGTGGGCCGCCGGCTGACCATCCCCAACAAGCGCTACATGATCGAGCTTGGCGACGGGGACGGCACCAACCTGGAGATGTGCCTCTTCCAGCGGGGAGGAGGGTACTTCGACGCTCAGGGGAAGGTGATCTTCGACAACGAGGTGGGCCTTCAGACGATGCTGTGGTACGTGCCGCTGGTCGCCGGCCCCAAGAAGATTGGGAACACGCTGGGAGGCGGCCAGATCCTGACCCGCGCGGTGGAGGATGGCTACCTGCTGTGCCTGGTGGCTCCGGACTGGCGCACCAAGTCCTTCGAGAAGGACATCCCCAGGGTCGGAGGCAAGATGGCGCTGATGCCGCTGCCTGCGGTTACGCCAGGGGGTCCAAGAACCAGCACCTGGGGCGGCACGATGCTGGCGATCACCAAGCACTGCAAGCACCCGGATCTCGCCTGGGAGTTCGCCAAGCACCTGTACCTGGACAAAGAGGGCCTGGCGGAGCGCTTCCGGGGTACCAACATCCTGCCTGCCTACCGGGACGCCTGGAAGCAGCCGGCCTTTAACGAGCCCCGGCCCTACTGGAGCGGCCAGCGGCTGGGCAGCCTCTACGCCGCCCTGGCGCCCCAGGTGCCGGTCCAGTACACCAGCCCCCTGGTGGTCACCGCCAAAGGGAAGCTGAGTGAGGCGCTGGTCGCCTGCGTGCAGCAGTACAACACCCACGGCGCCGAGGGCTTCGAGCCCTTCGCGCGCGCCCGCCTGAAGCTGGCCGCCGACCAGGTCCGCAAGATGATCGCGAGGAACCCCTATTGAGCGCCCGAAGCGATGCCCTGGCCGAGAAGAGGGAGCTAGCCGGTGAGGGGGTGGGCGCCGGGTGGTTCCGGCTGCAGCACAAGGCCGCGCCCTACCTCTTCGTCGCCCCCTTCCTCATCCTCTTCCTCTGCTTCGGGCTCTGGCCCATCCTCAAGAGCCTGATCCTGGCGGTCTACGCCACCAACGGGCCCAAGAGCGCCGTCTTCGTGGGGCTGGCCAACTTCCGGTTCCTGATGGCCGACCCGGACTTCCACACGGCGGTCCGAAACACGCTGGTCTTCACCTGCTGGTCCATCTTCTTCCAGCTCCCTTGCGCGCTGGGGCTGGCACTGCTGCTGTGCGCCCGGTGGGTGAGGGCCCGCGAGCTGTTCCGCCTGGCCTTCTTCTCGCCGAATCTGCTGGGCCAGGTCTTCGTGGGGGTGCTCTTCAGCGTGCTCTTCGTGCCGCAGTACGGGCTGCTGAACCACCTGCTGCACGCCCTCTTCGGCATCGCGCTGGACACCAAGTGGCTCTCCAACCCGGCCTTGGTGATGCCGGCGCTGGTCCTCACCAGCCTGTGGATGTACGTCGGCTTCAACATGATCTACTTCCTGGCGGCGCTGCAGGCCGTCGACCGCGACCTCTACGAGGCCGCCACGGTCGATGGCGCCAACGGTTGGCACCAGTTCTTCGCCGTCACGCTGCCCAGCATCAAGCCGGTGGCCGTCTTCGTGCTGATCACCAGTACGCTGGGCTCCTTTCAGTTGTTCGAGCTTCCCTACATCATGCTCCGCAACACTGCGGGCCCGGACAACTCCGGCCTAACGGTGGTGATGTACCTCTACAACACGGGCTTCATCACGGGGGACCTGGGGTACGCCTCCGCGGTGGGGTGGACGCTGGCGTTGGGAATGCTGGTGGTGAGCCTGGTGCAGCTCAAGCTCACGCGCGCGATGAAGGGGGTGGGGGATTGAGGCCGAACGCGCTGCAACTGGCGGGCCGAGGGGTTGTGTACCTGGCCCTGGCGCTGGCAACTGCCGCCGCCATCACTCCGGTGCTGTGGCTGGTCGCCGCCACCACCAAGGGTCCGGACGACCTCTTCCACTACACCTTCTTCGCCCCACGCCTCACGGCGGACAGCTACCGCCGCCTCTTCACCACCTTCCCCTTCCTCCGCTGCTTGATGAACAGCCTCTTCATCACCGGCACCACCGTCATCGTCCAGCTCTTCTTCAGCTCTCTGGCCGGCTTCGCGCTGGCGAAGTACGAGTTCCGGGGCAAGAAGCAGGTCATGCTGCTGATGCTGGCGACCATGATGATCCCCGGCCAGGTGGTGATGGCGCCCCTCTACGAGCTCATCTACCGTATCGGGCTGGTGGACAGCTACCTGGGGCTCATCATCCCCGGCGCGGTCAGCGTCTTCGGCATCTTCCTCTTCCGGCAATCCATCCTGCAGGTCCCGGATGAGCTGCTCCACGCGGCGCGGATCGATGGCTGCAGTGAGTTCCGCATCTACTGGGACATAGTGATGCCGGTCAGCAAGCCGATGATCGGCGCCTTCTGCCTCATCGGTTTCATGGGCTCCTGGAACAACTTCCTCTGGCCGCAGATCATCCTACACCACCAGGAGCGCTTCACGCTGCCCATCGGGCTGAACCGCCTGGTAGACCTCTACCAGCAGCAGTACGGGATGCTGATGGCGGGGACGCTGCTCAGCGTGCTGCCGGTGGTCATTCTCTTCCTGGCCCTTCAGCGGGAGTTCGTGGCAGGCCTGACTGCCGGGGCGGTGAAGGGGTAGCGCGGATCATCAATACGAAGCCGTGTGCTTGTCAGCTCGGTACTCACTAACTAGCTATCGGGTAGGCATGCTGGGCTTCCTGGTGCGTCAGATAGGCTTTCTGGGTGGGATGAAACCGATCTTACGCCGAACTAGGGACACAGGAGGTCCACCGGCTCTTTCCTCAGCACTCACGGCAGCCGAGGGCCGCTCCGACGACTAGGAGATGAGTTGTGCTGGTTCGACAGAAGCTGGTCTTGGCCCTGTTGAGTTACGCAGATCGGCCACTGCCAGCGATCACGCTGATGAAGCTGGCGTTTCTGCTCCGGAATGAGACAGGAGTCGCTGAAACAAGCGCCTTCTATGACTTCGTGCCATACAAGTACGGGCCATTCTCTTTCGCCCTCTACCGCGAGCTAAGCTCTCTGTCGAAGGATGGCTACCTGATGCATGAGGCCGACACGGTCTCACTTCTGCCCAAGACCCGCTCTTTGGTCGAGGGCAAGACAGGTGAGCTACCTCAGGACGTCCGTGTTGCCAGTGTACTTGTACTTAGGAAATACGGGGTCATGCCCCAGAGAGAGTTACTGAAGTGCGTATACGAGCGCTACCCATGGTATGCCACCAAGAGCGTGCTTAAGGACCTAATACCAGCCAACCTGCCCGAATCACCCAAGGCGCCTCCTGCGGTCTACTCTATGGGGTACGAAGCCAGATCCGTTGATAGTTTCTTTGACACACTGCTGCGCCGGGGTCTGAGGCAGATCGTGGACGTTCGCGCCAACCCTGTGTCACGGAAATACGGGTTTGCATCTAGCACACTTGCCGCTGTCGCCGCGAAGCTTGGGCTGCGCTACGTCCACTTCCCGGAGTTGGGCATCCCAAGCGCGAACCGTGCATCGCTGTCGGATCTTGCGTCGTACCAGAAACTACTGAGCATCTACGCCGCTACCACCCTGCTCGCAGAGGCTCATCGCGTGACTGAGCTGGGGAAACACATCTCATGCAGTCCTTCCGTGCTGGTCTGCATGGAAAGGGACGTACGCTACTGCCACAGGGGACCGCTTGCTCGGGCCTTGGCTGAGTCGACTGGCCTGGGGGTTGTGCATCTATAGGAGGGATCATGGCGACCGTGCGGGTTCTCATCACCGTGAAGACCTATCCGATACCTTCTGCGAAGTACGACGAGCTCGTGTGCACTGCCGGCGTGCAGCCTGATGGCTCCTTCATCCGCCTGTATCCCATTAACTACCGTGACCTGCCCTACAGCCAGCAATACCGCAAGTATCAGTGGATTGAGGTAGAGGCGGAAAAGCACACCCGCGATCCGCGGAAGGAGAGCTACCGACCAAGCAAAGCAACCATAACTATCCTCGGGGAGCCCATGGGCACCAACGGTGGCACCTGGTCATCTCGGGCCAAGTTCGCTCTCAGGCAGAAGGCCAGGTCCATTGAGGACCTGATGTGCCGCCAGGCCGATGATGGCACATCCCTCGGTGTTTTTGAGCCGAAGGACATCTACGGGCTGAGCTACGTCGACGACGCTCCTGATTGGAAGCCCTCCTTCAAGAGGCAGTTGCAGCAACTCCGACTGTGGGATGACCGGAAGGCGACCAAGGAGCCCCCACGGAAGGTGCCCTACAAGTTCCAGTATCACTTTGCCTGCGACGATTCGCGTTGTAAGGGCAAGCACCAGATGATGATCGAGGACTGGGAGGTTGGAGCTTACTACTGGCGGTTCGTGGATGCCGGAGCGACACCGAGAGAGGCAGCCGAGGGGGTCAAAGCAAGGTTCTTGGGCGACCTATGCGCCCCGGACAGGGAGACCCACTTCTATGTGGGTACCGTGCTCAAACACCCGAGGTCCTGGATCGTGCTTGGCGTCTGGTGGCCCAGACGTGCGCCTACCAAGTTACCACAGGGCGGCACACTACCACTGTTCCCCGAGGAAGACCTGAGCCGCCAGCAGTGAGTCCTATGGGGCTTCGAGGGGCGCTTGCTTTCCTAACAAGCGCCCCATCAGTCGCAGCCTGGAGCTTCTGCTCGGCGGCATATCTGCGGTCCTGGTGATCTTGCCACCAAGCCTCCGGCCATAGGCGCGCAAGAGGACCTGGCGCCAGCGAGTGAGGGGAAGACTGCCACCTTCAGACTCCTCTCGACGTCGAGCCATAGCTGGTGGAGCCTGCTAGCAGCAGTACCGGATGTTGATGACCGGCACTCTTCCTAGATGCTGCCGGTGATGGTCGTCTTCCTGGCGCATCAGCGTAGTCTCGTGGCAGGTCTGACAGCCGGGGCGGCAAGGGGCAGTCTAGTTGTGGGAGGCTAGCATGGCTAGTGGTCTGCTAGAGACGCTCACAGTGCAGGGGTACAGGGGCTTTGCCAACCTGAAGCTTCGCGCGCTTGGGAGGGTCAACCTGGTAGTAGGCAGGAACAACGTAGGTAAGTCATCGCTTCTTGAGGCTCTATACCTACTCGCAACCCATGCGTCAAGCACCGCGCTTCAGCGAGTCCTCCGGGCGCGGTCTGAAGTGGCGGGCGGAGAGGAGCATCAGCTCCCTGGACGCCCTTCGAGAGAGCGTATGCTAGTTGGCTCGCTGTTCTTCCGCGGGCCCGATCTGACCTTGTCCGGCCGTCAGGTCTGGCTAGGTCCTGGCTCGGGGCCGCAGGATGGGGTGAGCTTGCAGCTTGGATGGTGTCGGCGCCAAGGCGATCCTGGGAACCCGTATGTCCTTGTTGAAGGCGAGGCCGAGCAGGACGAGATGTCGGCACAGCCAGCCCTGGTGATTCGTACCGGAAGTGATGTTCGCCGGATCGTGGCGCTTCAGCCTGACTACTCTGTGCGTACTGACTTCCTAGAACGCTACCCGTGGAGTTTTCGAGCCCTTCCGCCCTGTATCTACGTTGGTTCGGAGCAGCTTCCTCCCGATCGGGTGGGCTATCTGTGGGACGCTATCGCGCTGACAGACCTAGAAGATGAGGTCCTGGCAGCGCTCCAGGTCATCGAACCCAGGGTAGTCAAGCTCTCGGTGATCGGCGGGCCAGGTGGTGAAATGGAAAGGGCCCCGGTAGTGCGGCTCGGCGAGGGTGACCGGCCCGTCTTCCTGAAGACTATGGGGGACGGTATGACCCATGTGCTTGGGCTTGCACTAGCTCTAACTAATGCGGGCGGGGGTATGGCCCTTCTCGATGAAGTTGAGAACGGTATCCACTACTCCGTGCAGACTGACCTATGGAAACTGATCTTCCACCTAGCAAGGCGCCTGAGCATCCAGGTCTTCGCCACAACCCATAGCTGGGACTGCGTTGAGGCCTTCCAGAAGGCTGCCGCAGAGAGCCCAGGCGAGGACGGGCTGTTGATACGCCTCTACCAGGGGAACGAGGGCATCGCCGCTACCACCTTCAGCGAGCAGGAGTTGACCATCGCCACTCGGCAGGGGATCGAGGTGCGCGGATGAGCCGGCCCAGCGGCGGCCGCCGCGTGCTCTTGCTGGAAGGTAGGGACGATCTCATGGTCGTCGAGAATCTGCGCAAGAGTCATGGAATGCCTGAGACCTTCAGCCTAGTTGATCAGGGGGGCATTGAGCCATTGCTGGAGGGCCTTCCGGCGCTTGTTGGGCCGGGCTCCGGTAACACGCATGTGGGTGTCCTGGTGGACGCTGACACACACCTTGAGCGCCGTTGGCAGGCTGTGAGAGATATACTGAAGCGTGCCGGCTACACGGACCTGCCCCAAGTCCCGGTGCAGGATGGCTCCATCCATACCCCGCCGGATCGCTCCCAACCGACGGTGGGTGTATGGCTAATGCCCAACAACCAGCTCCCCGGTATGCTAGAGGACTTCGTCGCAATGCTCGTGCCCCAGGATGATGCCTTGTGGCCGAGGGCGCTTGCGGCTGTGGAAGCCATTCCCGAGGAACACCGGCGGTTCGCCGCAGCGCACACCGCGAAGGCCAGGATTCACACCTGGCTGGCGTGGCAGGAGCGGCCCGGCACCCCCATGGGGGCGGCCATTAACCAGCGCTATCTCGCCTCAGGCTGCCCCGAGGCTAATTCCTTCGTCGGCTGGCTGCGTCGTCTGTTCCCGGAAACGCCCCCTGGACACAGCTAGGCCTCGTTACCTCTGGCTAGGCGGAGCCCCAGGCAGAAGGGCCCCGGAGATCCCGTACCGGGATCTCCGGGGCCCTTCTGTTCTGCTGGGAGAGGAGCCCGGCCCGAGCAGGCGCCGGGCTCCTGAGGTTGGTTAGCCCTGCACCGGGAACTTGGTGATCAGGCCGGCCACGAAGCGGAGCATCATGACCACGTCGGAGATGTTGAACTTGCCGTCGCCGTTCACGTCCGCCGCCAGCTTCTGGGCGTCCGTGAGCGTCACCAGGCCAGCCACGCCGCGCAGCGCGGTCACGACGTCGGTGATGCTGACCTTACCGTCGCCGTTCAGGTCGCCGTAGTTGGTGGCCGGCGGAGGCGTGGTGCCGCCGAAGTCCACCGTCACCGCCGCCTTGGAGTCCAGCACAACGCCGGTCTTGCTCGCGGCAACACCCGGGCTGGAGTCGACCACGCGCACCGTGTAGGTGCCCGGAACGAGGCGCAGGCCGTAGGTGCCGGCCGCGTCAACGGCGGTTTTGGCCACGATGGCGCCGGAGGTATCTAGAGCCTGAACGGTCAGCGGGGCCACCGCGGTAGCGATGGAGACGGCACCCGTGATGCTGCCGTAGTACCGCAGCTTGGAGGCCTCTAGCTCGTAGTGGTTCCAAGTGGCGATCATGCCCACGTTGGCCCAGGTCTTCTGCATCACGCCCACGTAGACGGGTGGGGTGACGACGGAGATGGTGATCTTGTTGCCGTCCGTGTTGACCAGATCAGTCCAGGCGCCCGTATCACTCTCTCGGTAGGCGAAGCTGTAGATGCTGCCGCCGCCGGAGACCGTGCGGGTCATGCGGACCCAGACCGGAAGTGCGGTGATGGAGACGGTACCGATCCCACCCGTGCCGGAGCGCTCGAGCTGGAGCACCGTGTTGTCGCGGTAGGCGCCCCACCAGATGTTGTCGGCACCGCCGAAGTTCACGGTGATGGCAGAGTGGTAGTTCTGGCCGCTCAGAGGAGCTCCGTCAGGGTCCGTCGCGGCGCCCAGCTTCGCCGTCTCGATGAAGTCGCCCTGGGGCGCCGGGAGCCGGACGCCGGGAGCGTTCGCCACGCCCGCCCAGGCGTCGAAGGTGGCGTTGCCGGGCATGGTGAACTTCAGGCCGTTGTTCGCGGCGATGATGGGGCCCGCCACCGGGATGCTCACGAGCCACTCGGGCTTCAGCGTGGTGCCCGCGAAGTCGTCCGTGAAGATCTCGTCCTTGGAGGGGTCAAGCCCTGCCAGCAGGTTCACGTTGAAGTCCTGCGTGGTGGTCTTGGCGGCCGCAACCACGACGCCGGTCTTCGTGGCGTCGGGCTGAGGAGTGATGACGCTGGCGCCGGTCACGCTGACGGTGTAGGTGCCGTCACCCAGCAAGGTTGAGTAGGTGCCGTCGGCCGCGATGGGGGCCACGTAGGTGGCGCCGAAGCTGCCGGAGGTGTCCGAGGAGCTGATGCCGCTCGTCGCTGGGCTGGGTCCGTTGGTGGTCACCTTGCCGGCCAGGGTACCGAAGTTGCGGAGCTTCCTGGCCTCGGCGATGAACTTGCCGAAGGTGGCAACCGAAGGAACGGCGGCCCAGGTCTTGTGCTGAAGGCCGACAAGCTGCGGCATGGCCAGCACCTGGAGGGTGACCGGCTTACCGTCGGCTCCCGCCACTTCCGTCCAAGCATCCGCTTCGTTCTGCTTGTACAGGAAGTGGTAGACGTCTCCCACCTTCTTGATCTGGATCCAGGAGGGGACGCTGGCGAGGTTGGCCGAAGCGTACTGGCCGACGCCCGCGCGCTCGATGGCCACGTGGGTGTTGGAGCGGTAGAGGCCCCACATCAGGGTGTCGTAGCCGCCGAAGTTGACGGTCAGGGTGGTGTGGAAGTTCTGGTCCGCCACCTCGGCGCCGCCGGGACCGTCCAAAACGCCCTTCACCTGCGCGGAGATGGTGAAGTCGCCCTTGGGAGCGGGCATGTTGATGCGAGGAGCGTCGCTGACACCGGCCCAGTAGTCGAAGGTGGTGTCGGTCACAGTGAAGTTCAGACCATTGTTGACGCTGATCGTCGCGCCCGCTTTGGAGGTCGTGGGGACCCACTGCGGCTTCAGGGTGGTGCCGGCGAAGTCATCCGTGAAGACCTCGTCCGTGCTGGCGTCCATGTCTGGCAGCACCTGGGTGGTAAAGTTCGCCGTGACGGTACCGTTGGGCTTGATCACCACACCGGACTTGGTGGTCGTGGCAGCGCCAGCGTTCACCAGGTCCGTGCCTACCACGCTCACCGTGTAGGTGGCCGGATTCAAGGACAGGCTGTACTTCCCGTCGGCCCCGATGGCGCCCAGGATCGTGGTGCCGTCAAGCTCGTTCACGGCGCGCAGGGCAAGCTTCGCGGCGCTGGGGCCGTCGGTGGTAACAGTCCCGGAGAGAGTCCCGGGGAAGGCGATCTTGCTGGCCTCGAGGGTGAAGTCACCGAAGGTGGCCGTGGATGCGGCGTCACCCCAGGTCTTGTGCATCAGGCCAACGCTCATGGGGCTGGTGGCCACCGTCTGGGTGACCGGGTTGCCGTTGGTATCGACCACCTCGGTGTAGGCGCCGGTGTCCCCCTCGCGATAGAGGAAGTGGTAGGTGGTGCCTACCTTCTTGATCTGCACCCAGAAGGGGGCCGCGGTCACGTCCGCCGCGGCGATGCTGTTGGTGCCGCTGCGCTCAAGCACGAGGTGGGTATTGCCTCGATAGGCACCCCACATGAAGTCATCCGTGCCGCCGAAGTTCACCACCAGCACCGCGTGGTAGTTCAACCCCTCCAGGGGTGCGTCCGTTGGGTCGTTGATGGAGTTGATCTTGGCGGACACCGTGAAGTCGCCCGCTGGCGCCGGCAGGGTGATCCTCGGAGCATTGCCCACGGTCGACCAGTAGTCGAAGGTGCCGACGGGCACGGTGATCTTGAGGGCGTTATCCACCGCGATGGTGGTGCCCACCGGCGTGGTGGCCAACCAGGCTTCGTTGAGCTTGGTTCCGGGGAACTTGTCTTCAAAGACCTCGGCGGAAGCCGCCACGGCCAGCCCAAGCGTCAGCGCTAGGGCAGCCGGCAGAGCTATCAGCCGGTAGAAACGTGATCCAGCGAACTGCATCAGCTCTCCTCCTCCTTTGGAGAACGCAGCGAGCCAGGACAGTTGCGGTCCTGGAGGTGCTGGCTTGTTACCTCCACGCCGGAGAGAGCGGGCGGCAAGGGCCGGGGATACGACTCTCCCGTTTTCCCACCGAACCCACGGCGTGGTGACTCTGAGTGCCCCCGCGGAGGTCGCCAGAGGCAAGCGATCGCTGGTAGCTGAGGGCTGGCCTCGAGGGGCCCCGGGGGCGCGACTGTGAGTTCCCCCTGACCGGAATGCCGCTCCTCAAGGAGCCCCAAAGGGCCCAAACACTCTCTCGGACCCCGAACTACCCCCTTCTCGGGCGCGGACACGCGCCCCAAGTCGGACGTCCTCGCGACGGCAAGGACCCCGAGTACCTGGCGCCGAACCGTGGCGGAGCTGCCGATACCTCACCCGGCGGCCCTCCGCCCTGGCAACCTAACCGGGCTGGGGCCGCTCCATACCGGCGCGGAGACCCCTCCCCCAGCCGGGGCAGGGCCTGCCAGGCAGCGCGTCCGGCTACCTGCTCGCCAACCACGAGGCAATGCCTTAAGCCGCAGTTCGCCGGGCTCCGGTGGGCACCTCTTGACAGATTGCGGTAGTGTGACCTTGGTGGGTCGTAAGGTCGTAAGGTCGTAAGGTCGTAGGGTCGTAGGGTCGTAGGGGCGGGGCCTCGGTGGGGGGGAGCGTGTGCCCGGCGAACTGCCCCTCACGCCCCTACCCCCTCGCCCGCGCGGGCGAGGGGGCTCAGGTACCGCGTTGGTTGCCAGAGATGCCTTCTGGTTCCCAGACCCTAAGCCCCTGGTACCCAGTTCCAACTGAGCCCCCTCGCCCGCGCGGCGGGCGAGGGGGTAAGGGCGTGAGGGGCAGTTCGCCGGGCACACGCCCCCACCCTCTGAGGCCCCTCCCCTACGACCCTACGACCCTACGACCCTCCCCTACAACCCTACGACCCAACCAAGCATTCCGTCTGGCGGCCGATCCCCTTAATGCGGGAGTCGTCCCACTTCTCCAGGGGGCGGTAGCTGGGATGGCCGGGGAGGTCGGAGCAGGGGTTGTGGCGGGCGTTGTAGCAGCAGATCAACCCCCACCGGGGATCCGGGCTCAGGTTGGCGTCGCTTCGATGAAGCAGGTTGCAGTGGAAGAAGAGCGCGTCACCGGGCTGCATCTCGCAGTAGATCAGCTCCAGGTTCGCCAGCGCCAGCTCCACGCGGTGAGCGTCCGCGCCCGTCTGGCTGCCGGCGGTGCCGTGGTCCAGGCGTCCCAGCAGGTGCGAGCGCCCGATGACCTGCAGACACCCGTTGCCCTTGTGTGCCCGGTCCACCGCGATGTAACAGCTTGCCATGTTCGGGAAGAGGCAGTCGTTGTTGTACCAGTAGCCGTAGTCCTGGTGCCACTCCCAGGCTCCGCCCACCTGAGGCTCCTTTACCGTCATCTTGTAGTGGTAGAGGTAGACCTCATCCTCCAGCAGGGCCTCCATGGTATCAACCATGCGGTGGCCGTGGCAGAACCCGTTGTAGATATCCTCTCGCTCCGTGTCAGAGGTAAGCCACAACTTGGTCTCCAGCCCCTGGGCGTCGCGGACGGTGCGGAGCTGCTTGTCGTGGTCAGCACGGCCGATGTCGCGGAGCAGGCGCACCTCCTCGTCATCGTAGAGGGCCGGTACGTGCAGGAAGCCCTCCTGTTTGAACTGGGCGGCGTGCCGCGCCAGCGTGGCGGAGTCGCTCATTGGGCCTGGGTCCTTTCCTGACCCGCGTCAGAGCGGGGCGGTTGGGTCTCGATCCAACCACCGGGCGGGTCACCACGGGTGTGCCGTGAGTGGTACGGGCTGGGATGCGAAGCGCTGCCCCGCCGGGAGACTCCCGCGAGGCTCTGTCTCCAGAACCCCCTCAGGGTGTGACAGGTTCCCGAGGGAGCGCTGCCTGTCTCCCGCCTCGTGAGCTCGCGGCGCCCCACGCTTCTGGCGGACCGGCAGTAGCTCGTGGGCAGTGTGCAACAGGCAGGATACCTGCTCGGCCGGGCCGCCAGGGAACAGTAGCGGCCCGCCGGGCGTCTCCTTCGTTAGGGGGAGTGTGAGACGAGGCACTCTCTTTCCTGCCCGTGTTCCAGACAGGCTAGCAGGTCCCGACAGCAGGAAGGGCCCTTGGCGTGGCGAAGGGCCTAACCAACACCGCCGAGTGCGCCAGGCGCCTGAGTGCCGCGCGCTCCGCGGGATAAGCAAGCGGCATTAGCTCTTGCCTTCGGCGGCCCGGTCCCCCGACCCCCGTGGGCTCGGCGTTTCGCGCGGAGGAGGTGTCCCGTGGAGCGTTCACGGCCTAAGGACGCAGGTGGCAAGCTCCAAGAGCTCTACCGGGAGGCGGCCCGCAAGTTCCATCCCGACCACGCCGCCAACGATGCAGACCGAAAGCGTCGCACTCATCTGATGGCCGAGGCGAACAGAGCCTACGAGAGCGGCGATCTGGAGGGCCTGAAGGCCCTGCTTCGAGCTCACGAGGGAGCCGATCCCGGGGCCCATCACGCCAACCCCTCCCTCTGTCGAGCCTGCGGCCAGGTTCTGCCCCCCAAGGCCCATGCCTGCCCCTGGTGCGGCTCTCTCGTGGCCCGGGAGCAGGAGGCAGGAGGCGCCGCGACGGCCCCGCCAGGCGGGTCCGCCGGCGCCCGCTGGAACCCGCTGTGGCCCGCGGGTGGCCGCTGGTGGCGCCGGTCCTCCGAGGGTGACGATTCCGAGGATCGGCCGGTGCTTCGCTGGGTGGCCTGGCTCGCGGCGCTCTTCATCCTCTTTGTCCTCGTACCGATCCTCCTCATGTCGTCCTCCTACGCGCCGCGGAACTGGCTCCAGCAGATGGGGTCCGGGGTTCGCTTTACGGGTGGGCACGGAGCCCGCCAGCAGGGGAGCGAGAGCGAGGGGAATGGAGTGGGTGTCACGGGCAGGCGCTCTGGGTCCGGCGGGTACGCGGAATCGGGGAGCGACGGGGAGGGGAGCGAGGAGTCCAGCGGAGCTGAGGAGCCTCAGCCCACGGCGGAGCCTGAGCCCGCGCGCGCCCCTGAGCGCGCCGCCGAGCGGCCCCGTGCCCCGGCCCCAACCCTCGAGGAGGAGGCCCCCACCAACGACGCCGCTGACACCGAGCCCTCGAACTCCGAGGCCGATCCCGGCGCAGACGGTCGGCCGGCCGCGCAGGATAGAAACGGGGGCGCCTCGCAGACCGACGCGCCCTCGCAAGGCGAGGACCAGAGCCAGCCCCAACCCCAGCCCGAGTAGCCGGAGGGAGTGAAGGACCTGAGGGGGTGGGGAGGTGAGGGGGTGGAAGAGCCTCAGAAGCTGGAGACCGCTGGCCTGGTGATAGCGTGTGCCCAGCGTCTGCCCGCCCGGCGGCGAATCGCCGGGCTCCGAGGCTCAATCCTCCTGGAAGGAGGGTTCTGACCCCAAGGTGCACTTGAGCGTCCTGTCCTCCAGTTCTCTCTAGGGGAGGTTCTGGCCCCCGGGGCGCAACCTTGGTTCAGAACCCCGGTTCAGCGGGATTGAGCCCCAGA
>DASXUI010000626.1:0-8698 GCA_036504955.1 Armatimonadota bacterium
CGCCGCACGGGGCCGCACGGTCCCGCCCGGCGATGGCGCCAAGGGAGCCCATGAGGCCTGACCCAAACACTCCTGACCGACGATGGGGGCGCAGGCGAGACGCCTGCGCCCCAACTGCCGGTCATGGGCTGGATCGCCTTCATAAGGAGCGATACGGAACGCTACTTCGCGGCCGGCTGTGCTGGCGTCCCAGGCTTGGCCGGGGCGCTCTTGGGTGTGGGCTCCTGCTCCATTCCGGGTAGGGTGGGGGACTTCACCGCCACAAGGTTGAAGCTCGTGCGGCCCGGTCCGTCCTTGGGCCCGCCCTCTGAAGCTGGTGTCTGGGGGGCGTCCGCCTTCTCAAGACGCACGATGGCGCCCTGGTGCTTCAGCAGCGGCATCGTCTTGCTCGCGTCGGTGTTGCCCGGTGCCGTGAGGCTGGGAATGCCAGTTAACGACAGCTTCGCGGTGTTCGGCAGGTCAACCTCGGCGTCGTCGGCGCCGCGATGAGCTGCCGACCAGGCCGCCCGCGCCTCGGCCAACTGGTCCGCGGTGAGCGTATCTAGCGCCAGCTTCTCTCCGGCCAGGAGCTTCTTGGTCTGGTCCTCGCTGAGCGTGCCAAGGAGGCGCAGCATGGGCCGCGTCTGCTCGTTGAGAAGCACCGAGTAGACGAGCAGAGCTGGGTCAGCCAGAAGCCCGTATTTGGACTGCGCCTCGGTTAGGCCGGCCATCTCCGACAGGTCCTGAAGCGTTGGGCCCGCATCGGACGTGGCGTGTTCCCGCCAACGAGCGGACATCGCGCGGGGGATCAGCCAGTCTCGCTTCTTCGCCCAGGACTGGTCGCGCATTTCGACCAAGCTGCCCTCCTTGGTCCAGGCCAGGTCGAACAAGGTCTTGAAGCGATGCAGGACGAGGTAGACCGGCGCCTCCTGGCCCACGGACTGAGCGAGGGAAGGTCCCTCCATGCCAGACTGAGGCAGGCAGTCTGAGATGACCTCCAGGCCACTGGCCTGGTGGAACGCCTCGATCTGCTTGTCTAGTGTTGCCCAACCTTTCACCTCAAACTTGATCTTCTTAGTGAGGTCAGGGTCCTTGGGCTCCTCGGGCGGCGCGCCCCATCCCTTGGCCACCATGCGACCGAACTCCTCTGACATGGCGACCTGGAGGTTCATCAGCGGAACGCCCTGAGTCATGTCACTGAAGAGCTTGCCAACCACCTTCCCCATGGGTGATGCGGTGTCAAGGACCGGCATTTTGAGGGCTTCCGTGAGGGGGCCCGCGCCGGTTACCCCAAACTCCGCGGTCGAAGGGTTCAGGTCCCTCATGGGGCCAAGCGCCTCATAGCTAGGGGCCTTGATCTCTATGAAGGTCTTGTCCCACTCGGGATCCGGCAAAGTCATGTCCTTGACCTGCGGCGCCAGCTTCCTCACCAGGTCTTGCATGCCCGACACATACTCGCGGGCGGCGGCCTGGAGGTCAGGGCTAAGGCTCTTGTAGGGCAGGCGGATCCCTTCGGTGGTGGTGGAGCGCATCTGCTGATCGCGGTCCAGAGAGCTAAGGACCTTCGGGATGGACCTGAAGCCCGGCTGCGTGGCGTAGAAGAAGGCAGTGGGGTCGGTCTTGGAGAGCTCCTCGAGTTGCTGGGGGGTGGCCTTCGCGATGCGGGACATCGCCTCGATGTTGGACAGCCCCTTGCGGGTCCGCTCGGCCCGCTCTGCCTGCATCGCCGTGTCTCGGATCTCGTACTGCTTCTGGCGGCCCTTCTGGTCCTGCCACAAGCGGTAGCCGCGCTTCTCGCCCTCACCCACGGACGACCAGTGGAAGTCTGTGAGCTTGGCCAGCTCTTCCAGCACCTTGTAGGCCGGGCGGTCCTTCACGAAGACGTTGACCGGCAGCTCTCTGGCCAGCCAGTCGTCAGCCGTCTGGCCCGCGCCCAAGGGGACACCAGTGGCCCTGGACACCGCCTGAAGCACGGACTCCAGGGTCGCGTTTCCCAGGGCGACCGATAGTTTGGTCTCAAAGCGGCTATCCGCCTTGAGGTCGAGCTCCGCGGCCCGGGCGGGGAGCGGTTCCAAGGCAACCCCCATGAGGGCTACCGCCGCAGCCAGCCCGGTGAGGGCCCTCCGAACAGCATTTCCTGTGAGCATCACTACCTCCCAACCCTTCCGGGCCGACCACCTGGAGAGACACCAAGGGCCCGCCATGAGACTCAAACGTCTTTGCACACCAACCGGCCTTGGGGCATGGACCAACTAACGAGACGGCAGGTCGAGGGCAGTGCGTCCCCTGTCGCGCTGTTGGCCGCACGCCCGCGGACCATCCAACTCGCGCGTCGCCCACGCTCCCCGCGCGGTTTGTGGACCAAGCATCCCTCCCTCCCTGGCAGTCCTTCTCCTGGCGCGCTGTCCCATGGAAGATGGCGCCCGCCTATCGGAGGCACAAATGACCCATAAGCTTATGTGGCTCAAGCGGCTCTCGGCCGCGGCCGCCCTGCTGGTTCTGGCCTGCTTCGCCTGGGCGCAGACCACGGCCGGGCCCACCGGCGCCACTCTGTACGGCGACCTGAACGGCGACGGCAAGATAGGCCTTGCCGATGTGATCCTAAGCCTGCGGGTAACCGTGGGCGCCCTTAAGCCGGAGGACATCCAGCGAGCCGGGCTTCCCGGCGGAGCCGCCACACCGACGCAGATTCAGCATGGTCGCTACCTGGTGATCGGCGGCGGCTGCGCCGACTGCCACAACCGCGGGCCGGACAACCCCAGCGACCCCAACTGGCTGGCCGGCTCCCTGACCGACGGAGACCAGGGCACCTTCCAGATCGGCCCCTTCAAGACCCATGCAGCCAACCTTACGCCTGATCCCGAAACGGGCCTCGGCAAGTGGACGCCTGAGCAGATCTTCACCGCGCTGCGCACCGGCAAGGACTCGGGGGGCATGTACCTATGCCCGCCGATGCCCTGGCCCGCGATCCGCAACCTGAGCGACCAGGACCTGTGGTCGATCGTGGCCTATCTCCGCAGCGTTAAGCCCGTCGTGAACAAGGTGCCGGAGCCCCAGGGCCCCAACCCTGATGCCAGCGGCCATGGTGATTGGTCCAGCGCCTACAAGGACCTGCCGCCGCCCTTCCCGCCCTACCCGGGCACCAACGAGACTCAGTAGTATCGCCCCTCTAGCCCGCCGCGCGGGAACTGGCCGGGGCCGGTAGCCCCGGCCCTCCCCATGCTCTCGCGCGGCGGCGGATGACCCATCCACCTCGCTCCAGATCAACGCTCCGCCCCCACCCTCCGACCACGTCCGCGCAGGCACCCTTCGCCCCCTGGCGAACTATCCCTCTCGGGAGAGGTTACTACACGGACTGCCTGAGCCTCAATGGCTCAGCTCAGGGGCTCGGCCCAGGACCCTGTTCCACGCACTTGGGTCGTGTCAGGAGGCATCGTATGCGAGTTCTTACCTTACTAGCTGGAACCGCCCTGTTGGCTTCGACCGCCGTCACCGCCTTCGCGGCGGACGGTGGATCGGCCAAGCTCAACTACGCGGCGATGGACAAGCTCGGCTGGAAGCTCAGTTCCCAAGCTTATACCTTCCGCGAGCTTACCTTGTTCGATACGCTGGACACGATGAAGAAGATCGGGTTCAAGTACGTCGAGCTCTTCCCCGGGCAGCGCCTGTCCAAGGAGGACCCGGCCGGCTTCGACCACAACGCCACCGATGCTCAGATCGCGGCGGTGAAGGCCAAGCTCAAAGAGACGGGCATCAAGGCGATGAACTACGGGGTCGTGGGACTCGACAACAACGAGGCGAACGACCGTAAGGTTTTCGACTTCGCGAAGAAGATGGGCATCACCACCATCGTCGCCGAGCCGCCCGAGGACTCCTTCACGCTGCTGGACAAGCTGTGCCAGGAGTACAAGATGAACGTGGCCATCCACGACCATCCACAGCCCTCGCACTACTGGAACCCCGATACCGTGCTCAAGGTGACTCAGGGAACCTCCAAGCGAATCGGCTCCTGCTCCGATACCGGCCACTGGTACCGCTCCGGCCTCGTGCCGCTCGACTGTCTGAAGAAGCTGAAGGGGCGGATCATCTCCCTCCACTTCAAGGACCTTGATGAGAGCAAGGGCGACGTGCCCTGGGGCACCGGCGTCTGCAACGCCATGGGGATGCTTGAGGAGCTGAAGCGCCAGGGCTTCCGTGGAGTCTTCTCCATCGAGTACGAGCGGACCTCCGGCCAGGAGCTGGTAGACAAAGTCACCAAGTGCGTCGCCTGGTTCAGCGCCTCCGCCGCCAAGCTAGCCCCGAAGTACTAGGGTCCTACTCGCTACACGGCACAGCCGCCACCAAGACACCAAGACACCAAGAAGACCAGGCAAAGGCCTTCTTGGTGTCTTGGTGTCTTGGTGTCTTGGTGTCTTGGTGGTGGCACTTCCCTGTCTGAGAAGCCCTACCCGCTGGGATAGCTCGGGTCGATGGGGCTGCCGCTTCTGGGGCGGTCCTTGACGGGGATGGGTAGGTTCACGGGCTGGACCTTCACGTCCTCGCGAGGCAGGCGGTCCTCCATCTTCGGGAGCGGGGGCAGGGGCTTGCTCGGAAGCGTCTGGTACCAGTAGGCGGTGGAGCTGTAGTCGTCGCAGCGGTCATTGGCGTGGCCGTGCTCGATGGAGACCCGGAGGCTCTGCCGGAAGTTCACCGGCTCGTTGATGTGGAGCCGGTAGACGGTGATGCGCTCGTTGAACCCCATGTTCGTTCCGGCATGGTAGGAGACGCCGTTGTAGAGGAAGGAGTTGTCTATCTGCATCCCCCAAGCATGGTTGAAGTAGTCCTCGGACCCGGTGCCATGCAGGTCGGGCGGCCACTTCTCGCCATCGACCATGAACATGTCATCCCCCTCGCCCCACCATCCCCCGTAGAGGTTGTGAATGCTGAGGTTGCAGCCCACGAAGTGGCCGCGCCCCTCCGCCTCCAGCAGCAGGTAGTTGTCCTTGTCCGTCAGGCAGACGTCTGGGTCGTCGCCCTGGTGTGTGGGCGGCACGCAGGGGTTGTTCCGGTTCCACCAGGCGTGGAAGCGCCCCTGGTCCGGCTGGGCGGCGTCTAGCTCATCGTAGTCCACGTAGAAGTACCAGGCAGGGATTCGCTTGTCGCTCTGGTTCTCGATGGTGATCCGGGCACCGCTGGCGTAGGGCATGGGGAAGTAGCAGTTCATCGCCGCGTGCTGCTGGTCGCCGGGGTTGGCGGACATGTTGAGGGCCACGCACTGGTAAGAGGTCGCCCGGGCATGACCTACTCCGAAGAAGTCGCCTACGGGGACCTCCACGCTGGGGTGATCCTGCCCATCCCAGTACATTCGTAGTACGGCCTGCCTAAGGTAGTTCGTGTCGTCCGCGGCCACGGTGAACCAGATGTGGCGAATCACGCCCGCCCCCTTGAGGTCGGCCAGCGTGGAGGTCTGGTGCGGCTCGATGACCCAGGCGTCCGCGTTGCGGCCGCTGGTGTCATAGCTGGATACGCGCTTTGATCGGCCCTCGCGCAGGGTGGCAATCCGGTCGAGCACTCGTTTTCTCCTGTCTTCGGTTCCTGCTCTGCTGTCGTTCCGGGCCCTTGCCGACGCCCGTCACCTCTGCGCTTCTATGCCCCTCCGGCATCCCCCTGGTACCTTGCGCTGTAGTCCTCCGGCGCAGCCTTTCGAACCACCTGGGGGAGGGTATGGAGGCCGTGCCGCGGCTCCCTGACAACCGACCGAAGCCGGCGGGAAGGAGGCCGATGCAGGGCGGCGAATGGCGAGGCAACCCTACAGCCAGCCAGGCGTGAGGGAGGGGGAGGCTGGCAGCGCTTGGGGTTCGACTGCGGCTTGGTAGTGATGGAGAAGGGAGAGAGCTATGCGTAGGTACCACGCGGCTCCGCTTTTCGGCACGCTTTCAGCAGTCCTCGCTCTCGTGGTATGCGGCGGCGCTCTGGCTGCTGAGGTTGCCGTGACCACGGCAGACCAGATGTTCAAGGACTTCTTTGGTGGGGGGCTGGGCGCCCCCACCGCGCTTTTCGCTGCCCAGGGCGCGAAGTGCCCGAAGTGTATCGGCAACTTCTCCGGCGGCGCCTGGGTCGAGTTGCCCCTGAACGCCCCGAAGGCGGGGTGGTACAAGGTCACCGGTGTCGAGAGCGCTGCGGTGGCCAGCTCGGGTGACGCTCTCATTACGCTGGACACTCGGGGCAAGGACAGCGCCACCCACTACGTCACCAGCCCCATACTGCTCCCGAACACGGGAGCCTGGCAGACCTGGGCGACCACGACTTCAGAGACCCTGGTGCCTCTGCGCCAGGGAGACAACGTGCTCAGGGTCCAGAACATCACCAAGCAGCTCCGGCGGCCGGATGGGGTGACCGACGCAGCGGATAGCTTCGGGGGCGGGGTGAACCTGACCTGGTTCGAGTTCACCTTCCAGAAGGACCTGGAGCCTCTTGGTACGCTCACGGGCACGGTGACCTCCTCCGACCTACAGGTGCCCGTGGGGTTCGCGAGGGTGACAACCGGGACCGTAGTTCGCCCGCACGACTGGTGGATTAAGGACTGGTGGACCAAGGCTGACCAGGACGGCAAGTACGCCCTGGAGGTGCCGGCCGGCTCCTACACGGTGACCGGCTTCCGCGCGGACACCTACCAGCCCAACAAGGTGACGGGCGTGGCGGTCGAAGCCGGCAAGTCGGTGGCCGCTCCCGAAGTGAAGCTTCAGTCCAACTGGAAAGACGGCGCCCTCAAGCAGCTCTCCCGCGACGTCGATGCCATCATCACTGGAGGGTCCACCGGCTTCTACGACGAGACCTGGGCGACACCCGTGGAGGCGAACGAGAACCCGGACGATACCAACATCGTGACGGGCTGGTGGGAGATCAACGATTGGACGGAGCAGCTCGTAGATGTCTCCGAGACCGGGTGGTACAAGGTCCAGGTCCAGTTCAGCAGCCCGGACGCCGCTCCGGTGACCGTGCGCTACGACGCCAACGGCCTGTTCACCCAGGGCCCGCTGGATGGCAGCGGGAGCTGGCGAGACTACAAGGTCAGCGACTTCCTGCAGGGCGCCGTCCTGCTCGCGAAGGGCACCAACCGGGTGCGCCTCACGCTCATCAAGGGTGCCTTCAACGAGTCCTTCCACATCCTCACCAAGACCACCGGCCCCAAGGTGGGTGTCCTGGCGGGCAAGGTCTCCCGCAGCGACGGCCAACCCCTAGACGCCGGGATCGAGGTGACGACCCTCTCAAGCGACGGGACCACGGGCGTCGCCCGCCCCGGCGCTGACGGGACCTACAAGGTCTTCAGCGGGGTGGGAACGTACACTGTCAGCGTCCCGGACGTCTTCGGGTTCCAGGTGGGCGCCAGCCATCCGAACGTGCAGGTCACAGAGAACCAGACGACCACGGCTCCCGATCTGGTCTACACCCGGATCCCCTTCTTCCTGGGTGTGGATCCCGCGAAGCCTGCCTCTCGGCCCTACGATGACGACTTCTCGGGCAGCACGCTGGACCCCAAGTGGACCAGCTTCAACCTGGGCGCTGAGGACCAGGGCGACGCGCAGGTGAAGGCTGGCGCGCTAACCACGCTGGCGAGCCAGTCCGACTTCTGGGGGCTCGCCGACAACGGACACCTGACCTACCAGAAGGTGAAGGGGGACTTCATCGCCTACGTGAAGCTCGTCTCCATCCCCACCTTCGAGGAGATGGGCGACTGGTCGAAGCACGGGCTAATGGCCCGCATCAACGACAGCCAGGGATCGCCTCACTTTGTCGTGCTGGCTGGAAGCGGGCGACGCACCATTGTGGAGTGGCGCGAGGAGCAGGACGGTCCGTCCGCCTCGGGCTCTCAGCCGGGCGAGACCTACAAGCCAGGGGAGTGGCTGAAGCTGGTTCGGAAGGGCGGGCACTTCTCCGCCTTCTGGTCCTACACTGACACCGGCGAAGGCCTGCAGATCGCGCAGCCTCCCGACACCAATATCGCGGCCTTCGAGGCCCAGCCGGACATCCTGCTGGCCCTTGCGGATACCACCGGCCTCTCCGCCGCCGGCACTCAGGCGGCCGCCACGTACGACACGCTTCGGGTGATTCCCTACGACGAGGCGATGAGCAGCCTGACTCCCGTCACGCCCCCAACGGTGAAGGGCGACGTGACCGGGGACGGCAAGCTGTCGATAGCGGATGTCGTTCTGAGCCTTCAGATAGCCGCGGGCCTGAAGACGGCAACAGCCGCGCAACTCGCCGGCGGCGACTTCAACAAGAACGGCAAGATCGACATCAGCGAGGTCGTGACGCTGCTGAGAGCAGTCGCCGGCATCGCCGCCCTTCCATAGCGGAGGAGCGGTCCAACAGAGTCTGCACTCACCGCACCGCCCCCGAGGGTTCCGGTACCTTGGGGGCGGCGCGGACCTGGGCTGGTACTCTGCCCTGGCGCCGTGTTCTTAGTCCAAGCGCGTCACGCCGAGCGGCGACGGACTTGACGCTGGCCTCGCGAGGCCACGATTGGGTTCGCTCAGGCCTCGAGGGGTGGTTCGCAGTTCTGCAGGTGGGGGGCGGGCGCTCAACTGAGAGGTGTCCCAAAGACACGTACCCACCAGGCCGCTGGGGCTTGATGGGTACCGGGAACCTGCCCAGAGGGCCTGATTGTGGTGAAGAAGTAGCGGAGCTCGGACTCGAACCGAGGACGCCACGGGTATGAACCGTGTGCTCTAACCAACTG
>DASXUI010000627.1:0-15237 GCA_036504955.1 Armatimonadota bacterium
CCGGACGGCCATCGCCGGAGCACGAAGGGAAGTGGGTCTCGTGTCGTGCGGCAGTCACCACAATGCGCCGGAGGAGCAGGCTTCGCAGCTCCGTCAGGTCGTGGATCTGCTGCCCGAGGCAGCCTATGCCTTGGGGGCCGATGGCCGAGTGCTGGCCTGGAACCCCGCCCTGGAGGAGCTGACGGGCGTCCCGGCGTCGGTCCTGCTTGGGGCGTGCCGGCGGGAGGCCGCCCGGGCGCTGTGGGGGGCCGACCACCCCTGCCTCGCGGAGCTGGTGCTTCATCCTGAGGCTCTCGTCACTGAGCCCTTCCGAACGCTGCGGCGGGAGGGCGACTCCCTCCTGCTCGACTCCGAGCCCGCCGAGCTTCGGGGCGAACAGCGCCTCCTCTCGGCCAAGGCATCCCCTCTGCGTGACTCGTCAGGCACGCCTTGGGCCGCCCTCGAGACCCTCCGCTCGCTCCCCCGGATCGATCCGGAGGCCCCGGATCGGCAGGAGGGGGCGAGGCACCGCTGTGATGTCCTCTTCGAGCATAACCCGGAAGCCCTGCTCCTCATCGATCCCTTCGACCAGGAGTGCCCCAACCGGATCCTGGACTGCAACTCTGCCGCCTGCGCCCTCTATGGCCTCCCCAAGGGCCGGATCCTGGGCCGCTCCATCTCCACGCTGAGCGCGGAGCCCACCCCGTCCGCGGACAGACCATCTCCGTGGCAGCAGCTCGCGCGGGATGCCGCCCTCACCTTCAGGGCGGAGCATCTTCGCGCCGACGGCTTCAGGCTGCACCTGGAGGTAACCGGGTGCACCGTCGAGCTCGAGGGGAAGCGCCGGGCCCTCTGTGTCGTGCGGGATATCACAGAGCGCCTCGAATCCGAGCGCGACCAGCAGGAGGCGACGGAGCGTTTCGCGACCCTCTTCCGGTACTCCCCGGACGCCATCCTTCTCCTGGACCCCTGGGACCAGGAGGTGCCGATGCGCATCGTGGACTGCAACCCCATGGCCTGCGAGCTCAACGGCTACCCCCACGAGGAGCTGGTGGGCCAGTCCATCAACCTGCTCAACTATCCGCCGGCTCCTCCAGAGACCCTCCTCGACGACGCCCGCTGGCATTACGAGCACCTGAAACAGGAGGGATCCATTCGCGGCGATGCCCAACACCGTCGCCAGGACGGCACGCTGGTGGACGTTGAGTTCGCGTCCTGCCTGATCACCGTTGGCGGCAAGGAGCTGGTCCTCAGCATCGATCGCGACGTGAGCGAGCGGCGGAGGCAGGAGGAGCAGTACCGCGAGGCCGCGGAGCGCTTCCAGGTCCTGTTCCGCAACTCGCCCGACGGCGGGCTCCTGATGGATCCGGATGACCCTGAGGTACCCCGGCGGATCGTGGACTGCAACCCCGCCCTCTGTGAGATGCACGGCTACACCCGCGAGGAGCTGATCGGCCAGCCCATCGACATCTTTGGCCCTACCGACCTCGCCACCCGCCAGGAGCTGCGCCGGAGGTGGAACGACCGCGGGAGGCATCCGCAGGCGAGGATCCATCGGTTCGAGGTCGAGCACCTCCACAAGGATGGCCGGCGCCTGCGAGTTGACGTCTCCGCCTGCAGGGTCACCCTGGAGGGTCGAGACCTGATGCTCTCCCTCGAACGTGACATCACCGAGCGCCACGCCGCTGAGCAGTCCTACCGGGAGCTGATGGGCCGCTTTGAGGTGCTCTTCGAGAGCTCGCCGGACTCCATCATGCTCATGGACCCCCATGACCCGGAGGTCCCTCTTCGCATCCTCGACTGCAATCCTGCCGCCTGCCGAATCAGCGGCTACACTCGAGAGGAGCTGCTGGGGCAGTCGGTGACCGCCATCGAGGCCAGTCCGCCGTCTGCCGACGAGGGACGCCGGCGGACCGAGCACGCGCTGTCCGTAGCCCGATCGGGGGAACCCCTGAGGGGCCAGGCCCTGCATCGCCGGAAGGACGGCGCCCTCCGGGACATCGAGTACTCGGTGTCCCTGGTTACCCTGGGCGGCAAGGAACTTCTGCTGGGTGTCGACCGCGACGTGACGGATCTGCGGAGGGTGGAACAGGCTCACCAGGAGGCTACCGAGCGTTTCGAGGCGCTGTTCGCGAACTGCCCGGACGGCGTGATCCTGATGGACCCCTTCGACCCGGAGGTGCCCCTCAGCATCGTGGACTGCAATCCCGCGGCCTGCGAGATGAACGGCTACTCGCGGGACGAGCTCCTGGGGCAGTCGATGCACCTGCTGCACCCGGACCGCAGACCGGCGAAGGCGGACCTCCCCGCCGCGCGAGCGTGGGCGGAGACGCTGCGCCAGGAGCGCGTTGGGCGCGGCCAGGGCGTCCACCTTCGCAAGGATGGGACGCCCATCCAGATCGACTTCTCCGTCTGCCTCGTGAGCTTGGGGGGGCGGGAGCTGATCCTGGGCATAGACCGCGATATCACTCAGCGGCAGCGGATTGAGGAGGCGCTACGTGAGGCCGCGGAGCGCTTCCAGACCCTCTTCACCCACTCACCAGACGCCATTCTGCTTCTGGATGTGGAGGAGCCCGACAGGCCCGCGGTGATCGTAGACTGTAACCCGGCCGCCTGCGAGCTAAACGGATATGCCCGAGAGGAGATGATAGGCCAGCCCATCACCCTGCTAGATGTCGAACCAATCACGCCCGCCGCCCCCAGGGACTTCGAGGTCCACCCCATCCCTGGATCGCGCGGTGAGCTATCCCACCTTCGGTTTGAGGCCGTCCACCGGCACCGCAGTGGAAAGCACCTTACCCTGGACGTCTCCGCCTGCTACCTGTCGGTGAACGGCAGGAGGCGACTGCTCTCTATCGAGCGCGACGTGACCCAGCGCCGCCAGCAGGAGAAAGCCCTTCAGGAAGCAGCCAACCGTTTCGAGACGCTCTTCACGAACTCCCCAGATGCCGTTCTGCTGCTCGACCCCCACGATCCGGAAGTCCCACTGCGCATCCTGGACTGCAACCCCATGGCGTGCAAGGTCAACGGCTACAGCCGGGAGGAGATGGTTGGGCAGCCGCTGGACTTCCTGCACGAGCGGATGAATCCGCCGGAGCTCACGTGGGAGTGGGCCCAGTACGGAGTGGAGCAGATGCGGCTCCACGGCCTGCGTCGGGGTGGGGGGCGGCACAAGCGAAAGGACGGCACCCTCTGCGATATAGAGTACTCATCTTGCCTGATCACGCTGGAGGGACGTGAGCTGGTGCTGACCTTCGACCGTGACGTGACGGAGCGGCAGCAGGCCGAACAGGCCTACCGAGATGCCATGGCGCGCTTCGAGTCCCTCTTCAGCCACTCCCCGGACATGATTCTGGTCTATGACCCGCACGACGCCGAGCGCCCGGGGCGAATCGTGGACTGCAATCCGGCCGCTTGCACCATGAACGGCTACGCCCGAGAGGAGTTCCTAGAGCTCACCATCGTGGACCTGGACCCCTCGTGGCTGGCCCACGAGCACCTCCAGGACGATATGCTGGCTCTTCTTGGGCGGCTCCGTGAAGAGGGCATCGTACGCGGGGCCTCCACCCACCTCCGGCGAGACGGCAGCGAGTACGAGATTGAGTACGCCATCTGTCCGGTGACCGTGGGCGGCCGGGAGCTGATCCTGGGCATCGACCGAGACGTAACGGAGCGCCGACTTGCCGAGCAACAGCGACTGGAGGCCACCGCTCGCTTTGAGACCCTCTTTCGCAACTCCCCTGATATGGTCGTTCTTTATGACCCCCGTGACCCCGAGACACCTGGCCGGATCGTGGACTGCAACCCGGCCACGTGCCTCTACAACGGCTACAGCCGGGAAGAGCTGGTTGGCCGGCCCATCTCCCTGCTAGACTCCGGCTGGGCACCGGAGACGAGGGCCGGAGAGCGCATGCTTGAGTTCCTTGACCAAATCCTCCAGGAGGGGCCGGCTCGCGGAGCCTCCACTCACCGGCGCAAGGACGGCAGCGTCTATGAGATCGAGTACGCGGCCTGCCCGGTCTCGCTGGGCGGGCGAGACCTGATCCTGGGCATAGACCGCGACATCACGGAGCACAAGCGGCTTGAGGAGGAGCTCCGCCAGTCCCAGAAGATGGAGGCCGTCGGCAGGCTCGCGGGTGGCGTGGCCCACGACTTCAACAACCTGCTCACCGCCATCCTGGGCTACGCGGACCTGCTGGAATCCTCGCTGCCGGAGGGTTCGGCTCCGGCCCGAAGCGCCGGGGAGATCCGCAAGGCTGGAGAGCGCGCCGCCGACCTCACCCACCAACTGCTGGCCTTCAGCCGTAGGCAGCTCCTGGAGCCCCGGGTGCTGGACTTGAACGGCATCGTGGCGGACATGGACCGGATGCTCCAGCGGCTTATCGGCGAGGATATCGAGCTGGAGACGATACTCAGACCCGACCTCGACTCGGTGCTGGTGGACCCCGGGCAGATCTCGCAGGTGCTCCTGAACCTGGCCATCAACGCCCGGGACGCCATGCCCATGGGCGGCAAGCTCACCATTGAGACCGCCAACGTGGTCCTGGGCGAGGAGTACACCCTCCGACACCCCGACAGCACTACCGGACCGCACGTGATGGTCGCGGTGAGCGACTCGGGCTCCGGCATCCCGGAGGAGGTGCTGCCTCACATCTTCGAGCCCTTCTACACCACCAAGGAGCGGGGTAAGGGCACGGGCTTGGGCCTCTCCACCGTCTACGGCATCGTCAGGCAGAGCGGGGGCACGGTGTGGGTCTACAGCGAAGTGGGCCGAGGTACAACCTTCAAGGTGTACCTCCCCTCCGCCAACCGGTCGGACTCCGCCAGCTCCTCAGAGCCCGCGCTGGAGGCTCGAGGGGGCTGCGAGACTGTGTTAGTGGTGGAGGATGAGGAGGTAGTGCGAGCCCTGGTCCGGCACGTGCTCGAGGCGCAGGGCTACCGCGTGCTCATCGCCTCAACCCCCTCCGAAGCCCTGGAGCTTGCCGCCGAAGGGGATCCGCATCTGGTGCTGACGGACGTGGTGATGCCGGAAATGAATGGCCGGGAACTTGCCACGCACCTTGTAGGCGCGGATCCGAGGTTGAAGGTGCTCTACATGTCCGGCTACACCGAGAACGCCATCGTGCACCACGGCGTCCTTGAGGAGGGCGTTTCCTTCCTCCAAAAGCCCTTCCGCCCAGAGACGCTAGCCGCCAAAGTCCGAGCGGTGTTGGATGGGTCGTAGGGTCGTAGGGTCGTGAGGTCGTAGGGGAAGGGCCTCAGAGGGTTCCCTTGGCTAAGGGGACCTAAGGGATGGAAGAGACATAAGAGACCCAAGGGAACCCTCTGAGGCTCTTCCCCTACGACCCTACGACCTCACGACCCTACGACCCGACTTCATCCCCCTACCCCCCGGGGACTGCGGTCACCTGTAGGTACAGTGCGGAGTGCTGCGCCAGCTTTTCCGGTATCAGCCCCTTGGCTACCACCGCCGCTATCTCCGGGTCTTTGGAGGTGGTCGCGCCGGCCACCACAAGACTCCGGTTGGCGGTCAGCCGCCGGCTGAAGGCGCCCAGACCCGTCGCCTTGCCGCCGGGGTCCTTCAGCCGGAGCTGCCCTTCCAGGGAGAAGGTGGAGTCCGCGTTGACCGTGGGCGTGATGTCTACGGCGAACCCAAGGTCGCCGCCGGCGATCTCGATCGAGGCCGACTGGCCGCTCGCGGTGAGGAGCCTGGGGGAGGAGACCACGGAGACGTCCTCCAGCCCCTCCGGGGTGAAGGTGAAGCGCAGGATGCGAGCCCTGATGAGCACCTGCCGAGGCGACGGAGGCGCTACGTCCATCTTTTCGAGGGTCTTTGACAGGCTCTTCAGCCCCTCAGGAGTGCCGGTCGCGGCGATGGCGTTGTCCATATCCATCAGGATGAGGCTTGAGACACCCTTGAGGGAGGTGGGGGCCGTGGAGGAGGGCTGGAAAGTGGGCTCCACGCCCTTGCCTGAGATGGTGTGCTGGGGGTCTAGCTTCAACAGCACGTTAGAGGCCGTTGCGTGCTTCAGCTTGAACACCTGGGCGCTGCGTGCGGCCGCCGGAACAGGGGACTGAGGGGCAGGGGCGGCCTGGAGGCTTCCGCAGAAGGCCAGTGCTAGTAGCAGGGATAGTGGTGCGCGCATGGGTATCTCCGATGTGTGGGGAGCGCCGTCCAGCCGCCAAGGCGATCTGGGTAGCGCTCATCGCGGCGTGATGATCTTGGGTGTGATCTGCAGAAGGTGAACGGTATATCGTCCCGGCTTCTGGGGCAGCAAGCCTCGCCGCACGACAGCGATGACGGCCGGGTCCTTTGAGTCCGTGACTCCGCCTACGAACAGGCTGCGCTCTCGGCCAACCATGCCTGCGAAGGTCGCCTTCCGGAGCGGCTGGTCGCGGGGGCCCAACAGCGTGAGCGTGCCCGTAACCGTTACCGATCCGTCCCTGTTCACCCGCGGGGTCAGGCTGATCGCCACTCCTGACTCTCCGCCGGAGACCCGGATAGCGGAGGCATGGCGATCCAGGGTCAGAATCCTGGGCGCGGACACCACCTGATAGCCCTCAAGTCCGTCCGGAGCGAAGTCAAAGCGCAGGACCTGCGCGTCCAGGCGAACGGAGGCCGGCGCTACGTCGATAAACCGGACGGTACTCGCTAGCTCGGTCACCGCGTCCTCAGTCCCCTGTACCAACAGCGAGTTATCGGCCGGGAGCGCGACGATACTGTCGATGCCCTCGGGAATGAACCTCCGGTTCTTTGCCTGGGCGCCACCCTTACCAGGCCGTAGGTCGAGGCGGACCTGGCCCTCGGCACGATACAGAGCGCCGTTGTCACCCTGCAGGCCACGCAGTACCTTGACCGCCTCAGCGTTGAGGAGCGACAACCTGCGCGTCACTACGTCGGCGGAGCTCTTGGCTGCCGGCTTCCTCTGAGTCGCGGCCGACGCCCCCAAGCCTGGGACCGTCGCCAGCAGGACCGCGAGGGCCAGCGCTCCCTTGCACTGGAACCTGTTCACTCTACGCCTCCTCTCCGGCGGACCTCATCAGTCTTGCCTTCTACACGACTGAGCGCGATACGCCTGCGCTTGCCGTCCGGGCCCGCAACCTCGGCATAGAGTTGGAGCGTGCTCCCATCGCGCGTGATGCCAAGGGTCCCCGATGGCAACTGGACAGCCTCGCCGCGACGGAGGGCCTGGTACTGGCTCCCCTCCAGGCGCCCAAGGAGCTGGGCAGCGAGGCGGGCTCCCGGGTCCTCGGCCAACCAGAGGAGTATGGCCCTCTGGTCAACCAGAAACGGATCGGGCTGTTCAGCATGCCTGGCCCCCAGGGAGGCGGCCTCGGACCTAAGCTCCTCCGCCGTGCTGTCCTGGTGCGACAGGTAGGTGTTCAGGCTGTTGAACAGCTCCGTGACCCGCGCCTCTCGCTGCTCCCGGTTCTGGAGCATCAGCCGGTCACGCTCCTCAGGCGCGCGCACCAGCCGGTAGGCGTAGGCCCCAGGCGAGCCGCTTCTCCGCCATTCCAGCGACATCTCACGCGCGATCCGCCCCATGAGGTCCCTTGCCGGCAGGCTCGGGCCCACGGCGGGCGGCTCCAGGGGGCGAAGGTCGGGCTCCAGCGACATGGCCGCGCCCGTGGCGTCCGACAGCCGCCGGAGCAGGAGGCCCAGCCTCGGGGCTCCGCCGGGGGTGACGAGCTTCGCCAGACGAGGGTCCACCACCGATCGGGCGCGCCGATACTCGTCCATGGCCTCCACCACCACGTGCATCGATGCCGGCGACATCACGGCTGCCATGACAGGCCTTGGAACGGTCACGAAGTCGTCCCCCCGGTAGCGGTCAAGTGGCGAGCTAGATGCGACTCCGGCCGGCGCTAGCCGCCTTGGGGGCACGAGGTAGCGTCGCGGATGGTGACGGAGCTTCGTCACGGCGGCCGCCGGTGACTGGGCGACATCGATCCTGGGCGGCAGCACCACAGGGCGGCGTGGCCCGGGCAGGACGGTTAGCTGCTGGGTGCCCAGCCGGGGCGGCACGGCAACTCTCCCCGGCCTTCGGTGGGGAGCCTCAGGACTTACGAGTGCTCCACTCGGACCGCGTAGGTGCCAGACCACGAGGGCAGCCAGACATACCGCACCGGCAACCGCGAGCCGCCACCGTCCGCTGGGCCGTACGTGGGTCCTTCTCGCCCTCACGAAGTCCAGAGACAGGCTGGGGGCCGGCGGCACAGGCTCGCAGTTGATCGTCCGTAAGCCCGCCTCGGCGCTGCTCAGATGCCTCCACCGGCCGGAGCAGACCTCGCAGCGAGTCAGGTGGGCGGTCAGACGCTCCGGGAGCTCGGCCTCGAGGCCCGCCCTATCGAGGTACTCGTCGAGCGCGTGGCATCGGCTCATCTCTCCACCTCCAGGCGTCTCCCCAGCCGCTCCAGCGCGGCCCTTTGGCGAGAGTAGACGGTCGGCAGGGGCACCCCCAGCTCCTCGGCAATCTCACGGAGCGTGTAGTCGGCAAAGTAGTAGAGCGTCACCACCAGACGCTGGGGCTCCGGCAGCTCCGACAGCGCCTCTCGCAGCGCCAGGCGAAGGGCCCAGTCCATCCCCTCCGGGGCCGCCGGCTCTTGGGCAGGCTCCGGCCCGCAGCGGGAGCGCTCCTGGGTCACCTTGCGACCCACCTCCACGCAGCAGTTCACCGTGATGGCGTGCAGCCAGGTGGCGAAGCCGCAGGTGCCTCTGAAGCGCCGGATGGACCGCCAGGCGCGAAGGAAGGTCTCCTGGGTGGCGTCGGTGGCAGCCTCGTAGTCGCCCAGGACACGGTAGGCCAGGCGGAAAGTGAATTCGCGGTGACGCTCGGCCAACACCCCGAAGGCTGTCGCGTCTCCGGCCCGAGACCGGCGGACCAGATCCTCGGTCTCAAGGACATCCTCCCGTCCCCTCAACACCTGGGTGGTCACCAGGCCCATGGGTTGAGTGACTCAAGCGCTCGCGAGCTCATATCACTTCGTTAGACGGGGGGCCGGCCAGCCATTTCTGATCGGGGTGGCGAACGGGAGCTCGCGGGGGCGATCGGGCCCGAGAGGCCCCGCGGTCCGCATCGACTCGGCGCCCGGGCGAGGGTGCGTCCCGCGGCCATAGCCCGCGCCGGGAGGGCCGGAAGGGCCGGAGAGAGAACCCCTTCCTTGCGAGCCGTGGGGCGCGCCGGTGTAGGAATCGCGCACCTTCCGGGCCTTCCGCTTGTCACAACTATAGTAGGCAGCTCCCTGTAGTAGGCTTTCTGAGGGCGCTCACCCACGGGTGGCCGCGCCCCAAACAATGTGGCGCTCCCCTGTTGTGCTGCTGGTGGGATGCCGGTGTTGGGGGTCCCGGAGCGCTCCTTATACTCGTAGGAGGATACGAGAAGTGACCTTGCATCTTCATAGGACTCGCCCCATCGAGGCGGCCCTCTCCACCGTTCTGCTTCTGGCAGTTACCGGTCTCATCGCGGGCTCCGGCCCCGCGCAGGCGGCCAAACCTGCGGCCAAGTCAACCAAGCCGGCCAAGGCGGCCGTGAAGAGCGCCGCCAAGCCTGGAACGAAGGTTGCCTCCAGCATGGTGCCCATGGGCATCACGCTCCCCAAGCCCGTCTTCGCCGGCACGCCCTCGGACGCGCCTCCGGGAACCACGGTAGAGAAGCCCTCCAAGAAGCCGCGCCCCATTCCGCTGGTACCCAAGGGCACCGTGAACCTGGCCCTGAACAAGAAGGTCACCAGCAGCGCCGCGCCCTTTGAGGGTTCTCTCGACCTGATCACCGACGGCAACAAGGAGGCCCGCGAGGGCACCGCAGTGGAGCTCAAGCCCCGCCTACAGTGGGTGCAGATCGACCTGGGCGCCTCCTCGCCGCTCTCCTACATCCTCATCTGGCACTACCACATGCAGCCCATCGTCTGCCACGACGTGGTGGTGCAGGTCTCCGATGACCGGGACTTCATCGAGAAGGTGACCACGCTCTTCAACAACGACCAGGACAACAGCGCTGGTCTGGGCGTGGGCAAGGACCGCGAGTACTTCGAGACCAACGAGGGCAAGCTGGTCGACGCCAAGGGCATCAAGGCCCGCTACGTGCGCCTCTACTCCAAGGGCAGCACCCACACCGACCCGCTCAACCGCTACACGGAAGTGGAAGTCTGGGGCCAGCCCGCGAAGGGCTAGGTGGCTAACGGGGCTAAGGGGACTGAAGGGGCTGAGGGGGAAAGCCTCAGCGCGTAGGCCTTAGGGGGTACCCCTCAGCCCCTTCAGTCCCCTTAGTCCCTTAGGCTCCCTGAGCCCCTTCAGTCCCCTCAGTCCCCTGCCCTTAGGCCTATGCCTCGACCCCTCTACCTGATCTCCCTCACCGTCCTCGTCCTGGGGGCGCTGCTGTTGCGGCTGCCGAACCTGGGCAACCGGCCCATGCACGGCGATGAGTCGGTCCACGCCCTCAAGTTCAAAGAGCTGTGGGAGAAGGGCACCTACCACTACGACGCCAACGAGTTCCACGGCCCCACCCCCTACTACGCCGCACTGCCCGTGATCCGGCTGCTGGGCCGGCACAGCTTCGTGGAGACGCGCGAGGCGGACTACCGCCTGGTGCCGGTGCTGGCCGGGGTAGGGCTGCTGCTCCTCCTGGGGCTGCTGGGCGATGCCCTGGGCCGCAAGCCCATCCTCTGGGCCGCCCTGCTGACCGCCGTCTCTCCGGCGATGGTGTTCTACAGCCGCTACTATATCCAGGAGATGCTGTTCGCCTGCTTCCTCCTGGGCCTCATCGCCTGCGGGTGGCGCTACAGTCGAAGCCACAGGGTCGGGTGGGTGATCGGGGCGGGTGCGTTCGCCGGACTGGTCATCGCCTCTAAGGAAACGTCGGTCATCAACTTCGCCGCCCTGGGAATGGCGCTGGCGCACACGGTGCCCCGGAAGGCCTGGGGGGTACGGCGGGGGCACCTGCTGCTGGGCGCTGGCGTCGCCCTGGTGGTCGCCTGCCTCTTCCTCTCCGGCTTCCTCACCAACCTGGCGGGGCCGGTGGACTACCTGCGCTCCTACGCCCCCTGGTTCGGCCGGGCGAAGGGCGTGGGGCTCCACAGGCACCCGTGGGACTGGTACCTGAGCCTGTTGGCCTGGCACCACTCCGCGAAGGGGCCCTGGTGGAGCGAGGGACTGATCCTCGCCCTGGCGGCGGTCGGCCTGGTGGTGGCCTTGACGCGGCGCAAGCCCGGCCCCGAAGAGGCGCAGCCGTCCTTCGCCCGCTTCCTGGCGCTGTACACCGTGCTGCTGACCGCGGCCTACTCCGCAATCCCCTACAAGACCCCCTGGTGCGTGCTGAGCTTCCTGGACGGAATGGTCCTCCTGGGCGGCATCGGCGCGGCGGCCTTGGTCGCGGCCCCCAAGGCACGGTGGGCCCGGACAGTCGTGGCAGTGCTGCTGCTGGCCGGCTGCGGGCAGCTCGCGGCACAGGCCTACCGGACCAGCTTCGTCTACGAGGCCGACGCCCGCAACCCCTACGTCTACGCTCAGACCGTTCCGGAGATCAACGCGCTTCAGAAACGCGTGGAGGAGCTGGCCGCCGCCTCGCCGGAGGGCGACAACCTGCTCATCAAGGTCTACAGTGTCGACGGCTACTACTGGCCGCTGCCCTGGACCCTTCGCCGCTTCCACAACGTGGGCTACTGGACCGCCCTTCCGGCGGACGCCGCCGCGCCCGTGGTGATCGCCTCTCCGGAGTTCGACGAGGAGCTGACGAAGCGCCTGGACGCCACCCACCTCATGACGGGTTTCTACGGCATCCGCCCGGGCGTTCTGCTCCAGCTCTGGGTCCGCATGGACGTCTGGGAAGCCTACCTCAAGAAGAGGGGTCCTGCGGCCGAGTGAGTGGGGGCGGGTCGTGAGGGTGGGTCGTTGGGTCGTTAGGTCGTTGGGTCGTTGGGTCGTTGGGGAAGGGCCTCAGAAGGAGGGGGTCGGTGGGGTGCCGGGCCGATGGAACGACCCGGCAGGAGGGCCTGCGGCCAAGCCAGGTTCTACCAGGTGGCGCCGCCCTAGATCGGCGATGCAGGAGTTTGCCCCCGCTCGTTCTGTAGGAGCCGGGCTAGCTCCCAGCTTGGCCGCAGGCCCTGGTCCCGGGTCGTTCATCGGCCCGGCACCCCACCGACCCCCTCCTTCTGAGGCCCTTCCCCAACGACCCAACGACCCAACGACCCGCCCTAATGACCCGCCCTTACGACGCGCCCAAGGAGGGCCCAAGATGTCGCGCTGTTGGCTGATGTTGGGACTGCTGGCTGTAGTGGTGGCGGCGCCGGTGCGGGCCGCGGAGGAGCCTGCGATGGACGTGTACCGTGGTGAGCTGGTGAGTTACCCGGGGCCCTGGAGCTTCCAGATCGGTAAGTCCAGCGTCATCCTGGTCAGCGACAAGGAGTTGGACGCCCTGGAGGACCCCGACAAGGTGCTGAACCTGTCGCTGACCTACGACAAGTACGAGGCCAGTCTGCGCCAGATCTGTGAGAGGGCCAAGGCGGCCGGGCAGCGCACCCTCATCCTCGCCTTCGACCACTTTTTCAGCCAGTACCGCCCCGGCCAAGCTGGTCCTCGCCGCCTGACGCCGGACATGGACGAGTACGTCCGCAAGATCGCGGCCGTCAGCCGCTTCGCCCAGGGGTACGGCCTTGGACTGGAGCTCAGCCTCCTCAGCCCCCTGGAGATTGGCCCCGCCTTCGCCCGGGAGACGGGAGAGTCTGGCCTGTGGATGCACTACCGCAAGGGCCTGCGTGACCCCAAGACCGGCGCCTTCAGCGTTCAGCTCTGGCGGCAGCAGCGCTGGGTGAACAACAAGGGGCCCATCGCGGTGGAGGATGCCGGCGTGCGCGTCTTCGCCTTCCGGGAGGACCGCGTTCCGGGCACCTCCTACCGAGTGGTGGACCCCAAAGGGATCGTCGAGGTCACCGAGGGCGTGCAGGTGGAGGCGATGGACTCCCTGGGCGCCGACGCCGCGGCGCGCAGGATCCGCGTGTTCGGCAAGGGCGGCGCCGAGGGGCTGGACCGTGTCCTGGTCGTCCAGCAGTACAAGACGCCGGAGATGGACTACTTCAGCGAGAAGGCGCTGCCCTTCCTCACGAAGCTGGTCGACCGCTACGCCGACGCGGGCGTGAGGCTGAACGGCCTGTACTCCGATGAGATGCACATCCAGCAGGACTGGGACTACTTTGGGCACCACGACCACGGGGAGTTCGCCCTCAGGTATCTCAGCCCCGGGCTGGCGAGGCGCTTCGCCCAGCTCTACGGCAAGGAGTACGCGGACCTGGCGCGGTACCTGGTGTACTTCGCCAACGGGCAAGAGGACTTCGCGAAGGATCTCACCGCCAAGGAGGGGGTTAGCCACGTCTTCGGGGCCTCACCGGAGGAGATCCGCCGCACCGCCCTCTTCCGCTCCCGGTACTTCAGGCTGCTCCAGGACGGCGTGGTGGACCTCTTTGTGAAGGCGAAGCGGCACGCCGAGGAGCGCTTCGGCCGCAAGCTGGAGGCGCGGGCCCACGCCACCTGGGCCGAAAGCCCCACCATCGACTACTGGCGCACGGGCCGGAGCAACCTGTTTGCCAACGCCTACGAGTACACCTCCAACTTCGTCTGGTCCAACACCGTGCATCAGGCTGCCTCCGCCTGCGCCGACTACTTCCGCTGGGGCGATTTCCTGACCGGCAACGGCAATGACCACGCGGAGTGCGGCTGGCTGGACCGGAACTACCTGGGCCTCGCACTGGCCTGCTCCACGGGCATCCTGAACGAGGTGCCCTACTCCTACGCCGCCCACTGGGGGATGCCCGGGGAGCTGAGTCGCCGCAGAAGCGCACTGGTGGACGCCTACGGAGCCTCGGGCTCGCCGCTCTTCGGGCTGGTAGAGGGGATGCAGCACCGTGACAGCCAGGTGCTGATGCTCTACCCGCTGGACCTGGTGGCCGTGGAAGAGCGCTTCGGTAGCTGGATGGCGCAGTATGGCTACGCGAATCTCGTGACGGCCGACAAGCTGCTGGAGCGCGGCACGGTGGTGCCAGGGGGCCTGGAGATGGCCGGGAGGCGCTTCACCACGCTGGTCGCCACCTTCGAGCCCTTCCCTCCCAGGGCGCTTCTGGATCTGATGCGGAAGATGGTGGAGTCCGGCGGCCGGGTGATCTGGTCGGGCCCGCCGCCGGTGCTCACCCGAGAAGGCGACGCCGCGCTCTCCACCTGGCAGGCCCTGGCGGGCGTGACCTACAGCCCAGACGCGGAAGAAGGCCGAGCGGCACCTGGCCGTGAGGTCCGCTTCGAGGGGGCGCTGGCGAGCGTACCCTCCCAGGTGATCCTGACCGACTTCCTGGTGGACCACATCTACCCCGTAACGCCCGGCGAGGGCGCCCAAACGGTGGCGCGGGTGAAGGGCGCTGTGGTTGGCACCTTCCGCAAGGTGCCCGGCGGCGGCGCCTTCACCTTCCTGGGGTTTCGGCCGAGAGACGACCAATCTCGCAGCCTGGGATATGAGGCACGGACGTGGTTCGAGGTGCTTCAGGCGTTGGGCGCGTACCCGGGCACCGGCCGCTTCCCCGGCTACGTGGACAACACGGAGGTCATCTCCCGCACGACGCCCTTCCTGGCCTGCCGCTTCCCCAACGGGACCACCGCACTGGCGCCGCACTTCCGCGAAACCGAGGAGGACTGGCCGGGAGGGTTCGCCCGCAACGCCAAGGAGGACATGGAGTACCTAAAGCGCGTGCCGCCTCCCTCCGACCGGCTGGAGCTGAACGCATTCCGCGTGAACGGCCACGAGGTGACCTACCGCGGCCGCGACGCGATGGCCTTTCGCCTGGACCCCGACGGCACGCTGGCCGCCTTCGCCGGAAGCGGGTGCAAGGGGATCACCGTCGATGGCCGCGAGTACAGCTTCGCGGACGGCGAGGTCGGGCTGGTCGCCTGGGCGCCCGTCCGGAAGGAGCGCCAGGTGCCCAAGGGCGCCGTCTGGCAGGCCCTACTGCACGGCCAGGGCACGCTCCGCATCCCCGCCACGCACCTGCCGAAGGACCTCCGCGTCTACGCCGAAGGCTCCATCCCCGGCAGCCGGGGCGAGCTCCTCCCCACCCGTCGCGACGGTGACACGCTAGTCCTGGAAGTGCCCCCCGCCGCCTCCGGAAGGTGGCTGTATGGGGTCGTAGGGCCGTAGGGTCGTAAGGTCGTAGGGTCGTAGGGTCGTAGGGTCGTAGGGGAGGGGCCTCAGAGGGGCAGTTCGCCTGCCGGGGCCCCTCCCCTAC
>DASXUI010000628.1:0-3439 GCA_036504955.1 Armatimonadota bacterium
GTGATCTGGAGAAGGCGATAGTACGGTCGGTCCGCGCTCAGCTTCGACGGTCGCTCATGGCTCGGACCCACTACAGCCGGTCGCTGTTTGCTCCTTCTTGAGCTCAAACCTGCTTATGTTAACGCCTATGGGGTGTTACCCCTGGCTGACGTAGAGACGCCCCTCCGGGGCTTCCCGCGCTCGGTGCCTCCACACCCTGGTGCTTACGCCGGCCTGCTTCAGCCCCGGAGGGGCGCCTCTATGTCAGCCGGGGATGGCATCGCCGGCATAGAAGCGCCTTATTGTAGGACACTATCGTCCGACCGGTCTGACCCGCCCCATCCTCCCACCTTCTCAGGCCCTTCCCTACGACCCTACGACCTTACGACCTTACGACCCGCCTTCACTCCCTACAGCCGCCGGGCGCGGACCCTGGGGGCTGGGGCTTCGGCGGCCCACAGGGCCAGCGCCAGGGCCCAGAACTTGTCCGCGTGGTGGCCGGCGCGGCCCTCCGCGTCGAAGCGGCTGGAGCCCGTGGTCGTGATGATCCGCCGGACGGAGTGGAGCTGCGTGATCAGGTCGCGAGTCGGGGGGATGGAGAGCCGGCCGCCCTCGACCGCCAGCTTCAGCCCATTGGCCAAAGTCTCCTTCACCGGGGCCGTGAAGGTCACCGGCTCCACGCGCAGGCGGAACTCGCGACGCAGGTCCTCCGCCAGGTTGGCTCCCAGCCCGGTGGCGTCCAGGCAGAGACGGCAGCGCGGGAAGCGGGAGAGCAGGTCGGTCAGCAGCTCCCTCTGAAGCTGGAACTCCGCGCCGCGAAGCGTCTGGCACAGGCACAGCCGGTAGCCCGAAGGCTGGGGGACCAGCACCAACAGCTCCGAGGCATGGTTCACTCGCCCCACGTCGTAGCCGGCGTAGAGCGGGCCGATCTCGGAAAGGTCCGCCACGGTCTCGGCCACCGCCAGGTCCTCGTGGACGCAGGGGAGGAGCTGCTCGTAGGGGAGCCAGCTCGCGGCGGCATCCACGAAGCGGCACTCGTACTCCTGCTGGAAGCTCTGGAGGTCCATCGCCGCGTAGATGACCTGAAGCCTGTCGGCGCCGAAGCGGTCCACGCGCAGGGGCGTGTCCAGCTCCTCCACCTGGGGGCCGGGCTCCTCGCCGTTCCGCAGCCAGGAGCAGCGCCACCAGGGCACGCGATGGTGGGACGCCGCCGCGGCCGTCGCCTTTTCCCCCTCCGGGTGGTGGCCTGGCAGCGAGGGCCCGGAGTCGCCGGTTGCCTGGCGCCAGAAGACACCCCGCTCGCCAAAGGGGGTTGAAGCCAGCACGATGCGTCCGCCGCGGCTGATCACGGGCAGCGCGCCCTGGTACACCTCCTCGTCATCCCGGTAGAAGGCGAGCTCATCCAGGTAGAGGTCGGCGCCGGAGCGGCCCCGCGGCGCTCGGCAGGGATGCGACAACAGCCGGCCGCCGCCCTCCAACTCGATCTCCGTTCGGCTGGCGTGCAGCACCCTCCGGCGCCACCCCGGGGGCAGGAGGTCGTGGACCTCCAGCGCGTACCGGATCTTCTCCTGAGCCTCCTCCCGGTTCAGGCTGACGAAGATGGAGAAGGCGCCGTCCCGCGCGTGGGCCGCCAGCATCGCCTCCAGGGCGAAGAGCCAGGAGAAGCCGACCTGCCGGCTCTTCAGCACCACTCGGCGCAGAGCGCCATCTTCCAAGAACCGCACCTGATACGGCTCCAGTCGGACGCCATCCGCCAGCGCCCCGCCCTCTAGCAGCTCCCTCCAATACCCCTCGGCGGGCGTCGGGCTCCGCTCGTACATCGCGTGCACCTCCTCCCCCAAGGCCGGCTCACCTATGGGAGCCGGCCGGCGCCACTTGCCCAAGCCAGGGGTCCGAGGAGGCGGCGACTGCCCGTGACGCCCGCCTGGCAGCCCTCTTGACAGAGGCTCTCGCGTGCGCTAATATATCCATAGTGGCTATAGCCATACAGTGTATATGGGGGCAACTTGCCCAGGGGAGGGCACCTGATGACAGCTACGACAACCGATGGGCCCCTCGAGCTCACTCCCGCGGCCTACCAGATCCTTCTGGCGCTGGCTCCCGAGGAGCGCCACGGCTATGCGATCCTGCAAGAGGTGAGAGAGCAGACGGACGGCCGGATGCGGCTGGGCCCGGCCACCCTGTACCGCACCCTGAAGAGGATGCTGGAGCAGGGCCTGATCGGGGAGTGTGAGGAGCGACCGGACCCGGCGATGGATGATGAGCGCCGCCGTTACTACCGCCTCACCCGGCAGGGCGTCCGGGCCGCCGAGCAGGAGTCACGTCGCCTGGAGAGCCTGGTGGCTCTGGCTCGGTCCCGTCGGCTCCTGCGGCCAGACGACGGCGGCCAACTCGTGGAGGAGGGGCTATGAGTGACCATCAGCGGCCCCGCGTGCTCCGGGCAGCCTGTGGAAGCTGCCACCTACTGCTTCTGGCCTACCCGCGCGACTTCCAGGAGCGCTTCGGCGCGGAGATGTCCACAACCCTTCAGGATCACCTGGCCCAGTGCGACCGCCAGGGCGGTACCCGGGCGGTGCTGGCGGCCTGGTCTGCCGCCTTCCTCGACCTTCTGCGCGGCGTGGTGGCGGAGCGGGCATTGCAGATGCTGGGCGCGGGCCGGCCCTTTGCCCGGGGACAGGCTTCCTGGGCACTGCGTGGCGCGCTGCTGGGCACCGTTGCAGGCCTCCTGTGGACTCTGGCTCCCCTCTGGGAGGCCTACCGCCAGAGCCCGGGCGTGCTGTGCGACGGGGAGTTCATAGCCATGACCCTGTACGCCCGGCTTCAGGATACGGCCCTGCTGGGCTTCCTCGGCGCGTGCCTTGGCTCCGTGGCGTGCGCGTGCTGGCAGTCCAGCGTGCAGGACGGTCCGGCCACTCGAAGGCAGGGGTCGCGTATCGGCCTGGCCTCGGCGCCAGCCTGGGCCCTGGCCGGCACGGTCTGCGCGGTGGCTCAGGCGCTCGTGATCCACTACTGCCGCCGTGCGCTCGGGATGGAGCCCGGCTACTCCCTCGGGGCTGCCGGAGTCTTGGCGACGGCGGTCTTCTGGGCCGCTGCCGGCGGGCTGCTAACCTCCCTTCTCGCGGGAGGCTGCGGCTGGGTCCGTCGGCGCTCGCTTCGCGGGCAAGCGACCTCCGGGCAGACTGATGACTGAGTCGCGTCCCGGGCGGGGAGGCAGCGTTCTGGTCCCCGCGACTGCTGAATGGAGAGATGCTATGCGACGAAGACGGCAGCGCGGTTTCGGCGTGGTGGAGCTGCTGGCGGTGGTCGGGCTGATCGCCCTACTCATGGTGATCCTGCTCCCAGTGCTGGCCAGATCCACGGAGTCATCCAGGCAGGCTACCTGCCTGAGCAACCTGAGGCGGATCGGAGGGGCGCTTGGGAGCTACGCCCTGGCCTGGGATGGGCATCAGCCCGACGCCCT
>DASXUI010000629.1:0-4185 GCA_036504955.1 Armatimonadota bacterium
CTGTTCCGTGCCGCTTCCTCCGCGGAGAAGATCCATGCGGCCAACCACAAGGCCGCCCTCGCGAAGCTGGGCGTCAAGAGCGTGAAGGCGGGCGCCTTCACCAAACCCGCCGGCACCACCGCCGACAACCTCAAGGACGCCATCAAGGGCGAGACCTATGAGAAGGACACGATGTACCCCGGCATGATCAAGGATGCCGTGGCGGAGAAGCAGCCGGACGCGACGCGGTCCATGACCTTCGCCCTGGCCGCCGAGAAGCAGCACGCGGCGCTCTACACCGCGGCGCTGAAGAGCCTGAAGCAGAAGCCAACACCCGCCGCCTTCTACGTCTGCCCGGTATGCGGCGCCACCTTCACCAAGGCCGCCCCCACCGCCTGCCCCGTCTGCGGCACCCCCGGCACCAAGTTCCAGCGGCCAGCCTAGACTGCCTTACCACAGAGACACAGAGGGCACAGAGTAACACAGAGAAGGGCAAGGCTGGTGGTGGTTACCCTTGCCCAGCCTTGCCCTTCTCTGTGTTGCTCTGTGTCTCTGTGTCTCTGTGGTGGGGCAGTTCCGAGCGGTCCCTGTCTAGAAACCCACGGAGGGCAGGAAGGCGCCACGGGGTTCGTTGTAGAGGCCGAGGGACATCAGGGTCATGGGTTGGATGACGCGGAGGCCCTGGTCCAGGCACCAGCGGAAGAGGTCCGCTTGGCGGGTGGGCAGCAGGAAGCCGGGGTTGGGGAAGACGGAGGCTGCGGCGATGAGCGCCTTCACGTCCGCGGAGGTCTCGCCGACGGTGTGGCCCAGGAAGCTGAGGCCCGTGGTGTAGCCGGTGATGCCGCCATGACGCTCCACCACGCTGGCGGTTCCCCGCGCGAACGCGTCCACCATCTCACCGGTGCGCTGGTGGCCGTGGACCCGAAGGCACAGCCGCGCGCACACCTCGATGTCCTTCTCCTTGGCGGGGCGCACGGGGTAGCCGGGCAGCTCCTGCTCGATCGGCGTGCCCCCCATCGTCGCCAGGGGCTCCCTCACCTCGAAGCCCAGGCCCGCATAGAGGCTGAGTGAGCGGTTGTGGTAGGTCGCCTGCACCAGCCGCACGCCGGGGTGATCCTGGTCCCGAGCACGCTCCAGGACCGCCTCCATGAGCTTGCGCCCCACCCCCCGGTTCTGCTCCCTCAGATCGACCGTGATGGGCCCCACGGCCGCGATGGGGCTCCTCTCGTCCAGGAAGTTGCTGCCCAGAAGCCTATCGCCGTCCTCGGCAACCACGCCGTAGACGCTCTCGTGGTGGAAGAGGAAGCTCATCACGTGCTCCGCCACCTCAAGGCTGGGGATGTCCGGCGTGAAGCCATGGTCGGTGGCGATGCGATGGAAGGCGCTGTAACAGATGCGCGCGCACTCCCGCAGATCCTGAGCCCGGACTGGCCTTATCTGAACCATATGCTCCTCCCAAGCCACACCGGACACGTGTGGGACTATGCCGCCTGATTCAAGCACTCCGCCGCACGCGCTGGGAGCAGATCATCATCCCCGCTCGCTCAGGGCTCGCGGCGGGTGGCACGGACTACGCTCTCGCCTTCCGCCAGCGCCGCCTACATCCCAATCGGCGAGCCGGCACACCGGTTCCTGCTGGGCGGGCAGCGGGAACTACGCCCAGACAGCGACGCCCGCGCTGAGTGTAGAGACCGCTTGGGGCCGATCGGCGGATTCGCGCCGCCCGCCGCTGGGTAAGACGTGCGTGGCGACGCCGCTCGCTAACCCTGACCCGCATAGTACACGAGGCCCAAGCGCCTCGTGCATGGCGCGAACCTCCACACGCTCTCGCGTAGGGCGCAGGTTAAGCTGAGCGTGCCGGCCGGAGGGTCTCCATGCCATCATCAGACACGCACACCCAGACTGCCTCTGCCCATTCCGCCGGGGGCCACCCCATCGCCAAACAGCCGCCGGTGCTGGTGGTAGCAGTGCTGGCGGTCCTCGCCATAGGGTGCGCCAACCGGCAGGTTACAACGTCGCCACCCGCAAACGCGAAGAGCCCGCCCTCCGTTCAGGTTACCACGAACCCGGGGCCCAAGGAGACGGTGGATAGCTTTCTTCAGGCGGCGCGCACGGGGAACGGCCAGGACATGCTGGCGCTGCTCGCCAGCGGGCTTCAGGGCAAGAACAGCGCCAAGGACCTTTCGGAAGGGATCCCCAGCCACTACCCGGCGGGCACCTCCTGGGAGGTACTCAAGGAGGAGACCCACGGGGCCGTCAGCGACGTGGTTGTGGAGTTCAAGGGCGCTCAGGTGGACCCCAATCCCTTCCGCTTCACCCTGACGCGCGAGGGCGATGTGTGGCGCATCACCCACGCGCCGGACGTGAAGGAGGGCGGCGGGGGCATCAAGATCAAGTTGTAGCCGCCGCGCCCCGTGTGTGGGTCGGCCCGCCGCGTGGCAGGGACCGCCCTCGTGGCGGGGAACAGCCCTACAAGGGGCCTTCGCGGCGGCGGCCGCGACACCCTCGGTCCCCCAACGAGGTGTCATGGCCCTTCAGGCCCAACTGGCCCTTCGCGGGCTCTTCGTCATCAACGGCAAGGAGCCTGACGGAGACTCCGTCCGCTTCCGGGCGGACAACCCCGAGCTCTACCGAAGCCTTCAGCGCAGCTACCGCATCCAGCCCTCCCGGGATGGCACGGTGCAGCTCCGTCTCGAGGGCGTGGACGCCCCGGAGCTTCACTATGGCGACTTCGCGCAGCCCCTGGGCGATACCGCCCGCGACGCCCTCCTGGCGCGCCTCGGCTTCACCCACATCCGCTTCCAGGGCACCAAGGTCCAGGACGCCGACCCGCCCGAGGGCATCCGCGGCGCCATCCTGACGAAGGGCGCCGAGACCAACGGACGCCCCGTCTCCTACGCGCTGCTCGAGGCCGATTCCGCGGGGCTGGAGGACGGCGCCGTGGTAGTCGTGGACCGCGGCCTTCTGGAGCGGACCCTCAACCACTGGCTTCTGCGAACCGGAACCTCCTACTATACGGTCTATACCTCGACGCCCTTCAAGGACCGCCGGATCCTGCGCGAGGCGGCCCTGGCCGCGCGCGGAGCGGGACTGGGGGTCTGGGGGATCGACAGCACCTCTCAGTTCCGGCTCAGGAGCCAGCAGGACATCGGGCCTCAGGGGCAGCTCATCCTGCCCAAGCTGTTCCGCCGAGGCACGGACTACCTGAAGGACCTTGCCGCCGGCCATTTCGCCGGCAACCTGGCGGACTGGTTGGTGTGGCGCTCCCGCTCCCCCACCCGCGCCGAGGACGACCGCGTGGTCCTCCAGGACCACACGGAGGTCTCGCTCAGTGCGCTGCTGAACCAGCGGAACGACCGCGTCGCCCTTGAGGCGGACCTGTTGGACATCATGTTCGTGGAGAAGTGAGTCGACGGGGAGGAGTCGCTGGTGAGGAGCCTCAAACTAGGGCTGCAGCTCTACACGGTGCGAGAGGAGGCCCAGAAGGACCTTCTCGGCACCCTCCGGCGCGTGGGCAGAATGGGCTACGAAGGGGTGGAGTTCGCCGGCACCTTCGGCGTCCCGGCTGCTCAGGTGAAGGCGGTCCTTGCGGAGACGGGCCTCGTCCCCGCCGGCCTGGTCTTCTCCAAACAGGAACTGGAAACCACCCGGAAACAGGCCTTCGACTACGCCCACGAGCTGGGCTGCACCACGCTGCTCTTCCCCTGGCTCGACGAGCCGCTCAGGGGAAGCCCCTCGGCCTATGAGTCCTCCGCGGAGATGCTTAACGGGTTCGGCCAAGCCTGCCACGAAGCGGGGCTGCGGCTGCTCTACCACATCCATGGGTACGAGTTCGAGCGCTACGGGGACCGCACCGGCCTGGACATCCTGATGGCCCACCTCAACCCGGCGTGGGTGGGGATCGAGCTGGACACCTACTGGGTGGCCCACGGCGGCGCGGACCCGCTGAGAGTCTTCCTTCAGTGCGCCTCTCGCTGCCCCTACCTGCACCTGAAGGATATGAAGGACCGCCGGACCGAACACGACACCGAGGTGCTGGACGGCGTTCTTGGCCTCGCCGGGCTCATCCCCATCGCCCGACGGGCCGGCGTGGAGTGGCTCATCGTAGAGCAGGAGCAGTTCGACCGCCCACCTTTGGAGAGCGCCGCGATCAGCCTTGCCAATCTGAAGAGGGTCGTAAGGTCGTAGGGTCGTAGGGTCGTAGGG
>DASXUI010000630.1:0-9839 GCA_036504955.1 Armatimonadota bacterium
GTCGCGCACGCAGCTCGTGGCCGGGAGCTCGGATCGGGTGAAGGAGCGCCGAATCAGACGGTGCCCGTTCTCACTGATCGAGAGAGTTCCCCGGGTCCCCTCCGCCAGAACGCGACCCGGCGGCACGCAGATGACGAGCTGCGCCGTGAACCCACGCGGCATGGTGAACGAGACGCTCACTCCCTTCGGGCCGCAGTCGGCGAGCTTCCGGATCTGTCCGTACTCAAGAAATGGGAGTGTGCCCAGGAGCACGAAGGCCAGCAGCCCAGCGTAGAGGAACCCGCGACGGATGCGGCCCGCGCGTCTCACGGCCAATGATGACGGCACTCGTCCTCGTGCTAACAGGCACCCACTGGAGGGGGCAATGGCTGTGGGCCTCCTGCTGGTTGCTGGAGCACCCCTGTCTGGCGGCCAGCGGCTGGGGGGCGTTGCCCGCCAGGTCGAGGCCCTACCGGATACTGGGTCACAGCTTCTGAGCACCTGCTATGGTGCCCTCAGAGCGAAGCCGAGGCCCAGAGTATAGACCTCCAGATGGGCTTCGAAGGCTTCCCTCCGCTGGCGGCCGTAGTCGCAGCCGGCAAGGAGCACCACAGGCCCCTCAAGCCCCCCGCAGAGCACCCCCCTCACGCATTGAAGCGTGGGCACAGCCCCGCCGGAGAGGAAGTAGTGCTCACCGAGACGGGCCGCATCGCGCTCAGAGAGCTCTTGCATCACCAGTTCGACCACCAAGCCTGGGAGCGGCGGCGCCGGCACCTTCAGTGCCTTCTCGAGTGTTGGGGACCTCCTAACGTCATCTTCAGAGGTGTACCCGAGGGTAAGCCGCAGTACTGCCTCGCACATCGGCAGCCGCGCGCCGTCGGCGCTACGATACCCGAGACTGGGGGTTGGTTCGGAGCATCTACTGCCGGTACTCCAGTGCCCCCCCTCCGGCGTGGGACGGTCGTCGTACCCTATCTCGTCGGGCTCCAGCCAGAACTTCCCATAGAAGCCGTAGTGGGTCATCAGAGCCGAGACAAGCCGGCGTGCGTCGTCTTCCCCAATCTGCGGGTCGTGCTCTGCATGGACCCTTGCGGACAGGCGGCGGCCATCCTCGTGGTACCAAACCTCCCATACGGTGAGCACGTCACCCGCCAGGCGACAGGATACATCGTTGGCCTCCGGGTCCCGGAGAGACGCCAGCTCGATCTGTAGACCCTCAAAGGGCAGAGTCGGGAGCGCGGCCTCTCTCGTGAGCTCAACGACATTCGCTTGGGCCTCCCCATCGGTGCGCGTGTAGTACCACAACTCGAACTCGATCCCTACGGTCATCTGGCCCCCGCGAACCCGCAGCCCCGGCGCTTACGGGCTGCTCTCCCCATCAACTCGTGGCACAACCCGGTACGGGCATGCGGCTGGGTAACGACGCATGCCACCATCGCCCACCCGCTCGCGCTCTACGAAGGTGACCCGGATACCCGCAGTGACCAGAAGTGGGTCCAGGCACATAGCTAATGGTGGTCGATCGTTCGGTAACCACGATCCAGCCCAGTCACAGGAACGCCTCCAGGAGTGCCCCACGGTGAAGACGGCGAGCTCGCGTGAGCCAATGAATGCGCGGGGATCGAGGATCCGCAGGCAGCCGCCACACGGGCGAGTTACGCTTACATACTGTCAGCGTCGGCTCCTGCCAAACGTCACCAGGACCTCGCCGATGGTGATAGGCCTGTCTCTCAGGGCGCGTCGAGGCCCCACGCTCGCCTGATAGGTCGGCCCGCAGGTTGGCGTCACCGCTTCCTGGCCCAACACACCTGAGCTCGCCACTCCTGTATCAGCCCTCTGGCGACTGATGATCATCGCCCCAGCCGAACAGGGTGCAGCGCTTGTGGGGAAGGGCTGTTCCGCCCGGCCAAAGCAGCATGCACCGGCCGTGCTGAAGCAGGTAGCACTGGCCACAGGCGCATACCAGGGTGAGCCCCTGAGGTGAGTCGTCGCGGGGCTTCACGCTCTCCGAGTCAGCCCCGCACCGGCAACAGCCCGGCCAAGCCGCGGCATGGCCTCGGCCCCCGCCGGAGCAGTACCACGATTAGGGTTGGTACCACCACCCCGGCGACGAGGAGCGTAGCTCGGACTGTGCGGAGCCTACACGCGGCTCACCCCTCGATCCGCTCGGTGCCCTGAGTGCAGTCGCCTGACCCGGAATCCGAGCGGGTCACCTCGGCCGACGACCCCTTCGCCCGCGCCACGGCTCGGGCACGTAGCTGCGAGACGGCCATCACTACCTGCCACGGGTCCGCCGGCTCTACCAGGAAGTTGTCCTCAGGCATGCCCTCCCAGTCTCGGAAGGGTCTGCCGTCCGCCAGGAACGGCGTCAGCCAGACGGCGCGGCAGCCATGCTGGTAGTAGGCCTCCCTCAGAGCCTCGCTGAAGGCACCCGGTGCCTTGGCGGCCAAGAGCGCGCTGCACACGACCACGTCCGGGCAGTCCTCCTGAAGCTGCCGCAGCACTGCCTCAGGGTCGGTGACTGCCGACACCTGTCTGAGCCACTCCTCTGGCACCAAGGCCTGATCCGTGGGACGCCACCATTGCAGCAGCCAGGCACACCGATCCGCGAAGCCCCTGTCGGGATGCGCGATGAGGACCCTAGCCGGCTCCGGCGCGGACGCAGGAAGTAGCATCGCCCGCTCCCTGACGCCGGGGAGCGAGGGGTCGGGGAACGCATTCACTATCGGCTGCTTGTTGATCCGTCGGTTTCGCACCTGCTCAAGGGCCAGCGCGAGCTGCCAGGGAGAGTGTGGCGCCAGAACACAGGAGTCGACGGCAGAGAACCAGCTGATGTTGGGCGCCAGGCGGTCGGGCCACAGATGAAGCCGCGAGTTATGTCGGTCGTAGGGTAGCAGTCAAGCATGAGATGCATCAGCTTCACGCTGGGGGACCCCGCCTGCATCACGCTTAGGCGGCGAGAGTACACCAACACGTCGGGCGGCGACGAATCGAGCTCCGAGGCGGCAGCCGCGGCTGCGTCTCGCACCTCAACGGTGTGCCCCAGTTGGCGCAGCAGCCGAGCGTCCGCCTTAAGTGATGACGGATCCAGATCGGCAATGAGTATCCTTGCCATTGGCCCGACGCCTCCTTCAGTTTGGGGGCCTGCGACTGTATCTCGAGCCGGAGCGGCGCCACAGCACTACTACCAGCAGAGCGACCACCGCGACGGCTATGCCTCCCCACTGCAGCTGGTGCCTGATCTGGTGCTTGTTGCGGTAGCCCTTCAGCACCTGGGCCCGGTACACGGGATCATGGCGCATCAACTCCCGGATGCGCTTCGCATGCGGGTCGTTCGGCCTTGGTCCCCACTCAATCCACACCTTACCCGGCCCCCTCTTGCTGTATCGTCTAGCCCCAACGCTCCGGCGTCAAGCCGGGTAGCCTGATGGGAGATGGGCCGCGGGTCTCTCGGTAACGCCCACATGGGAGCCGGCCCGTTGCGTTCCGGCCTCGGGATCCCTCCCTCCGGCCCAAGCCGCGGGACTGCCAGTCTGAGGCGCAAACAGACAACGCCAGTGCTGAAGATACGCGCTCTACCTCAATCAGCCGACGCTCCCTTGATTATTCCTGGCACCAGCTTGTGCTCCCCGCCCGGCCTCGGCCCCCAGATCTGCCCCCCTCAGGGCGTGTGGCGCATCCTGCCCAGGTGTTCTAGGCCGCTGACAGGGGCCCCTCTCCGGGCTGTTGAAGGGAGAGCAGGTCCGGCGCTGAGACGCGACTCCTTTGGGGGGTTGGGTGCTTCCCCTTGGTACTGCGTACGCCTGACCCCCGGAGACGCCCTACACGTCGCCAGCAGAAGCGGTGAGGCCACCGTCCCGGCACGAGGAGTAGTGTTTCCGGCTACCCGCACCAAGCGCTGTCGAGGAGCTAGAGGCGATGACTGGTACCACCGTGCCCCAGACAGCGCTGCTACAGGATGCGTGCTCGCTCGCGCTTCAGAACGTTGTCGCACGGCTGGACCGGGAGCGGGGGTATCAGCCCTTCTTCAAGGTGGTGCTGGGGCCGCCGGCGCGGGCCGTGCACGACTCCTGGGACTACTGCGACATGGCCGGGCGCTACGTGGACGCCCTGTGCCTCATCCGGCAGGTCACCGGGGAGTCGGCGCCGGAGGAGGAGGCCGGGCTTCGGAGGTTCCTGCTCGGCAACGCGAACCCTTGGGACGGCCTGTTCTACAACCAGGAGGGCGAGGGCTCTCAGTACGCGGCGGACATGTTCTGCCAGAGCCGCGTCCTGATCGCGCTGTGCACCTGGTACCAGGAGTCCGGCGACCCGGAGGTTCTGAGCCGTCTGCGAGGCCTGGTCCACGGCCTCTCGCGCATCGCGGAGCGCCGGGACGGCTACGCCTTCTACCCCCGCAACCTCTACAGGGAGGGCGAGTGGCTTGAGGGCGGGCTGTTCTACCAGCCCAAGGACCTGTGGTCGGTGAAGCCCGGCTACGGCGGCACGCAACTCGAGGGGATCGCCCGCTACGCGGAGCTGACCGGCGATGAGGTGGCCCGAGGCTTCATCGCCGAGTACCTGCGCTACTTCCTGGACGTCGCGCGGGTGGTGGACGACGAGGGCGCCTTCACCGGGCACCTGCACAGCCAGGGCATCGTGCCGACGATGGTGGGGGCGGCGATGCACGCCGAGGCGACGGGCGACCGCGCGCTGCTGGGCCGCTGCGAACGCTTCCTACGCTTCGTGCTCTCGCACTGCGGCTCCTTCGGCTGGGTGCCGGATGGCATCGGCTGGCCCACCTGCGAGACCTGCGCCCTGGGGGACGTGATTCACCTGGCCGTGCGACTGAGCCGCCTGGGTGAGGAGCGCCCGGGAGACTCGGACCACCGGGTCCCGCGCGCACGCTCCACGCCAGCTTCTGGGAGCCCAGAGCTCGGGGCGTCCGCGCTCCCCGCCCGGCGCGACTTCTGGTACGACGTGGAGCGCTTCGCCCGGAACCAGCTTCTGGAGAACCAGTTCCGTGACCCCGGCCGCGTGCTGGAGGGTCGGGGCCCGGCGCCCGGCACCGAGGTAACCGTGCGCGGCTCCTTCGCGAGCTGGGCGCATCCCAACGACCTCCTGGGCGGCCCCGACATCGAGGGATGCTGCACGGGCGGCGCGGTGCGCGCCCTCTTCCACGTGCTCAACAACTGCGTGGGCCGAAGCCCGGATGGCGCGCTGGAGGTGCGAATGCACTTCAGCGTCTCGACCCAGAACGCCGACGTGGAGAGCCACCTCCCCTACGAGGGCCGCGTGGTTGTGCGCCCCAAGATGGCGGGCACTCTCAGGCTGCGGCTGCCGGAGGGCATCCCTGCCACGGACGTAACGCTGGAGGTGAACGAGGCCCTCGTGCCGGTACGCGCCGATGGCCCCTACGCCCTGGTGCCCGACCTTGTGCCGGGAGACCAAGTCGTCCTGCGCTTCCCCACGCCGGTAATGGTCCGACAGGAGGAGGTCGCCGGGCAGGTCTACACGGTGACGTGGAAGGGGAACACGGTGGTCCGTCTAGAGCCGGAAGGGCCCGGCTACCCCACCTACCGGCGGGAGGAGCACCTCTCGCCCCACGCCCCACAGGCGACCTGGCCCTACCCCGTCCAGGGGACGGCAGTGAGGTGGTAGGCGGTCAGCACTAGCGCCCGACCCATGCCACCATGCCGGCTGAAGCCATGGCCTCGCCCCCGGGGAGGGCCCGCACCCAAGTCGGCCGCACCTGGGATCCCACGCCCTGAGCGCGTCCAAGATGGGCATTGTGCCACTGTACGCGACCAGCGCTAGCCCGGCAGAGCAGCGAGGAGTTCCCCGGGGCTGGCGGTGCCGGTGGTGCCCAGCTTCTGTACGGTGATGGAGGCAACCAGGTTGCCTACCAAGCCGGCCTCCTCCAGAGTGGCGCCCGCGCACAGGGCGGAGACGATGCCGGCGGTGCAGCTATCTCCCGCGCCCACCGGGTCCGTGGGGCCGGTGACGGGGAAGGCCGGGAGGTGGGTGCAGCCGCCCTGGGTGAAGAGCAGCATGCCTTCGTGACTCAGGGTGAGGTAGAGGGGGCGGCCGGTCCGCTCGAAGAGCGCCTGCCCCAAGGCCTGAGCCTGGGAGCGCGGGGACTCCACGGTCACGCTCGGGTCCAGCGCCTGCGCGGCCTCGAGCCGGTTGGGCTTGCAGATCACGTCCCGGAACTCACCGATCCGCACCCGCGAGTCCGCGAAGAAGACCTTGTCCGGGTGCTGCCTTCCGAGGCGAGACAGCTCCTCTCGCACGGCGTCCGTGACAACGCCGCAGTTGCGCTCCTGCACCTGGTCGGCGATGATCACGCCGTCAACGGAGGGCGTGATCTGCCGGAGGCGGCGGACAAGGTGCCCCTCCAGCTCCGGGGAGAGCGGGGTCCGGTTCTTGATGTCCTGCCGGTTGCTCTCCGTCTCGGAGCCATCCGGGTGCCGGAACATCGGCTTGATATAGGTAGGGGTAAAGAGCCCCGCGTCCGTCAGCAGGTCGGTGGCGTCCACGCCGCCGGCCTCCAGGCCCCGGCGCAGGTCGTAGCCCTCGCCGTCCTCGCCGACCACGCCCAGCGCCAGCAGCGTCCCCACCCCCAGGGCCCGAAGGTTGGAGGTCACCGTACCCGCCGCGCCGGGGCTGTTCCGCTTCCCAACTACCTGGAAGGCATCCAGACCCGTCTCCAGCGACACCTCCGTAAGAGCAGGGTCCATCACCAGATACCGGTCCAGGAAGAAGTCGCCCACGACGGCGATGGACACCCCAGGCAGCGCGCCCAGGATCTCCTCAAGGCGATGACGGGTCATACAGTTCCTTCCTAAGGGCTGAGGGACTGAGGGGGCTCAGGGGAAAGACCCGATGTGCTCATCTGAGGCCATCACCCCTAAGTCCCCTCAGCCCCCTCAGTCCCTTCAGCCCCCTATCCCCTCAGTCGCTGCCGTTCTGGACGCCAGCGCGGAAGGGCGAGTTGGGGTAGGGGTGCCACGTGAGCTTGGGCAGGCGCTCCAGAGCGACCCAGGAGGTGTGGCCGTCCGCGAAGGTAACGTTGGTGCCCCCGTTATGGCGGTCCAGGCAGATGCGGCCCATGCCGCTGTCCTGCCCGTACTTCCGATCCTTGGGCAGCGCCTCGTTCTGCTCCGGCCAGGAGTCGATCCACAGGCCATCTACGTCGAAGGGCGTATCCGTGATCGACTTGAAGTCGGACTCCCCGTAGCCGTAGGTCCAGCCGTTGTGGCAGTAGGAGCCGGACTCCTCGGCCTTGGCGGTGCCGCCCCAGACCACGTGCCAGCCGGTGAAGGCGCTGCCCCATTCGGCCGAGACCTTCCCGCCTACACCCGCGGTGGTGGGGCACCAGTAGACGTTCTGCTCGCTCTTGGGATCGAACTTGATATAGGGTTTGAGGGCGGTGGGCCACAGCCATCCGGTCCAGGACGTCTGAACCAGCGTGTAGCCGGGGTACAGCTCGTCGTTGTTGCCCAGGTAGAGCAGCATCGCGCGGGAGATCTGCTTCTGGTTGTTCAGGCAGGCGCTTTGCCGAGCCTTCTCTCGCGCCTTGGCGAACACCGGGAAGAGGATGGCTGCCAGGATCGCGATGATGGCGATCACGACCAGCAGTTCAATGAGCGTGAAGCCCTTACGAGGGCGACCTGCGTGTCCCATCTTGGTGCCTCCGAGCAGGAAGGACTGGAAGCCGCTGCCTGGCGGCACCTCGGCCGGTCGGGCGGAGATGCCTGGCCAAGGGTATGGATATCACCCTAGACAGCGGTTGGCTTGTCACGAGCCTTCGAGGTTCGCCGCGCGGTTCCTCCTGCCGGCAGTTCCGGAAGGGGCAGGGGCTCGTCCTCCCGAAGGAAGGGCGCGGGACGGCCCCAGCTCGCACCCCAGACCACGCGGGGAGTCGCGGGATGGCCGCGGCGGGCGTGCGCTGATCAGCCCGGGGCCCCCGTCGAACCCCTGTGTCCGGAGGCGCCCATGAAGCCCCATCCTGAGATCGCGGCGAAGGTTGCCGCCACTCGACTCATCGACACGCACGAGCACCTGCTCGAGGAGAGCCGCAGGCTCAAACCGCCTCGGAAGGAGGACTGGCTCTACCCCTGCAACGACTGGTCCTACCTGCTACTCCACTATGCCGGGGACGACCTCACCAGTGCAGGGATGAGCCGCAAGGACTCGGAGCGCTTCTGGAGTCCGGACGTGGAGCCGGCGGAGAAGTGGCGCCTGCTGGAGCCGCTGTGGCCGAAGGTGCGGCATACCGGCTACGTGCAGGCCGCCCGGCGAACCATGGCGGACCTCTTTGGGGAGCCGGAGCTCAACGCCGCCTCCTGCGAGCGCGTGACGGAGCGGATGCGCGCGGCCGTCAAGCCCGGCTTCTACCGAACACTGCTTCGTGACCGCTGCGGCATCGACCAGTGCCACGTCAACTCGCTGGAGCACGAGTTCTGCGAAACGGAGCAGCCGGACCTGCTGCTTCAAGACCTCAGCATCAACGCCCTGGGCACCGACTTCCAGGTAGACGGCTACGACGTCCCCGGCCGGCCTGGCCGGAAGGCTGCCACCCTCAGCGAGTGGTACGAGGTGATAGACCATCGCTTCGAGCTCTACGGGCACAAGGCGGTGGCGGTGAAGACCCAGGCTGCCTACGGCCGTCGCCTGGACTTCCGGAGGGTGAGCCAGGAGCAGGCGGAGCCCCTCTTCGCGGCCCTGGCGCGCGACCCCAAGTCCGTCTCCGAAGGGGATCGCCAACTGCTGGCCGACCACCTCTTCCGCCGCTGCGTGGAGCGCGCCACGGACTACGGCCTTCCAGTGAAGACCCACACCGGCTACTACGCCGGCGCCAACGGGATGCCCCTCGACCGCGTGGGCCGCAACGCCGCTGACCTCTGCCCCCTGCTGCAGGACTTCCCCAACACCCGCTTCGTGCTGTTTCACATGGGGTATCCCTACCAACATGAGATGGTCGCTTTGGCGAAGCAGTACACCAACGTGACCGTGGACCTCTGCTGGGCGTGGATCGTGAGCCCCATCGCCACGGTGCGCTTCCTGGAGGAGTTCCTGCTGGCGGCGCCCGCCAACAAGCTGCTCTGCTTCGGCGGCGACTACTATCCGGTGGAGTGCGTCTACGGCCACAGCCAGATCGCGCGTCAGGGCCTCACTCAGGCGCTCGGCTCCCTGGTGGATCAGGGCTGGCTCACCCTCGCCGAGGCGCTGGATCTGGTGGAACCCCTGTGCCGGGGGAACGCGCTGTCCCTGTTCCCCCGCAGGGGCTGAGAAGGTGGCGAAGCCTCGGCTTGGCCTCACCCCATGGAATGGTGCCCTCGGATGTAAAGGGTCACCGCTTCCAAGCGTGAAAGGGGCGTTCCTGAGCAGGATACGCCCAAGCATGGTCGAAGAAGCCTGAGTGGACCATGCACGAGGCGCGGGCAGGAACGCTCTCTCGGGCAGGACATTCGGGTCCCTAGACGGCCGCAGGGAAAGGATTCAGCTCGAGTCCCCCCGGCGCGCCAACACATCCTTCCCTTGAGAGGGGGGCGGAGGCAAGCGGGTCTCCGGCTCCGCGAGAGGGAAGTGTGGGCTCTGGGAGAGGAGGTGATCACGAATGGCTGAGGGTTACTGCGTTAAGTGCAAGAGCAAGAAGACCATCAAAGACGCGCAGAAGGTGACCATGAAGAATGGAAAGCCTGCGACCTCCGGAGTGTGCCCGGACTGCGGCACGAAGATCTACCGGATTGGGGCCGGCTAGCCTGGTCTGTACTCTAGACGCAGACGTCTTGAGCATTCCGCATCCGCGAGGGGGTGTATCGCTCCGCGCAGCCCCAAGAGGACGCACAAGACCGGTCCGAGTGGCAGCGCCCTAG
>DASXUI010000631.1:0-8373 GCA_036504955.1 Armatimonadota bacterium
TGAAGGGGTGGCGGTCAGCCGGGTACCCGCTGGCGCAGACGAAGAGGGTGCCAGGCCCCGCCTTCCTGGAGTCGTACACCAGGCCGGTGACCTCGGGATCGCCCGTTCCCCCTATCTGTACGCCAGGAAGGCTCCCAACCAAGCCACCGAACTTCATCTCTAGAGAGCCTCCAACAAGTCATGCCCAGGTGAGATACCGGTGTAAGCGAGGTGACCAGAACACCGAAGCGGAGCCCGCCTCCCGCACCGCCCAGGCGCTGAGCCCACTCAGGGGGCGGTGCCTGGCCACGGAGCCGCCCCCTTCCGGCAAGGACCCGCTCGGCCTAGGCCTTTCTCTTCGCCATCGTTCGCGGCTCGGACCCATCGGCCATATCGCTTGGGTCGTCCATGGGTATCCTGAGCCGCGACATCGCCTTGCGCGCCACCTCTCGCCAGGCCGGGGCCGCGGTGGAGGCCCCCCAGTGGCTGCCCTTGGGGTTATCGACCTTCACCAGGATGGCGACCTTCGGATGGTCGGCGGGAAGAAGCCCAGCGAAGGAGCCAATGTACTTCCTCACCTTGTAGCCGGCTTTGCCCTCGGCCACCTCAGCGCTTCCGGTCTTGCCCGCAACCCTGTACCCGCGAATCTTGGCCGGCTTCCCGGTTCCGTCCTCGACGACCCCCTGTAGCAACTGCTGGATCGCCACGGCGGTCCCGGGGCTGATGGCACGGTGACTCTTCGGCTTCTCGCCCGGTCTCCGCTTGAAGATGGTGGGCTGAACCAGGGCACCGTCGTTCCCAAGGGCCGCATAGGCGGCACAGAGCTGGAGCGGCGTAACCGCGATGGACTGCCCGAAGGCGATGCGGAAGGTCTCGGTCATCTTGGTCTTCTTGGCGTCCGGCAGCCAGCTTGCTTCCTCGCCCCCCAACTCGACCCCGGTGCGCTGGCCGAAACCGAAGAGATGGAGGTACTTCAGCAACCGCTCCGCCCCCATCGCCCTGCCCACGCCGCCGGCCCCGACGTTGCAGGAGTAGGTAAGGATCTCCTTCAGATGGACCGTCCCGTGCCCACCGTGGAAGGGGGCGTGAACGATACAGTGTACGTACTTCTTGCCGACCAGAACCTTGCCAGCACAGTACCAGGCGGAGCTGGGACTCACGACCCCACTGTCAAGACCAGCGGCGGCGGTGATGGTCTTGAGGGTCGAGCCCGGCTCGTAGATAGACTTGGTGCAGAGGTTGTACCGCGTCGCGGCAGGGTATGTACCCGCCCGGTTGGGGTCATACCGCGGCGACGAGGCCATGGTCAGGATCTCGCCCGTCTTCACGTCCATCACGATGCAGCTCGCGCTCGCGGCGCTGAACTGCTGCACGGTCTTGTCCAGCTCCTTCTCGGCGGTATCCTGAAGCACGGAGTCAATTGAAAGCTGTAGGTTGCGTCCAGGCTTCGCGACCTGAAGGATGCGGCGGGTATCAGCGATGGGCTTGGCGTTGGCGTCTACCTCGTAGGAGCACTTCCCGTCCTCCCCGGACAGCTCCCGGTTCATGGAGGCCTCCAGCCCCTCCGCCCCAAAGCCCTTGCTGTTCACGAAGCCCAAAACCTGGCTTGCCAGGCGCCCCTTGGGGTACACCCTCTGGACCATGGGCTCGACGGTGATCTCAGGGACCTTGGGCTTCAGCGAGGTGAGGGCCTCCACCTCCAGCCAAGGGACGTCCTTTTTGAGGATCACGTACCCCTTGTCCCTGGCGAGCAAGGAGGCGACCTCGCTAAGGGGCATGCCGAGCACGGGCGCAAGCTGCCTAGCGTACTGGCCCCGATTCGCGACGGTCATGCGCCTGGGGTTGGCGATCACATTGCCTACCCTCATGCCGGTGGCCAGGTACTCGCCATTTCGGTCCACGATGGCGCCGCGGGCCGCCGGGATCGGTCGGTACCGAAGGCGGAAGGAGTCGGCGCGCCGCTGGAACTCGTCGTGGCGCAGAACCTGGAGGTAGAACAGCCGGCCGGCCAGCGCCGCGAAGAGAACCGCAAAGCCAACGAACAGAACCTCCGTTCTGCCCTTGACCAGCGCGCTGTAGTTGCTCGCCATCGAGCCCCTCCTACTGGGTCAGGAGGGGACGTGCGTCGCCGATCGGTCTCGGCAGCCGGGCAACATCGGGTCCCCTGCCCACGCGCACGTACTGCTCCTTGTGGCTCTCGACCATGCCGCTGTGCAGGGCCCACGCGCGGATCCGCTCCGGGGACCTGAGCATCTCGATCTGGACCCTCAAGGAGCTGTTCCTGGCGTCAAGAGCGATGAGGCGAGAGCTCAGTCGCTCCTGTTCATATCCAAGCTTTGCCACGGAAGCCTGCTGCGAGCAGTAGAGGATTGAGGTAGTAACAGCGATGAGTGCGATGGTACTGCCCCTAACAAACGAGGTGAAGCTCGGCGCCTCTCGGCGCCTTCTACGTCGCACGGTGACTGGCGGGCTGATACGTTGTGGTGCGACCATGAGGATCCCTCTCCCGTGGGAACTCCGCCCGAGTGACGGCTGCCGCCGGCCTGCCCGGGCCCAGGCGCGCGGGCGGCCTGACGAGGCCCATCGACACGCCACTTGGGGTGGAACGGTACGAATACTGACTGGAACTCCGCCAGCTAGAGCCGGCCTGCCGGTGGCCGGAACCCGCGGTCCCCCCTCTGCCCGAGGGGTATGGGGCCAAAGCTACCCCCGTGCCCGGCTCCAGAGACAAGGCGCCGAGGCACAAAGAGCTACTTCCATGCACCTGTGTAGTGTAATGCTGGCCGGATCACGCCCCCCTCAAGAGGGAACAGATGCCCGACCACCTGGTGCCGGCGCTACAAGCGGCAACCAGCTCGGAGCTTCGCGCTCCGAGCCCGAGGGTTGGCTGAGACCTCCTCGGGACTGGCGGTGATGGGGCGGCGTGTCAGCATGTGCAGCATCGGACTGCGTCCGCATACACATTTTGGCATACGAGGCGGACACGTACACCCCCTTCCCAACTCCTGAAATCGGCGCTTCACGATTCGGTCTTCCAGCGAGTGATAGGAGATCACCACCACCCGCCCCTCGACTCGGAGATGCTGGACAGCGGCCGCCAGACCTTGCTCCAAGACTTCGAGTTCCTGGTTCACAGCCAACCGCAGCGCCTGAAAGGTGCGAGTGGCCACGTGCGTCTCCGGCGGCCATGCTCCGCGAGGGACGGCGGCGGCCACCACGCGAGCCAGGTGATCAGTGGTGTTGATGGAAGACGCCTCCCGCTCCTTCACCAGAAAAGCGGCTATCCGTGCGGCCCAACGCTCCTCGCCATACTCGCGGAGGACCCGGCTCAACTCCCGCTCCGATAGCCTCGCCAGGAGCTGTGCGGCCGTCTCTCCGGAGCTGGCGTCCATCCGCATGTCCAGTGGCTCCGCCGCTCGAAAGGAGAAGCCGCGGCCGCCGCCCGTGAGCTGCCTGGACGAGACGCCGAGATCCATGAGGACCCCGTCCACCTCCAAGACACCGGCCTCGTTCAGCAGGTCAGGCAGATCACCGAAGTTGCCGCGCAGCGCCCGGAAACGCTTCCCAAATCGTGCCAGCCGCTCCCCTGAAGCTTCGAGCGCCTCGGCGTCCTGGTCGATGCCGAGCACCTCCCCTATCCCGGCCGGGTGCTCGAGCAGGGCCTCGGTGTGGCCTCCGCCCCCAAGGGTGCAGTCAACGTATAGACCGCCGGGCCGGGGCGCCAGGTACTCCAGGACCTCCAGCACCATCACTGGTGCGTGGTACTGGGTATCGCGCTCCATCACAGAGCGCCCAACGCCTCAACGACCTCCGCGACCGCCTCATCCGAGAGGCTCTCCTCGACCTCGGCCCAGCGATCCGCCGCCCAGATCTCGAGTCGGTTGCCCGCGCCGGCGATTACCGCCTCGCGCTCGATGCCGGCGTGGGCCCGCAGGGACGCGGGAAGCGGAATGCGGCCCGTGCTGTCTGCCTGCACCTCGCAGGCGCTGGCGATAAAGTACCGCTGGAGCGCGCGGGCCGAGGAGCTTAGCGTACGCCTGGCCTCGAGCTGCTCCTGGTTGATGGGTAGGGGGGCCCGGGATGGGGCAGCCAGAGGGTCCTCGGTGCCCGGCTCAGCCGGCCGAAGCTCCGGGCGGCCTAACAGGGACTGCAGGAAAGCAACGTACTTCTCTTCCGGGAAGACGAACAGACAGTGGTCCAGTCCCTTGGTAAGAACGAAGGTTTCGCCAAGGCGAGCGCGGAGCTTGTGAGGTACTATCAAGCGCCCTTTGTCGTCGAGCGTATGGATGTACGATCCCCTGAACACTAGAGGCCCCCACCAAGTCACCCAGACTCACCACTTAGTTACCCTACGCCCCCACCGGGCTCATCATACACTGCCCTCTGGACGTCGTCAAACCCAAAAGGAGCGTAACCGGAAGACGGTTCTTTGCTCTTTTTCGGGCCCACCCAGGGAGGAGTAAGTGCCTGATTGACCCCCTCGCGGGCGGGTGCTATGATGCGGTCAAGGAGGCACTCCGATGCCGACTGTAGACCAGATAGTCCGCCGCCAAATGCAGCGGTGGGAGCTTGAGGCGCGGGCCCGCGCCGAGTCTGGTGCCCCCGGCCGTCAGGGCCAGCCCTTCCCCTTCGTCACCATCTCCCGCGACCACGGCAGCGGTGGTCAGGTCATCGCCGAGAAACTAGCGGAACGCCTCGGCTGGACCTGCCTCAACCGACAAGTGGTCGACTACGTCGCCGCCCACACGCAGGTACGTGCCCAACTCATTGAGCTGCTCGATGAGCACACCCGAGGGCACCTCGAGACGTGGATCCGGTCCCACGTCATGGGCAAGTACCTGAATGAGACAGACTACGCCCGGCATCTGGCCAGCGTTATTCGGGCCGTGATCTGTCAGGACCCCGCGGTGATTCTGGGCCGCGGAGGAGCCTACATGCTTGCCGGCGAGCGGCAGTACGGATTGCACGTTCGAGTGGTGGCGCCCTTCGAGTACCGAGTACTTCGCATCGCCGAGACCCAGTCGCTGTCCAAGGAGGAGGCACGAGCGCGCATCCTCTCCGTCGATCACGACCGCGAGGAGTTTCTTCGGTCGGTGTTCCATCGCAACGGCAAGGATCCGCTGGACTACGACCTGCTGATCAACACGGCATACATCGGCCTGGACGACAGCGTGTCGCTGCTGCTTCGGGCGCTGGAGGCGCGACGCATCGTCGCACCCCGCTCCCTGGCCAGGCTCCGGAGGACGCCAATCACCGTTGCCAAGTGACCCCGGCCTGCCTGTGCCCCTGCTGGTGCATTGGGCCGGGTGCCGACTATAATGAGCTAGGCCACGCCGGCCGGACCCTGCGTATCGGGGCCCGGCCGGTTCTTTAGACCAGCCAGCCCCCTGGTGCTGCCCTCGCTTCCGGCCCTTGGCGCCGGGCCCTTCTGGGGAACAGGAGCTCAGACATGGACACCGGTCAGGTTCACTCATCCACCGACACCGCGTACCGCCGATGCTCGTGCGGCGCGGCTGTGGCCCCCAACTCCCTCTACTGCGGGGCGTGCGGCGCTGTGGCTGGGGTGATCTGTACCGCCTGTCTGTCCGCTATACCTACTGAAGATAAGGTATGTGGTACCTGTGGAGCGCCCAAACACCTCGGAATCGCGCCGAGCTGCCCCCAGTGCCAGGGCCAGCTCATCGCGGCGGGTCACTTCTGCCCCGGCTGTGGAACCCCCGTCTACAACTTCTGCAGCGGATGCGGCGCGCGGCGGAACGATGGCTGGGCATTCTGCCCCTTCTGTGGGAAGAAGTCCGGGGTGCCCGGCCGGTTGGCCCAAGCCGCAGCCGCCGCCGGGGTCTCCGTCGGGGCCATCTCCGAGCGCGCGGGCGTGGAGTCGGTGGCGAGCCAGCAGGCCACCTCGGCCGAGAGCCTGAACGCCCAGGGGGCGCAGGCCTATGAGGCGGAGGACTACGAGGCCGCCGTGGACCTGTTCCGTCAGGCTGCTGAGCTGGCGCCTGAGGAGCCACAATACGTGGTGAACTGGGCGAACGCTCTCGCGGAGACGGGCCAGGATTCGGCCGCGGAGCGACTCTTCCAGAAGGCGTTGGAGTTGCGGCCCCAGGACCCCAACGCCCTGCTTTCGCTGGGTTACTTCTACAACGAGCGTGACCGAGAGATGAAGGCGGTGGAGACATGGAAGCAGTTACTCTCCGCGGCACCGAACAGCGAGGAGGCTCGGGAGGCAGCGGAGACGCTGCGGCAACTCGGGGTCTCGTGAGCACTGCGCCAACCTCTAGGGGGGACCATCCATTCGTGCCAGCTAACAGAGACGTCATCCTGGATGCCTGGATCGCTCTGCTCCAAACGGAGGATGACGCCCCGCGCGGCGCCGTTGCCCGCCAGATGGGCGAGGTTGTGCTCCTACTCAGAGAGTACCTGGAGGGACCCTCCGAGGACCTGGAGGAGGACATCCGCACCAGCGCCTACGAGCTGGCGCTTCACAGCCTTCAGGTGGGAGAGCGCCGAACCATACTGGGCGCCTATCGAGACTCCCTGCGTGAGGCGGTCCTGCGCCACGTTCGCCTGAGCCCAAACAATAGCCTCAAGCTGCTCTCCTTCTTCGGCCTCTTCACGGACGCCCTGTGGCGCGCCTACTCCGACAAGCTCCGCCGCACGATCCGCCTGCAGCACAAGGAAGGCTTGATGCAGGAGCTGAGGCTTGCCAAGCGGATCCAGCAGCGGCTTCTGCCCCGGGTCGTGCCGCTGATCCCAGGCTACGAGGTCGCCGGCAAGCTGGTGCCCGCGGCCGAGGTAGGCGGCGACTACTGGAGTGTGAGGGAGTACCCGGAGGACGGCGTCGTCACGCTAAAGCTGGCGGACATCGCCGGACACGGGATAGCCGCCGCGACCCTGGTAGCGGCCGTCAAGTTCATCTCCGGCGGCTACTATCGCAGCGCCGAGAGCCCCTCCTGGGTGATCCAGAAGACCAACCAGGTGCTCGTGCGCGAGACCCCGGCGGACATCCTTGTCACCATGGTGTACTGCTGGCTCATGCCCCGCGAGCGGAGGATTCGCCTGGTCAACGCTGGCCACCATCCGGTCATCTTCTACCGTGATGGGCAGCCCACGACGGAGGTGGCGCCCACCGGGCCGGTGCTCGGGTTGATGGAGGCCAGCTTCCGCGAGACGGAGCTCGACCTGCGTAAGGGCGATATGCTGGTTCTCTGCTCCGACGGTGTGATCGAGGCCAAGGGCTCGGAGCCCTTCGGGGTTGACCGGCTGATGGGTCTGTTGGAGGACGCGGCGCACCTGCCGGCCGAGGAAATCGTGGACCAGGTGATCGAGCGTGTGACCGCCTTCGCCGGGCAGCCCACCGACGACATCTCCGTAGTGGTGCTGAAGGTGACCGAGTAAGGAACCGAGCTAGCATCACCGGAAGGCACTCCCCACCATCGAAAGCCTGTCCATCGTCATACCGGCCTTCAACGAGGAGGCCACCATAGAGGAGACCCTCCGACGGGTCCGCGCCGTGGATTTGCGCGGCGTCCGCCTGGAGATCCTGGTGGTGGACGACGCCTCCACGGACTCCACGGCCGCCGTCGTCAAGAGCCTCGCCGGGCCCGATCTGCGTCTCCTCCGTCAGCCCGTGAACCGAGGCAAGGGATCGGCCCTCCGCGCCGGCTTCGCTGAAGCCAAGGGCGACTGGATCCTGGTGCAGGACGCCGACCTGGAGTACTTCCCCGAGGACTACCCCGTGCTCATCGAGGCCGCCGATCGCCTCAAACCCGAGGCCGTCTACGGCTCACGCTTCCTCTCCGGCCGCCCCAGCGGCATGCGTCTCGCCAACCTGGTTGGCAACCGCGTGCTGGCCTGGGTCGCGAGCCTGCTCTACCGCGCGCGCATCACCGACGAAGCCACGGCCTACAAGCTGATTCGGCGGGACGCGCTACTGAAGATGGACCTCCGCTGCGTCCGCTACGAGTTCTGCCCGGAGGTTACAGCCAAGGTCCTGAAGTCCGGTGGCCGGATCGTGGAAGTCCCCATCCGCTACCACGCCCGCACGGCCGAGGAAGGCAAGAAGATCACCTGGCGAGATGGGTTAGAGGCGCTGTGGACGCTGTTCAGGTACAGGATCTAGTGGCGGGTCGTAGGGACGTAGGGTCGTAGGGCGGGGCCTCGGAAGGTGAGCTTTGGTCCCTTGGGTCCCTTTGGTCTCTTACGTCCCTCTGCTGAAGTGACCTAAGGGACATAAGGGACCCAAGGGACCAAAGGACACCTTCCGAGGCCCCTCCCTACGACCCTACGACCCCACGACCCTACGACCCGCCTCTCAGACCCGCCCTTCAGACCCGCCCCTAGATCCTGTACCTGAACAGCGTCCACAGCGCCTCTAGCCCAACCCGCCAGGTG
>DASXUI010000632.1:0-4087 GCA_036504955.1 Armatimonadota bacterium
AACCGCCTTCGCGCGGAGTGGGGATACCTGGGTGGGGGACCGATGAGAAGCCTGCAGGACTGGATGAAGTACGTAGACAGCCAGGCGCGCACGGCTGGCAACCCTAAGCAGCCCGGCGCCAAACCGTCGGAGGACCCCAAGGTCTCCCAGACCCAGGCTCAGGAGCCGGCCCCCCGCGCGGCAGAGCCCCCGGCCCCCACCGTCACGCGGACCCAGGCGCCCGTGGACAAGCCCCCCATGGCCCGACAGGCCCCTCCGGCGGAGACCGAAAGGCCTGCCCAGTCCCCAGCCCAGCGTCCCGAGCCCCAGGCCCGACGGTCCTCTACCGTGGACCCCAGGTCCCTGGTGGTGGCTCCGCCCGGGGTTGCGAGCAGGCCCGCTGCCGCGCCGCAGACCTCACCTACGGCCCGCGAGACACAGCCAACATCGATTCCGGAGCGGGCCCCCTCGGCCCTGCCCACGCGCGAAGACGGTGCCGTTGCCGTCCAAACCGGAGCGACTTCCCCCAGCTACCCGGGCATGACCCCCCGCCTTCGCAACGAGCCCGTCAGTACCGGACTCCCGGCCGCGGCGGACCGCGGCGTGAGGGACCCGGTAGCGCGGGGCGTGGTTGAGTCTCCGGACACCCTTGAGAGAGTGGCCCATATTCGGGAAGCCGAGCCGGAACCGGCGCGAATTCGCCCTTCTGTGGGCCAATCCTCGCGTGCCGCTGGCAGCCAACCCGCCCCTGAGGGAGATGGAAGTCCCACCGCGGCGGAGCTGTGGAACCGCCTTCCGAAGCACCTCCAGTACCTGGTATCCCAGGAGAAGCCCGAGGTCGCGAGCCGGTACTACCAGACCTTCAAGGAGGACCGTGCCCAGTTGCTCCAGCGACTACTAGACCCGGAGATCTCCCTGGAGGAGGCCGCGAGAGTGCTGGGGGTCTGCCCCACCACCGTCCGAAGATACACGAACAAGGGCGCGCTCCGCCACCACAGGACCGCCGGTAACCAACGCCGCTTCCGCCTCTCGGACGTACTGGCGTTCCTTGAGAAGCACGGCGGGTAGACGCCATCGGGGCCTCCACGAAGGACGGCCCAACCGCCAAAGCCTATCTAGCTGTTAGGGCCCCTGGGGCAGCCCTTAGGCCTCCTACGTCCCTTTCGTCCCCTTGGTCCCTCTCGTCCGCCTGCCCCCTGCCAGAGTTCCGCCCCCTAAGGCCAGCATGCGCATCGCTTTTCTCTCTGAGAGCTTCAGCCCGGTGGTGAATGGCGTCAGCGTCTCCGTAGACACCCTGGCAAGCGGGCTCCAGAGTCTGGGCCACTCCGTCTGCGTGTTGGCACCCAGCTACCCGGGCTTCGAAGAGGCGGCCGCCTACCCAGTGATACGCCTTCCCTCCGCCCCCACCCCCGGCGTCAAGGAGTACCGCTACCCGCTCCCCTTCTCCCCTCCGATGTCCGCGGCCCTCCGGCGCTTCGCTCCCGATGTGCTCCACACACAGGCCCCCTTCGTCTTCGGCTGGGCTGGGCTGTACCTGGCGAGGCGCCTCCGAGTGCCGCTCGTGACCACTCTACACACGCTCTACGCCGAGTACGTCCACTACGTCCACTGGGTCCCCGCGCCCCTCGCCCGCTGGGCGGTGGTGAAGGTCATCCGCGGCCACTGCAACCGCGCCGACGCCGTCATCGTTCCCACGGATCCAATCCGCGACCTGCTGCGGTCCTACGGCGTCCGTCGCGGCCTGGAGGTCGTCCCAACTGGAATCCCTCTCGACCGCTTCGCGGAGGCCGACCCTACCGGGATCCGGGAAGCCCACGGCATCCCCCTCAGCGCTCCTCTCGCCCTCTACGCCGGCCGCCTGGCTCAGGAGAAGAACCTGCCGACCTTGCTGGATGCCTTCCGTCTGGTGCTTAAGGCAAGACCTGAGGCGCGTCTGCTCATGGTGGGAGGTGGCCCGAACCTGGAGCAGACCCGCCACAGGGCGGAGGCGATGGGGATTGGAGAGAGCGTGCACTTTGCCGGAGCCAAGACACCCGATGAGACCCGCCGCTACTACCGGGCGGCCGACCTCTTCCTCTACGCCTCCGTCACCGACACCCAGGGGCTGGTGCTCTGCGAGGCGCTGGCAGCGGGACTGCCCTGCGTCGCGGCGGACCGGTACGGCACGAAGGCGGTGGTACGCGAGGGGCTCGATGGGTTTCGGGTGGAGCCCGAACCCGCGGCACTATCAGAAGGAGTCCTAAGGCTCATCGACGACCCCGAACTCCGCAGCCGGATGTCCCGAACCGCCCTAGAAGGCGCCCAGCGCTTCAGCACCCAGGCCTCCGTCGAGAGGCTCCTTGAGGTGTACCGTTCGGTCCTCTAGCCGGGGAGCTGCCTCACCAAGGACCTGAGGGGGTGAAGAGGTGAGGGGATGAGGGGGTGAAAGGGCCTCAAAGGGGGCGTAAGCTAGTGCCCGCGGACGCCGGGAGTGCCACTCCCGGCTGACGTAGAGGCGCCCCTCCGGGGCTAACCACGGTCAGTGGCGCCGCGAGGCCGTCGGTGCGCCACTGACCCTGTGGTGAGGCGGTTCTCCTGCCGGTTAGGGGTTGTCCAGGGGTGCCAGGGGGATGTAGCGCTCCGACTCTGCCGCGGCGTTGTACTCGTACTGGGCGAGGTAGTGGAGCCAGTAGAACTCGTCCTTGATGGGCACGGAGTTCTCATCGGAGAAGGGCACGGGCTTGCCCGCGGCCTTGGGGTCGTCGTAGAAGTTGATGCCGAGGGACTGCCTGGGGTTCTCGTTCCTCAGGTACTGGGCCAGCTTCTTAAGCGATTCCCGGTTGCTTTGGTACCGGGGAACCACGACCTTCAGCACCCGAAGCCCCTTCTGCACAGTGTCGGACTGGGTGTGGAAGGGCAGCGGAGCCTCAACCTTCTTCTGGCATCCGATGACCAAAACCATCATGCAGGCCAGCACGAGACATGGCGCCAGCCGAACCAAGCGTGGAGCCAGGCCGAAGCAGCCCGTAGTGGACCGGAGGAGGGGTTGGACGTGAACGCGGTTCATCGGGTTGGGGTTGGCCATCTCAGCGAGGGGTGATGGTGATCGAGCGAACCTCGGCGACTCCGCGACTCGTGACGCCTATGCCCACGTACCCCCACCAGAAAGGCCCCTTGGGGTTGTTGTCCGCCGTGCGGAAGATGAGCTTCCCGTCCACGCTACAGGTGTACTGGTTGCCGGCGGCCTCCACCCGGAAGGTGTGCCAGTTCCTGTCGGTGACTGCGGGCACGCGGGGCGCCAACTCGAAGCCATGCGGCCTTCGAAGCAGGACCAGTGACTTCTGGCCGGTGGACAGGTTCAACCCATAGCCGGACGTGCCGCCGATGGCCAGATCATCGTTGTAGAAGAGCCCTCTGGGCTCCGCCGCGCGGAACCACAGCCCGAACACCCCCCAGCCCTTGGGGTCACTCAGCACACGGGCCTGCACTTCCAGGGTGAAGTTTATGTAGGGCTTCTTCGCCATCAAGGAAACGTTCTCACGGTTGAAGTTCGGGTCGCCCAGGCGGAGGATCCCCTTGTCAACGGCGTGCGTGCCCCGGATATCCCAGTCGGCCAGCACCGGCGTGACGGTCTGCCACGCGGGGTCCCTGAAGCGCTCGGCGATCGCCCCACCCCAGGTAGCGGGCGCGACAAGCTGAGGGATGAGCGGCGCCACGTAGGGGTTGGGGCGTTCCCCCGGCTTGGGAGCGGCGGCTGGCGCGCCGGCTGCCCAGGGTGCCCCCAGCACAAGGGCGGCGACGGGCACGGCCAAGCGGCACAAGAGTCGGGGCATGGGAGCTCTCCTTCGAGGCGCCGGTCGCTGGGCGGACCCGGCCGGAGCCATCCTCACAGGCGCCCGAGCGTGCCCCGCGCTTCCACCTCTCTGGCAGGGAAGCGAGCAGGGCTCGGACGGCGGTAAGTTACCCTTCTGCGAGCAGCCCGCGACTCCTCTCAAGGCGGGTCGTTGGGTCGTAGGGTCGTAGGGTCGTAGGGGGGAGCCTCAGCGGGTGAGGGGTGGGACCGGTCGGACAGGTCGGACCGGTTGGACGGGTCAGACGATGGGGGCCTCCAAGACAGCGCTCCTATGCC
>DASXUI010000633.1:0-1664 GCA_036504955.1 Armatimonadota bacterium
TGAAGGTGCTGAAGTCGGTTCAGTAAGAGCGCCTAATAGAATCTGGTCCGCGGCCCGAGGCCGAGCGAAACGGGCAGGGGGCAGGAGGATCCGGCGTGTTCGATACTGCTGCCGTATCGGGCGCGCCGGTCCGACGAACCCCGTGCCCGTTGCAGCCGGCCGAAGCCCGGAGCAGATTCTGTTAGACGCTCTAGTACTACAGCCGCAGATGGGGTAAGTATCCGCCAGGAGGGTCAGGCGGATGAGTAAGGGCGTGTTGGTGGCGGCGGATACCTCGGTACAGCGGCTGGTGGAGCGTGCGGAGCCGGAGTTTGCCGCGCTCTGTGACCGGGTGGAGCGGCACGTGTTCCGTCGGGAAGCCAGAGAGCGGCTGCGGCGGTACTTGAAAGGGCTGGTGGCGCCGCTTCCCAGAAAGAACGGGTGGCAACTGGCCGAAGCCCTGGGCGAGACCACGCCCGACGGCGTGCAGCGGCTTCTGAATGCGGCGCATTGGGACGCCGACGCCGTGCGGGACGACCTGCGCTCTTACGTGGTGGAGCACCTCGGGGACGAAGACGGGATGCTGATCATCGACGAGACCGGGTTCCTGAAGAAAGGGACCAAATCCGCCGGGGTGAAGCGCCAGTATTCCGGGACGGCCGGGCGGATTGAGAATTGCCAGGTCGGCGTGTTCCTGGTGTACGCCACGAGGAAGGGACGGACCTTCCTGGACCGGGAACTCTATCTGCCCAAGGAGTGGACCGAGGACGAGGACCGGAAGAAGGAAGCGCGTATCCCGGAGGACGTGGGCTTTGCGACCAAGCCGGAGATGGCGCGCAAGATGTTGGAGAGGGCGCTGGATGCCGGTGTGCCGTGCGCCTTTGTAACTGGCGATGAGGTGTACGGGGCGGACCGGCGGCTGCGGCTGGAGTTGGAGGAGCGGGAGCAGCCGTTCGTCCTGGCGGTGACGAGCAACGAGGCGCTGTGGTACGAGACGGAGCAGGGCCCCGCTCAGGTCCGGGTGAAGGCGATCGTGGAAGGGCTCACACAGGAAGACTGGCAACGCCTCTCCTGCGGAGAAGGGGCCAAGGGGCCGCGGCTGTACGACTGGGCCATCCGCCCGCTCTCCCGCTGGCCAAGCCCAAAATGGGAGCACTGGCTTCTCGTGCGCAAGAGCATCGAGCATCCCGAAGAGCTGGCCTACTATGTGGTCTTCGCCCCGAAGGGCACCACGTTGCCGACCTTGGTGCAGGTGGCGGGTCGGCGGTGGGCGATCGAGGAGTGTTTTGAAGCCGCCAAGGGGCTGGTGGGATTAGACCAGTACGAGGTGCGCAAGTGGCCGGCCTGGTACCGCTACATCACGCTCTCGCTGCTGGCGCACGCGTTTCTGACCGTGGTGCAGGCCCAAGCGGTGCAAGGGGGGAGATGGAACTGAGTGGCGGGACGGAGAGTTTGATCCCGCTCACCGTGCCCGAGGTGCAGCGGTTGCTCGTTCGCCTGCTCTGGTGCGTCACGCTCTCCGAGCCCCAGGTCCTGCACTGGTCCGGGTGGCGACGGAAACACCAGATGAGGGCCAGACGCTGCCATTACAAACGGCGACTGGCCCTCAATGAGGACAATCTGCGGCTGTAGTACTAGTACTACAGCCGCAGATTGTCCTCATTGAGGGCCAGTCGCCGTTTGTA
>DASXUI010000634.1:0-7389 GCA_036504955.1 Armatimonadota bacterium
CGTGCGTTCATCTTCAACAACATGAAGCTGGACGACAACGACCGGACCTACCTCAACGGCGTCCTGATCGGAACCCACAACGGCTGGAACGATGAGCGCAACTACCTCATCGACAGCGCCATCGTCAACTTCACCGGCGACAATGTGTTGGCGATTCAGGGCGCCCAGGGTGGTGGCGGCGCCGGTATCGACCAGGTTGGCTGGGCCCCCAAGATCACCATCTACCCCGCCTCTCTGGGCGCCGTGATGGGCACCGCCTATGCGGCCGGTACCACCAAGGTGGGCGCCGATAGCGCGCCTCTCGTCCTCGCCTCCGCTGACGGCAAGACAAAGATCGCCGCCAACGCCGCCACGGACGGGACCTACTCCTTCCGCGACCTGGTCCCCGGCGACTACGTCCTGACCTCCACCAGCCCGGCCATCGCCAGCACCGCGCCGGCCGCTCTCGCCATCTCGGTCGCCGGCGGCAAGATCGCCAAGCCCGCGGAGTTCCTGATTACCTACGTGCCCTTCTTCCCGGCCACGCTGGACGCCACCGTCAGTGATGACTTCAGCAAGGACACCTCCAAGAACTGGACGTCCGTCGACATCGGTGACCCCGAGCCCGGCAGCTTCGCCATCGACACCGCCTCCAAGACCGCCACGGTCACGGCAGACGGTGCCGACATCTGGGACGGCGGAGACCACTTCCGCTACACCTACAAGACGGTCTCCGGCGACTTCTCCGCGACCGTGAAGGTTCTCAACGTGCCGACCACCGATGGGTGGTCCAAGGCCGGCCTGATGGTCCGCAACACGCTGGATACGAACAGCCAGCATGTCTTCGTCTGCGCCTCTCGCGATAACGGCGAGTACATTCAGGCGCGGCCGAAGGCGGACGCCGCAGGCAACGGCTCCACCAGCGCCGGTGGCGGCACCTTCACCCAGGGGACGGGCTACTACCTGAAGCTGGTCCGCAAGGGCCAGCACTTCGATGCCTACAAGTCCCTGGACGGCAACGTGGTGGCCTACATCGGGTCCGTGGACGTGACGGACGCCTTCGATAAGGCTCCCGTTATGTTCGGCATGGCTGTTACCTCGCACTCCGCCGGCAACCTGGGCGACGCGAAGCTGATGGACCTGCGCTTCGGCCAGGACACCGTGACCCCTCCCCCGCCTACCGTGAACCTGGGCGACGTGACCGGAGACGGCAAGTTCAACATCTCCGACGTCGTGATGGCTCTGCGGGGTGTGGCCGGCCTGGTCAACCTGACCGCCGACCAGCAGAAGGCGGCTGACGTCAACGCCGACAAGAAGTTCAACATCACGGACGTTGTGCTGATGCTGCGCAAGCTGGCGGGCCTCATCGACAAGTTCCCTGGGCAAGCCTAGTGAACTCTGTCTAGGACGGGTAGCGCGCCCGAGGGCGCGCTACCCGTGCCGCCGCACGAACTGAACAGCGTTCGGCGCGCGGGACTGCCTCTCTCGTCGGGCTCCGGAGGCACTTGCTCCGGGGCCCGTTTCTTTTCTGGTGACTTGGCCCCAGTCTCGCACGCTCGGCGGAGCCGGGTACCTTGGCGCGATGGGCGCTTGGGGGTAGGCGGCCCCCGCAGGCTCCCTCCCACGCCTTGAGGCAGGAGGTGTGTCGCCCGGAGGGGAAGGACACCGTGAGGCGGCCCCATCACACCTTCCACAGCCTCGCCTAACCTCCCGATGACCCACCCAAACAGCCCTTCAGCTTCTTGCCTAGAGCAGGTCTTTGCTACCCCTATCCTGGAGCTTCGCCGGGCCACGCGCCGCCGAACCGTTCCCCAGGCCGATGGCTCGCCCCAAGAGCTTCTGGCCCTCAGCGACGTCTCCCTGAGCGTGGAATCGGGGGGCCTCAACCTCGTGCTGGGCCCCTCCGGCTCCGGAAAGTCGACCCTCCTGCGCCTCCTCAACCGCCTGGAAGATGCCGACGAAGGCGAGGTGCTGCTGGGTGGCGAGGGGATTCGCGCACTTCCGGTGCTGGAGGTCCGGCGCCGCGTCGGCATGGTTCAACAGCGCCCGGCCCTCTTCGAGGGCACGGTGCTCGACAACCTCTGCTACGGCCCCCGGCTGAGGCGCGTTTCGGACTCCGAGTGCCAGGCCAAGGCCGCGCGTTGCCTCGGGCTTGTCGGGTTGGGCGACGACCTGCTGCCTCGGCCCGCCAGCCAGCTCTCGGGCGGTCAGCAGCACCGGGTAGCCCTCGCGCGGGCCCTGGCGAACGACCCCGAGGCGCTGTTGCTGGACGAGCCTACGTCGTCGCTGGATCCAACCGCCGTGGCCGGCATCCTGCGGCTGGTGGCGTCGCTGAACCGGGACCTGGGACTCACCGTCGTGCTGGTGACTCATAGCCTCTCGCTGGCGAAGGAGTTGGGGGGACGGATGGCACTGCTGGTGGAGGGTCGCCTGGTTGAAGAGGGGGAGACGGAAGAGGTCTTCCGCAAGCCCAAGACAGAGGCCCTACGTCTGTTCCTGGAGGGGCGGCTCGAAGAGCGGCCGAGCACGTCGCCTTCCGCGATGAAGGGGGACTGATGGCGAAGGCGGCCCGCTATGTGGAGATAGGCTGGGGCGACCTGGGGCTGGCCTGCCTGTTGGTGGTCTTCACGCTGCTCCTCTCCCGACGACAGAAGCTGGGCCTGGAGCGGAGCCTGTTGGTTGGGTCGGTTCGGGCCTTCCTCCAGTTACTGGCCGTGGGGTACGTGCTGAAGGCGGTGTTCGACCTGCACCAGTGGTACTGGACGCTGCTGATGCTGGGGGTGATGACCGCCGTGGCCGTGTGGACCGCCGCGGGGCGCGAGCGGAAGAGCTACCCCAGAGCGCTGCCAATCCTGGCCGTGGCGATAGGTGGTGGCTCCTTCCTGGCGCTCGGGTTCGTGGTCGGCGCGGTGATCCGGCCCCCGGACTGGTACTCGCCTCAGTACGCCGTGCCCATCGGTGGGATGATTATCGGGAACGCGATGACAGGCGCCGTTCTGCTGCTGGATCGGCTTCGGTCCGAGGTGTCGGCTCGACGGACCCAGGTTGAAGCTGCCTTGTGTCTGGGCGCCACCTCGCGGCAGGCCGTGGCGGGCCCCTTGCGGAGCGCCGTCCGCGCGGCGATGACGCCTTCCCTCAGCTCCATGATGATAGTGGGGGTGGTGCAGCTTCCGGGGATGATGACGGGCCAGATCCTGGCGGGGGCGGCCCCCGAGCAGGCCATTCGGTACCAGATCGTGGTGGTCTACATGATCTCGACCGCCGTGGCGCTGACCTCTATCCTGGCCGCGGGGCTTGCGTATCGGCAGCTCTTCACCGACGCCCACCAGCTTCTGGATATGCCGTAACCCAATCTCCCAAAGCGGCGCGCACCGTGTGGTGCCGCCGCGAGCCGCGGCGCCTCATCCCCCCAAGCTCCTCAGACCGGCCAGTTGGTAAGCCCCGGCTGGGCAGGCACGACGCTAGGTACACCCAAGCGTAGGACGACCCCGGAGACATGCCCGGCGTCCTGGGAGGCGAAGAAGGCAACAGCGCCCGCAACATCCTCCGGGCCCAGCGTCGTCATCGGTTTGGGACGTCCGGACCCTTCTCCTCTGTCAACCGCATCCTCGGCAGCGTTAGCGGTGGATAGTTGGGCCAAGACCAGGTTGGCCCTTACCCCTTGGGGCCTATACTCCTCCGCGATGCGGCGCACCAGGTCCGCCATGGCTTCATCTCCGGTGGCTTCGGCCCGCGCGGCCAGGGAGCCGGGCGGCGCGACAGGCCCGAGGGTACACGATACCGCGACCAGGGCACCCCCACCCGCCGCGACCATAGGGGGGAGCGCCTGGTGACAGCCGAGAGTCAGGCTCTGGAGCTGCCGCCGAAGCTCTCGGCACCAGGCCGAGGGAGGGTCTGCCGGGGAGCGGTCCAAGCCGGCATCGGGGTTCGTGCGGAGCCCCGGGTGAACGAAGGCATCGAGGCGCCCGTGGCGCTCTAAGGTACGCTCCACCAGCTCTTCCACCTGTCCGGCGTCCCCGCTGCTGGCGGTGAGCGCCACCGCCCGGCCCCCAAGCTGGCGGATGGTGCTCACAACAAAGTTGGCTGCCGCCCGATCCTGGTCGGCTACCACCATCCGGGCTCCCTCGCTGGCCAGTCTGAGGGCGCAGGCCGCCGCGACTGGTCCCGCGACCTCTGTCACGATACATACCTTGTCTCGGAGGCGCTCCGTGGGATGCGTCTCCAGCGTCTCGAGCAACACGTGAAGCCTCGATGTTTCTGACCTGAAGCCAGAAGACCGCCGCCGTTAGCTGGGTCCAGCCCGCGGGGCGCAAGAGAGGCGCCTTCGCGCGTGGCGGGGCCGGCTCCCACGCGCTCGCGCGAGCCGTGCAGGCTAGTGGTTCGTCACACAGCCACTGACAGTTTGCTGACGCGCGCGTGACGAACCACGAACACCAACCGAGCGTCTGTGATAGACCACTAGTGGCTCCCCGTGCAGGGGCGGACCCCTCGCCGCGGCGGCGGGGCGCAGAGACCGGGGGATCGGGTAGTTCGGGCACGACCAGCCGTCGGCGTGGTCAGGAGCATACCGACGGAAGTGTCCGGCACCCACTCCCCATGGGATCCTTCCACGTTTTGGTTCGTAGCCAGAGCCTAGCCGCCACCCAGACTGTAGAGCATTCGGCAGGCCGCAAGCAAAGGAGCCACCGCACGCTGTGTCGGTTTCTGGTGCCGACCCCAGCTCAACGCTGCCCTTGATCGAGCGACTCCTGTCGGACCCGCCGCCGCACGGCTGGGCACGGGTCCATAGCCATGGGGCCTTGGTGGCACGAGCTGAGGCTCGCGCCGAGTGAGCGTGGAACGCTCGATCGACCAAGGCCTGAGAAGCAGTGACTAGGCCGAGAGGGAGGCCTAGCCTTCAAACAGGAGCGGCCCTTGGTCGCGGCTTCAGGCAGAGGTGACGAGCGGTACAACCTCTGGGCTAGACGGGGGAAGAGGCCACCGGTTCCTGCGCGCATGGGTGGCAGTACCCGAGGATTCCGGCTCAGTGGTCCATTCCCCCTTCGGGCCTAGATGCCGGCCAGCGTGCGCAGGAGCGCCACTACGTCCATCACCGTGAACCGGCCGTCGGCGTTCACATCCCTGGCGCGGCGCGGTAGCTCGTTCGGCTGATCGAGGCCCACCAGGACTCGAAGGGCCGGACCCACATCGCCGATGCTGAGCGCGCCGTCAAGGTCCACGTCGCCTCGCAGGGCTGGCAGGGGCTGGCCGGCCAGCAGCCCTGGCGCCGCCACCCCATGGACCTTGCGGATGCGCTGGTTCTCACTGTCGGCGATCAGCAGGTTGCCGCACCAGTCGATGGCCAGCCCCCTGTGCAGGTTGAGATGCGCCGTGAGGGCGGGTCCGCCATCGCCCGAGTAGCCTCCGATGTAGCTCATGTCGAAGATGGAGACTGGCCCCGCGCCGGCGATGGGGTGGAAGAGCCCCTGAGCATCGATTTCGTAGACGTTGTGCATCATCTCGTCGGACATGAAGAGGTTCCCCGCGGAGTCGTAGACCAGCCCTCCGGGACTCAGGACAGCGACCTGAGTGGCAGGGAGCCCCTCGGTATCGGCCTCCGGCGTTCCGAGCAGAGAGGTCATGCTAACGAGGAGGCCATCTGGGGAGACATGCTGAACCAGGCGACCGTCGGTGAACGCGAAGCCACCGGCGGGGCTTGCCGCAAGCCCGTGGACGCCGCCGATGTCCTGATCGACTGCAGGAACGCCTCCGGAATCGTTGGGGATCCATGAGCCCATGCGCAGCTGCCCTGTGCCTGCGACCCTCTGGATCCTGCCTTGCGCGTCAACCCGCCGAACGGAGCGCGACTCCAGATTTGAGAGCAGCAACTCCCCACCGGGGCCCTGGGAGAGATGGGTGACCCTGCTCAGCTCTGCCTCCGTTGCGAGCCCTCCGTTGCCAGCGGTCCCCCATTGCCCCGAGCCGGCTAGGACCGAGATTGCACCCTGGGGATCCACCCTGACTACTTGGAAGCTCTCCAGGCCGACGACTAGGCCGTCGGCGCGGGCCGACAGGCTGAGAGGGACTCCTGGCAAGGCCGGTAGAGCACTGATGATGCCCCGAGGGGGAAAAGCCCGCAGGCACTGGTTGTAGGAGTCAACGAGGACCACCCGGCCCCGCGCATCAATGGCGAGGCCGGCGGGCCGGTTCAGTTCCGCGGAGAGCGCCGGCCCGCCGTCTCCCGAGTGGCCGATGGTGCCCCGGCCTGCCACAGAGACGATGGTGCCGGGCGCGGGGATCGCCAACGCCGGTTGCATCCTCAGCAGGAGCAGCAGCACGGCTGCCGCCCTGACTATCGGCCGTGTAAGGCACAGGTGTCGGTCGTAGCTCACTGGCATCCTCAGCAGCGCGCGCTACGCGCGGCTAGGGTATCGCCGGCATTCAGGCCGGTCGTAGGCACTGTGCCAGTTGTTCGCTGGCCCTTCAGCAGTTCCCAGCCCCGGCACGTTGATCCAGCCGTGGGCTTGGAAGAAGCGGTGGGGAGGAGCAACTGAATGCTCCGAAGAGGCCTGCTCCCGATGTGAGGACGCCCGGTACGCTTGCTGTGTTCCATCAGACGCGCTCATGAAACGCTGGGCCTGGACGGTACCGCGCGTATCCGCCGGGCTACCAGTTCTCCGTGGGGCCGTCAGGGGCGGTGGGCAGTGGTGGCCACGGCCCACCCGTCCCTGGCACGCGCTGATCGCTGTCGGTGCGTCCGTAGATCGCCGCGGCTCCGGCGGACAAGAATCCCCAGAGAGTGTGGGCCGCGGCGTCTCTGTGCGCAGGGCCAGACCGGCTAGCCGGGGCCGCGGGCCTCGCCGAACGGTCGGTCAGAGGATGGCGTGGATGAAGGCCTGGCTCTGGGGCTCCATGCCGGAGATGCGGGGGAGCTCGTAGCGGTTGCCGTCTACGTCTAGGAGCAGCAGGTGGTCGTCCGTGAACCAGAGGGCGTTCTCCTGAAGGTTCTGGGTCACGAAGTCTCTGGTGCCTCGGTCCGTCTCCACCTCCCAGTAGGTGGCGCCGAACTCCTGCTTGGCGTGGATGATGCGCGAGACCTGCGCCGTTAGGTCTCTGGCGCGCAGCTCCTTGCAGACGACCTTGTAGGACTCCGCGTCCAGGTCCTTCGGGTCCTTCAGCATCGTGATCTCCTCGCCCTTGCCGTCCAGCAGGGCCAGGTAGTGGTTCGGGCGCGACTGCGGCGACGCCCACCGCGGCTTCACGGTGATGTAGGTTCGATCCTCGCCCACGGTCAGCCGCATCCGGTCCTTTGGATGGTAGAACAGCTTCATCTCAGGTGCTTCCAACCCAACACCTCCCAAGGTTCAGGTCGTGACTGATCGGCCAGAAGGGGACTGAGGGGGTGGGTTGAGGAGCCGGGAGCGTGAGGCG
>DASXUI010000635.1:0-8687 GCA_036504955.1 Armatimonadota bacterium
AAAGAAGGAGCCTTCGCTTGCCAGCGGCATCCACGGCGCGGTAGAGGGTGGGTACCTCCAGAGACGTGCCCCAACTGCTGGGCGTGGGCAGACGGCCCGACCAGGTGCGCCCGCCATCTCGGCTTCGCTTGTAGACGATGGCCCCCTTGCCGTGCCCCTTGGGGTAGACTGCCAGCAGCGTCTTCCCGTCCTCCAGGAGGACCGTGGTGGGATGCCCCAGGTACTGCCCCGGCTCCCGGTCAACCACCACCTGCCGCGCCTTCTCAGCTGAGATATCGACGATGGGTATCCGGTAGCCTCGGCTGACCATGGTGCCTCCCAGCTTGGCCTCCCCCGCCGCTGCCCGAGGGGGAGCCAAGCCCCCAGCGCTCGCCGTCGCGGCTGCCGGTGACTGCTGCCCCGCATGAGCGGCCGTGACAAGAGCCGCCCCCAAGACGACATGGCGGCAGGCTCCCCGAACGCTGAAGTCACGCCGGTCTAGGCTACGCACGTCCACCTCCCGTGGCCGCCCCTGGGTCCTTCACGGGGCATGCCATCACGTGCTCCCTTCGCCGCCGAGGTGCCCATGCCCCCTGGTGGGCCGCCTGACAGCAGCGGTCAGAAGGCGGTCGGGTGTCTCGCCGGAGCTCGTACTCAGGCCCTACAGGGGCAACCAGGCCAGGGGGCGCGGTCGGCGGCCCATGCGCCCAGCGCGCTAACGGACGCCCGGGCGCCCACCATCCTGCCGCGACAGGCACGGTGGCCGCCCCGGGTGGGCAAGATGGCTGCCGGGCCGCGGGCCCTTCCCGCAGGCATGTGCGCTACTGACCTGGCGGGGTTCCTCGCTAGCCAACAGGCTCCCCTGAAGCGGGGGGCGGCCCTGACACTCACCCGGGAGCATGGCCCAGGGGGGAGAGCCCAGCCTACTCTCAACCCGCTCTCGACAAACACGCAGGCAGAGGCGTCGTGTGTCTCACCGAGCCCTGGACTGGCAAAGCGCCACGACCAGGCAGGCGGAGGACGCGAGCGCGGCGATGGTCCGGACATGGTTCCAGGCTGTCCAGACGGCCAGGTAGCTGGCCCACAGGCTAGCGCCTCCCGCACTCGTGGGGACCGCCGCCGCCAGGGCGTCATTGCGCGGTACATGAACCACCGCCGTCACGAGGAAAGTGCCAGCCAGGTACAGCAGCCCACCCGCGAGCAGGAGAGCGCCGCCAGGCCGGTGAAGCCCGGCGAGGCCAAGGACCGTCAGCGCGAGGCTAGTAAGCGTCACCCCCATAAAGACGCCCATGAACCATGGGGTCATGACGGCCACGTTGATTGACTGCATGGCCGCTATCCCCTGCGCGGGAGGGAGCCGAGACAGCGCCCGCATTACGAAGGTGGAGAAGGCGAAGAAGACTCCAGCTACCAGCCCAGTGCCAAGGGCTGATGCGAGTGTCAGTGCGTAGACGAAACTAGTCACGGCGACCTCCCCGCGCGGTCTGCTGGGGCCCGGGCATCTGCCCAGGCGGCGCCACCCGCCTCAGGCGTTCCGAACCTCGTGCTCAGGCAGCACCCAGCGATTCCTCCGCCCACGGGACCGGCGCCCCTCATCCCCCGCCCTGGCAGGGGACGGACCAGTTAGGGGCATTGCTCGGCCGGATGCTTGGGCCCGGCTTGAGCTCCCCGAACTCGGCACGGGTTGCGGCTGGGGGTTGACCCGCGCTGTAGAGCGTGGGATAATCGGTTAGTGGACAGCCCAACCTCCAGGGTTGTGGGGATGCCACGCTTCGGTGGGCCTGTGGCTCAGCTGGGAGAGCGCCGCGTTCGCATCGCGGAGGATTCCCTTTTTGGTCCAGGTACCCAGGCAGAACCCTTGTTTCGCCCCCGTCAGTCATTCCCCAACCGGTTCGCATACCCCTAGTCGCGTGTCAGAATCACCCTGTACGAAGCCCCTGATGGCCTGCGGTACCAACCTCGCTCTGGCTCTGTGCCGGAAAGGGAAGGACCGTGAATCTCTACGGCTACATCGACGAGTACCTTCAGCACCTCCGCCTCGTCAAGGGCTGCACCAACGAGACCTGCCGGACCTACCGCACCCGCCTCCACGACTACCACCGGTGGCTTGTGTCAAGTGTAGCCTCGGACCCACAGCTCTGCCATCTAAGTAGACCCATCCTGACCCAGTACCTCCATCACCTCGCTGGCAGCAGAAGGCTGAGGCCCCGGACCATCCGCGTCCATTTCAGTGCCCTCCGAGACCTGGGCCGCTTCCTGGTCGGCCTCGAGGTCTTGAGCGAGAGCCCTGCCGAAGGGATGAAGACGCCTAGGCTTGATGCCGCCTATAGGGCTCTTGTCACTAATGAGGAAGCTGCCGCTCTTCTGGGAGCCACACACCGCCTCTCAGACCCCTACAGATCGGCCTTGGCCCGTGCTCTGCTCTCCGTTCTTATCTATGGGGCTCTCCGTAGAGCCGAGTGCCTCGACCTGAAGGTCGCCGACGTGGATCTAGCCCTGGGGTCCGTGGTGGTCCGTCAGGGGAAAGGCCTGAAGTCGCGCACGGTTTACTTGTGCCAGGACGCCCAGGCTGCGCTTCAGGAGTGGATGGCTGTAAGGCCCGAGCGGTGCCACCACGACTGGCTATGGGCCTACGACATTGGCCGTCGCGTTCACTACCATGCGCTCCGAAGCCTGCTTGGCGAGGTAAAGGCTGTCGCTGGCCTCGCTGATCATCTGAACATCCAGCCGCACTCCCTCCGGCACAACTGCGCCACCCGCCTGCTGGAGAACGGGTACGACCTCAAGTCGGTCAGCGTGCATCTTGGCCATTCCAAGGTAGCAACCACCGAGATCTACATCCATGGAAATGAGCACCGGGTGAGAGGCCTTGTTGGCTACCAGTCCTTCGCCCCCGTACAGCCCTGCCCACGGGGCTCCCGGAAGGCGGGGCTTCTGCGCAAGGCAGGGAGGCGCTAGATCATGCTGATCAGCAAGGACCTCACCTTCGCTGGAGTACCAGCCTACCAACTGCGGATGACCCTGCGCCGGGACCCTCTCGACCAGGAGACCTTCATGCAGTACCATGGCCTGGAACCTGACCGCGCCAGAGCCCTGATCCGGTCCCTGGTTCACCACGGCTACCTGGAGCGCGTCCGGGGTCAGAAGGGGCGTTACGCTACCACCACTTCTGGAGGTGCTCTCAGCCTCGCGAAGATGCGCCAGTATCGCCGGTCCACTGCCACTCGGCACCTCGTCGACCTTCTCGAGCGGGCCCAGCGGATCAACGAGTCACGGGACTACCTGCACTGGGTAGAGAGGATCGGGGTGTTCGGCAGCTACCTCAAGGGGGTCGACAAGGTCTGTGACGTTGACATTGCCTACATCGTGACGCCTCGGTTCCGAGCCGAGGAGGACCGGGGTCGGAGGGCGTCAGCGTTGTGGGACGAGGATCAGGCGGCGGGCCTGCCGGTTACACGAGGAGACGATTGGTTCCTATGGCCCCTGATCAAGGTCAGCAGAGATCTGAAGGGCGGCTCGCCCGTGCTGGAACTGCATTGCTGGGAGGAGACCGAGGTGATAGGCGCTTCCCCTATCATCCTGTTTGAGAGGTCCATGCCCGACATCGCCCAAGCAGCCGCACTCTCTCTGCGCAGCGAAGGGGCTGCATAGGTGCGGAGCGGGTTCCAGCTACGGCTCCCGCCCCGCATGGGGGCAGAGGACGCTCCTCCTGGCGCATATGTAGGGTGGGGCTTGGTCTCCCTCCCAAGCCCTACGCCCTACCCCATGACTTTCCACGTGACCCACCTGATGCCGGATCAGACGCAGGAGCTACACGATGGCCCACTGATGCCCATAGGCATGCGAGCCCTTGTCTACGGCCATATCCCGGTCTCTATCCCTACCACCCTCCTGAGCACTCGCATCGCGTCGGAGATCGACACGACCCCGTCCCCATACGTCCCGTCGGTCTTCTTGGGAGCGACATCACAGCGCTTCAGCATTGCTGCAGGAACCGGTGAGTAGAGCCCCAGAGAGATCCTCAGGCACAGCACCACGTCCATCACATCCAGCCTGCCGTTCCCGTCCGCGTCGCCTGCGGGCAAGCTGATGCTGATGACTATGGCGTTGGCAAGGGCCTCTGACGCATCGCCCCTGGGGCTGTAGGTCTGGGCTTCGGTGATGGAGACCTCAAACCCAAAACCTTCGGGAGCGCCAGTTGGCATCCTGAGACGCAGCCGGGCCACCTCTGTACCAGGGCTGATTGCGATCGGCGATGTCAGGCGTAGCCGAGTCTGGCCAAGGCCCTCCGGCGTAAGGAACACCGAGGAGCCCGGTAGGGCCTGTCCGGCGTCCACGCCCTCAAGGCTTGGCACCCAGGTCGATTGTGCGTCCAGAGCCCGGATCGAGACCAACCCAGCTATTCCCCCAATTGCTGCTCCGTCCGACCCTGTGTATCCAACCCGCACTATCGCTTCGCCCCCAGGAAGAGCCACACTCGATGCTACTGTCAGCTGGAGGCGGCTTGGCACCTGGGGAAGGGCCGGCGGGATGGCGATGCCGAAGACCTTCCGGATTCGGTGGTTCTTCAGGTCACTGATGAGGAGGTTCCCCTCGGCATCGATAGCCAGACCAGAGGGCTCTGTCAGCCGGGCAGACACAGCCGGCCCGCCATCCCCTGAGAACCCGGCAACCCCTGTACCGACCACCGTAGTGATGGTTCCGTCGGTGCTCACCTTCCTCACACGGCACCCCAGAGCCTCGCCTATGAATAGGCTCCCTGCTCCATCTACAGCCACTCGGAACGGAGCATTCAGAGCTGCGTCTACGGCAGGGAATCCATCACCATGCACGCCACCGCCCGCTGCAGTCGCTATCTCACCATTGGGGGACACTACCCGTACCCTGTTGTTGCTGCGATCCGCGATGTAGAGCCTGCCCGCCCGATCGAAGGCCAACCCATGCGGCAGGTTGAGCTTCGCCTGTGCCGCCGGCCCACCGTCTCCAGCCATGCCGCGTGTGCTGCCAGCTACTGTGGTGATCGTTCCGGAGGGCTCAATCCGGCGAACGCGGTCGCTACCTAGATCGGAGAAGTAGGGCCTCCCAAACCAATCTACTGCCACACTGGCGGGGTCCACCATTCCTGCAGCCAGTGCCGGGCCTCCCTCCCCTAGAGGCCCACTCAGACCATTTCCGGCCACAGTAGTGATCACCCCCTGGGGGTCCACTCTCCGGACTCGATTCGCGAGCTTCTCTGCCACAAAGAGGTTGCCTTGGGAGTCCACCGCGACACTTTGGGGCACGCTGATAGATGCGCTTGACGCCATCCCCCCATCGCCCAATGACATCTGCCGGCCGTCGCCAGCAATGGTTGTGATGATTCCAGAGGGGCTAATCCGACGGACTCGATTGTTGGCCTCGTCCGCAACCAAGAGGCCTCCTGACAGATCAAAGGCCAGATCCTGGGGATAGTTGAGCATCGCATTGGTAGCTTGCCCACTGTCCCCCCCGAATCCCTCTTGCCCGGTGCCAGCGATAGTGACAATGGTGCCAGCGGCAGGGGCAACCAACCCCGACCCGCTGAGCTTGCGGATCCTGTTGTTGCCCGAATCGGCGATCACCACTGCTCCTTCCGGCGAAAGGCATATCCCTTGTGGGCGGTCGAGCTGAGCCATCAGTGCTGGCCCTCCCTCGCCAGAGAAGCCTTGCACGCCCGTTCCTACGAGCGGGCTCAGGAAACCAGCCGGAGTCCCAAGCCACACTCGGTTGCTCTCCCACTCTGAACTCACCAGCGAGCCATCAGGGAGGAAAAACAGCTCGGTGGGCGCGAAATGACGTGCTCCACCCGGGGAACTCCAGTCGCCCAATGTAGTGACTACCCCGGTCGGTGAGACCCGGCGAAGCGTGTGGTTGCCCGAGTCAGACACGTACAGGGCTCCATCGGGAGCGAACGCAATGGCGGCGGGCATCGACAGAGATGCACGGGTGGGGTCGGTGCTGTCCACTGAGCCAGCGGTGCCGGAGCCTACGTATGTTGTGATGGTTCCATTCCTGTCGATCCTGCGAACCCGGTGGCCATATCGTTCAGAGACGTAGATGCCGCCGCCAGCATCCATCGCGCAGCCGGCGGGCGCGTTCAGAGCCGCGAGGACCGCAGGGCCACCGTCACCAGTGGAGGACGCCAGACCTGTTCCAGCAACCGTTGATATGACCCCGCCACGAGTCACTCGCCGAACCCGGTTGTTGCGGCTGTCGCAGAAGATCAGGCTGCCATCCCCTGCCACAAGCATGCTCTGCGGGCCGTTCATTAGGGCCTGCGTGGCTGGGCCACCATCCCCTCCGAAGCCAGTGCCGCGCCCCGCGATCACCGCTACTAAACCATCGGTTGATAGCCTGCTGATCCGGTTGGCCTGCTCCTCGGCGAAGTACACATTCCCGTTGCTATCGCAGGTGACCCCCGAGACCCATGTCAGAGCAACCTTGCCCGCAGGCTGCTCAGTAATACTTGGAGGCGAACTGCCACCCCCGACGAGCGTCAGGATGGTACCACTGCAACAGGCCTCCTTCCCGGCAAGGAGCAGCGGAAACGCAGCAAGAGCGCTTAGCAGGGATGTTGACAACCCGTGGTGTCGTGCCATCTTCCCCCCTTTGGGATGTTAGGTGCTGGCTCACCGATCTTCAGGCTGAAGTCTGTACCCCGCCTGACGGCAGTAGAGACCCTATAGAGTCTCCAGCCATCGGCCAGAGCGTACGGCCAGTAGGATCGAGCATTCGGGCCGTAGTACGGCCACCTGCCTCCATTGGTCGAGCTGCCCCACTAAGTGGAACCACTTGGGTCCCTCTAGGCAACTGGAAGCTTGAGGACGGCTGGATCCATCTGCCGACTGCTGCTGTATGGTTCAGGCTGACTAGCCAATGTCCTGCCTATCATCATGTCGATGACCACACGATTCCTGCCACCCTGGGCTGGCTGGATCGGTCTTCCAGAAGCTGGGAGGTGCTAGTGCTGAGAGGCGAGCGATGATTTGGTCAGGGTTGGAGACGAGCCCCATCTCCGGTGCGGGTGTGTCCCCGGTGACGTGGTCGGAGACCCTGGCCGGGGAGGGCGGGTGACAGGGCGTAATGGGCCTCCCGGTCGAGGGCAGCAGAGGCGAGGAGCCTGTCGCCAAGAACCTCCACTCACTTCAAGGGTGCCAGGTTACCGGCCAACAGTACGCTGCCCTGTTCGTGGCTGCGCCGATCGATGCCGCGAAGGTGCTTCGCTCCCTGGGCACAGTCGGGCCAGATGGTGGGGTCGCCCCAGGTGGTCTCCCGGCCTGGGGGGGCGTCTGTGGAATCCCATGGGCGCGGTTGCAGTAGCGCAGAGGGTGCGTTGCACTGCCAGGTATTCCCGGCACGCAGATGACCCCCACTTCGCAGTCTTGCCGCCACTGCACTGGAGACCCTACGAAGACGGCCATCCCTAGGGCGGACCTCCGTTGCCAGCCCCTCAGGTCAGGCGTATGAGGATGCAGCCGACCGAAGCGGCTACCCACCAAGGAGAGTGGCGGGCCCTCCAGCGCGAGTCCCAGCACGCATTCGCACTTGTGCCTGCTGGTTGCCGTACATGACCCAGCTTGTGCCTTCCCAGCGCCAGACCATCTGCCCACCCACGTCGTTCCTCTCATCGTGGCCAGTCTGTAGGTTCCGACCAACTATCAGGCCGTCGAAGGTTACCTCGACCTGCGTTGGGTCAGTGGCGTCTGAGCTTACACGGACCACGGAGAAGTGCGCCGTGATGGCAGCCAGGTCAGCGAATAGTGAGTCGAAGGCCTGCCGGAAGTCGTTGTAGGTCTGCCCCGACTGCAGGTAGTGTGGTGAGACCAAAGCCATCACGCCATCCAGGTTCCTGGCCTCTACGCAAGACTTCAGTCGCGAGTACTGGGCCACGATACCTATGGCCGGATCCGAGGGTGAGTTCGGCCCCGGGGCCAAGCCGGCGAGGCGGCGGAGCAGCTGGACGGCGTCCCTAATGTCCATGCGTCCATCAGAGTTGAGGTCTCCAGCAGATGATGAAGCAGAGGTTGGAGTGACCAACCCGGCTACCAGACGCAGCAGTTGCAGCAGATCGCGAACGGTCACCTTGCCGTCGCCATCGAGGTCACCAACCCCTGGCTGAGGAAGCGATGCGGGCAGGTACCTAAGGATCCGTGCGTTCCCCCGGTCCGCAACATAGACGCCACCATCAGGCGCCACCGCAAGTCCTTCTGGCCTGCAGACCTGACCCAGCTCATGCCCGGACAAGGCCACGATGCTCCATACGCCGTCGGCCCGGAGCAACTGGACCCGACCATATGCGCCTAGACCATCTCCTTTCTCAGCCACATAGAGGCCCCCTCGCTCATCAAGGGCCACGCCGGTGGGGCCTGACACTCTACCAACATCCGTACCCTCTGAGGCTATGAGTGACCACTCGCCACTCGCGGAGCGCTTCTGGACGCGCTGGTTGCCAAGGTCGCAGACGTAGAGGTTCCCTGACCCATCAGCAGCCAGGTAGGTTGGGTCATCCACTTGGCCGAGGTGGCGCCCAAAGGTCGCGATCGTCGACCATTCCCCAGCTGGGGTACGCATCTGAACTCGATTTGCTCCCCAACGCCGATCCGCCACGAACAGGTTCCCGCTGCCGTCGATCGCCAGGCCTGCGGGTTCCAGTACCTGTCCTACGCTAGACCCATGCATTGCTAGCTCTC
>DASXUI010000636.1:0-10762 GCA_036504955.1 Armatimonadota bacterium
CCCCATGCCTACCGACCGAGGCCCTCCACGACCCTCCCCCCGGGAGCAGAACTGGATGGCACGCTGAGGGAACCCCAGCACTCCCCGGCTGCGTGTCTGGCGGGGGATCCACGGCCGGTGTGTATGGGCCGGGCCGAGAGCGCTCGCTACAGGGTCGCGGGAATTTGGCCGGGCGGCAGCGAGGGCTGTTGCCGCGGGCGGGTTCGTACCAGGACGATGGCGCTGCCCAACAGGAACCCCAGGACGCCCAGCATCGCCGCATTCACTACCCATCGCTTGTTCACGGGACGGCCATCGTTGGAGAGAGCAGGAGGGTCCAGCACCTCCCAGCGGTTGGGGTCCGTGGCGGCCAGCAGCCGCGCGCTCTCGTACTGGATGCGGATCTGCTGCACCAGAGCCCCCAGGGCTGTCACTTCCCTCACCTGTCGCTGCGTGTCGACTGCCTCCTCGGGAGCGCGCGCGGCCAGGTCGCGCAGAACCTTCTGCTGTGCCTCCAGCCCAACGCGAGTAGCCTCCAGGCCGGCCAGGCTAGGTTCGGCGTTCGCGCGTACGGTGCTCAGATACCGCTCCAGTTCCTGCTGCAACTGCTTCCGCGCTACCGCGATCTGCCCTCTGAGCCGAACGACGCTTGGGGCCTCGACGCCATAGGTCATCTCCTCTACCCTGAGGTCGTACTCCAGGTTGGCTAACCGATCGCGCCACTGTCGTGCTGGGGCCATCTCCGCGGGCGGCGGCGTGCCAGGCGCCGCGAGACTCTCCATCTTTCCGCGGGCCTCGGCGATGCTGGCCCTGACTCGCGCCAGCTCCACTTCGGTCTCGTTTAGCTGCTGAGCGTAGCGGTTTGTGGCGCCGGTGAGGGGATCCGCCCCAGGCGCGGTCTTGGTGAGGGTCTGGGTATTCCGCAGATGCTCCTCAGCTCGCCGCAGTTCGGCCCTCTTCTCCTCAAGCTGTTTCTGCAAAGCCAGTACCTGAGTGCGGGCCTGAGGTAGGCTCAGCCGCCGGTTTAGGTCTGACATTGCCTCTATGAAGAGCTCCGTGATCTTGAGCGTTTCTGTTGGGTCCTTGTACTTAACGGAGAGACTCAGCAGCCCTGAGGGCGGGTCATCTTTGGCCGTAAGTACCAGGCGTAGCTGCTTGTCAGAGAGGCCGACTCGGGGACCCACGTAGTCGCGGGCCCTACGGCTCTCCAGTATGCTATGGTTCACCTTGATGGGGGAAGCGCTCTGACCAGGCAGGGCGAAGCCCATCGTTGCGGCCACGCCGCCCAGCGCCGCCTGAGACATGGCCGGGAAGACCACGCTTGCTTTCGCTTCCCACACGGGCTTCGCCCTCGCCGTGTAGAGCACCCCAAGCATCACCCCGGCCGCGACGAAGACCAGAATCGTGAGCCATCGAGACTGAAGCCTGAACAGCACATCGGAGGCATCTACATCAAGGTGCCGCTCAGGCGCAATCCGGCGTTCGGTTGTCAGGGAAGGCTGGCTCATTTCGTCAGGCTTCGAATGACGGCATACACCAGCGCCCCACCAGTGATGCGCGAGATGATGGAGTCCCAGACCGATTGGTTACTCTTCAACTTGTCGTACATCACCCGAGTAGGCACCAGGATGATGTCTCCTAGCTCGACCTTCACTCGCCCCTTGGCTCTCAGCACCTGGCCCGTGGCCCTGATGATGAGGATCTGGTCCTTCGCGGCATCCTGAGCAAGACCGCCGGCGCCCGCAAGGTAGTCAGCCAGCGACTTGCCCGACTCATAGGTCACCGAGGAGGGTACCATCACCGCGCCACTGACAGTGACGGTCGTGGGCTTCTCGGGGATATCGATGAAGTCGTCCTCGCGTAGAACCACATCTTTCCTCGTGTGGGGAGCGCTCATCGCTGCCATGAGGTCGATGCTAAGGTTCCCCGCCGGCAGCAAGTCGTCGTCGGTGAGCGGACGCGCCGGGGTCACCAAGTCGCGGCCCGCAAGCTTGCTTGCCACCTGATCCATGGTCGCGGCAGATACATCGCCGCCAGTGGGTGCAATCGCGCCGGGAATGGCGACAGCAGGGGTGGAGCTCCCCTTGCTCGAAACGGCCCTCAGCTTGTCTACATCCGAGCGCGCCAAAGCGCGGCGGTACTCCGCCTGCTGCACCATGTCGAGCAGCGCTTGGACCCGTGGGGCCAGGGTCTGCTGAACATCGGTGGTGAGCAACTCAGGCTTGCGGTACATCTGAGCCCCTTGCGGGAAGGCGTTGTTGGCCAGGCCCCCCGCCCGCCGGACGATGTCGCTGAGGCTCTCCGTCTCACTGGCGAGGGCATAGGGACCGGGTCGCTTGACGGCGCCTTTCACGATGACAGTGACCGGCCTCATCCGGAAGTCCTGCCGGGAGTGAATAGTGACCACGTCGCCATCGCTCAGGATCGGGCCGCCGGCATCGGGACCCGCCTGCGGTAACGCAGCCAGCGCCACGTTGTCCACGGGGGTGTTCACGGGGGTCCGGGCGTGGGCGATCTCCAGGGAGTCGGCCGCGTTGGGCAGCAGTCCGCCGGCCACGTTCAGGAGGTCCTTCAGTCGCATGTTCGCGGCCCTGGGGTAGGTGCCTGGAGCTTGAACGGCGCCCTTCACCTCTACCACGTTCTCAGGCGTGTAGTCTGCCTGCCGCCTCGTGTACACGGCCAGAACATCGCGGTCCTGCAGCAGAAGGTTCTGGTCGCTGTCTCCAGCGGCCGCCTTCAGGAGATCAAGGTTGATCAGGGGTCCGAAGGAGCCGTCCGCGTTCCGCCGCTGAAGGAAGGCGCGCTCCGCGGCGGCCTCCGGAAGAGGGCCGCCGGCCTGCAGAACGAGGTCGCGCACGTGCATCCCGTCGGCGCGCGTGTAGTACCCTGGCCGCTGAACGGCTCCGCTCGCCTCCACCCGGCGGAAGCCGAGGAAGGCCACGTCCTGTAGACGGTAGACTACAAGGCGGTCCCGGCGCTCCAAGGCGACGTTGGCCTGAGGGTCCCGCTGGAGGGCCTTCGTCAGGTCAAGGGGGATCAGGGTCTGGGTGTTGTCCGGGTTGGCCCGGTAAAGGTCGGCCCGATCCAGGTAGGCGTCCTCCAGAACGCCACGAGCCCGCTCCAGCAGGTCCGCGACGGTCATGCCCGTGGCCCAGGCGTACCGGCTCGGCTGGTCCACCGCCCCCTCGATGTCCACCGCGTTCTTTGTCTCCGGCCGGATGCTGAGTACCTCAACGGTGTCTCCATCGTACAGCACCGGATTGTTGGCATCGCCGGCGGCGAGGAGGTTGGCATCCACCTGCCGGCGCTCGATTCCCGGTTTCACGGAGTCCACGGACACCCGCTGCACCACGCCCGAGGGTTTGGTTCCGCCCGCGAATCGAACCGCGTCGCGGAGGCGCTCCTTGTCGGTGAGCTCATAGATCGCCGGACGCTGAACTTCTCCCTTGACCGCCACCAGGGACTCCGCCAGCGGGATGTAGATCGTGTCGCCGGGCTGAAGCGGAGCGTCCTGGGTGCCATCGCCCTCCAGGAACCGGATGAAGTCGAAGGTGTGAGTGGTACCGTCGGTGCGCTTGAGCTGTATCCGCCGGATCGAGCCCTGGTCGCTGGGTCCGCCGCAGGCGTAGAGGGCATTGAAGAGGGTGGCCACCGCCGGCATCTGGTAGGAACCTGGAGCGAAGGCCTCACCGGTGATCAGAACGCTGATGGTCCTCAGGTCCTTCATCGTGAGGCTGAGGTCAACCTTGTTGATGAGCCGCGAGAGTGTCCGCCGGAGCGTTGCCTCAAGCTGAGCCAGCGTCTGGCCCCGGGCAACGAGGGTGCCGCCGATGGGCAGGGTGATGACGCCGCGCTCATCCAGCCGAAGGCTTACGTCTCGTGGCTCCAGCGTCGGGCTCCAGTACCGCAGGAGGAGGGTGTCGCCGGGGCCCAACTGGTACCGCTCGGGGACCGTGGAGAGGGCGTTGAGGTACGACATCGCCTCCGGCCCTACGAAGTAGCGGCTGGCGTCGGCAGAGGCGGCGGTTCCGGTCAGAAAGCCGGGCCACGGAAGCCCCACGTCCGGCCGGTACCCGCCCTGAAGGCCCGACGTAGCGCCGACGCCGGCCGGCACGCCATACAGCGGCTGGGCAGGTGGGTAACCGGCCGCCCCCTGCTGAGGCGCTCCGGGCGTCTGGTACCCAGGTATCTGTGGGAAGACAGGAGGCAGCGTGCTCGCGGGGGATGGGCCCGGCTGGGCCTGCTGCACGCCACCAGGCCCCAACCCACCTCCCTGTGGCTGGGTGAAGGGCCAGAGTGGCTGAAGGCCCGTACCACCGGTCACCGTGCCGCCAGCTTGCCCGGTGTTGGGCTGGGCGTAGACGGGCTGGCCGGTCACCACCGTCTGCGAGCCGTAAGGGCGTGCATAGGTGCCGTTGGTCTGAGCACCGGTGTTGGTCGCGGCGAGCCCATTGGTCTGGGTGCCATAGCCGGGCTGGCCGGTGGCCTGCCTGGGCGCGAGCACTCCGGGAGCAACCGCAGGGCCCGTACCCAGTTGGGCCGGTTGCGGTAGCCCACCTTGCCTCTGAGGCTGGAGCCAGGGCTGGAGCTGTCCGGCCTGCCCCTCGGGCTGCACCCCGGTCTGAAGGCCTGCCTGACCAGCGGCCTGCGGCGACGGCAGAACCAAGGTGTTGCCTACCGGGGCACCCAGTAGCGCCCTGAGGTAGAGACTCCGCAGCTTCAGCGCCTCGCGCGCCTGACTGAAGTAGTTCATCCCGAACCGCTCCAGCGGCCACTCCATCTGCCGGTAGGCGTCGGGGGCGGTGGGAGCGGGACCCGCGCCCGGCAGGTCACGGGTGTAGTCGCGCGGCGCTTCGGTTGAGCTCGTGAAGGGCCCCAACAGCGGGTCCCTTACGCCCAGCGGGGCCGGCGGCAGCTTGGGCTGCACAGGCCAGATGGGGCGCACGACACCAGTGGGGAGCGGTTGCCCCTCCTGGCCGGTCTGAGCGGACTGTCCAGGCTGTGGCGGGGCCGCCCTGTTGGGCTCGGCCGAGAACGCACGGGGACCCGAAGCCTGAAGAACCAGCAGGACCATCAGGCCAGTCCCGGCGATCAGAAACGTGGGGCGAGTGCCCCGCGCCAAAGGGTGCCGGCTAGGGGGTGCGGCCGAAGCCCACACAGAGGCGTGCCTGGTGCCGCGGGGGGATGGACCGGATGGTTTTCGCAAGAGTACTCCCGTTCGCTCTCTGATGGTGACCGGCGCCGGCCGTCCGGTGGGCCAAAGGGCTCGCCGCGGGCGCGTCTATTGGCCTCGGGTCCGGCAGTCCAGGGGCAGCACTGATCTTGGGCCCGGGGCGCGCCGCCCCCACCCTAGACTTCCTCACTTAGTGGTTCAGGGGACCCAGGTACCGGCCGGCCACGCCGTCCCTACAGGCAAGGCACCGGCCGCTAAGCCCCGTAGATGCCTGGACGCTGACATGGCAGGCTGGTGGCAATCGAACTGTCTGAGCGAGGGGGCGAACTCCGAAGATCGGCGCACCGCGGGGCGGGTGGCGCCGAGCGCAGGACCGGCGCCATTATAGCACACCTGTGTGCCTCCAAAGGAGCGCCCCACTCTGACGCCCCCTCCCCTAGCCCAGATGAACACCCCGGCCTCCGCACGCTCAAGTGAGTGGTGCAGGCTAGGGCAGCTTGTCCCCTGGAATCGCCCGCCCCGTCTCGGCGGAGAGCCTCTGTGCCTCCAGAACCGAGACCGCCTTTCGGACCCCCTCCGGCTGAACGGCCAAAGGGGCGCCCTTCGTCAGCACGTCAGCGATGTTTTGATAGTAGGAGGTCCAGCTGCCGGAGATGGTGTCGATTACCATGTCCATCATCTGACCCTGGACCTCGGTCAGCACGTGCGCGCGCTGGGCTGGGTCCTCACGTGAATCCTGAATCCGCCGCTGGCGCATCACCGCTTCCTGCGGATCCACACCGTCTTTGGTAAGGGTCCCCTTGGAGCCGTAGACGTGCCAGTGATGCTTCCCAAGCCTCGCCCGGTTGCTCACTTCCACGGCGCAGATTGCCCCGCTCTGAAAGAGCAGCTCGCAGCGCGCGAAGCTCTCGATGTCGGTTCCGGGATTCCTGAACTGAGACACGCCATAGACATGGGCGATCGGCTCTGGGAAGAGCTGGAGAGCCTGGTCAACAAGGTGAGCCCCCCAGTCATAGAGGATGCCCCCCATCTGAGCCCGTCTGCCCCGCCAGCCACCGGGAGTGCCGTGCCCGTAGATGCCGATCTCAACCATTAGCGGGTCGCCCAACAACCCGGAGTCCAGGGCATGTTTCACGGTCAGGAAGTCCCCATCCCATCGTCGGTTGTGGAAGACACTCAGCATTAGGTCTTCCTGCCGAGCGGCCAAGATCATGTCATCGCACTCACGGGCCGTCAGGGCCATGACCTTATCCACCACCACGTGGCGGCCTGCTTGGAGCGTCCGCACCGCCAGATCCCGGTGGGTGTCGTGCGGCGTGGCCAGAACTACCAGATCCACTGCGTCCGAGTCCAGCATCTGGTCGAGGCTCTCAAAGGTCGCTACCCCCTGCTCGCTCTCCGCCCGCGCGCGACGTTCCGGGTCACGCGTGGCGACCGCGGCGAGGCGCAGGCCCTCGGCCAGCTTCACCAGATAGCAGTGGAAGTCGCGCCCCGCGAACCCATACCCCACCACCCCCACCCGTACCGGGCTCATCAACCCCCGCATGCGCGCTCTCCATCCCTTCATCAAGCTCAGTGACCCACCCTTGGGGCCAGGCCGTCGTCTCGATCGCCCCCACGCGCACAGATCCGGCGCGGGTACCGCGAGCCCCTGTGGGCCCGGACCAGAGAGCCATTCGGCGGCAGGCCAAAGCCTCCCTCTGAGGGGGCCATTGTGTCCGTTCATCGCCCGCCGGGTACCGTTTGGCCCCGCCGGAGGTCCGCTTCGGCGGGGCCGGTGGGACAATGGCGTGGCGGCCGCAGCCCGGTTGGTTCAGGCTGCGGCGCTGGTCCAGCAGCACGGACGGCAGTCCGTCTTCGGCGCGAGGTCCGGCAACCCAGCCTAGTCCCTTTGGCCCACTGAAGGCCAGTGGAAACCCGTGCCACGCCTCGCGCCTCCGGCCGGCTGGTAACGGTGCGACCACCCTAGCCTGCGTTATCCACGAGAGCGCGTGGAAGCCCGCGCCATGCACGACGCGCAAGCGCCTCGTGAATTAGGCGGGCTAGGCGTGATCGGCTCTTGATGCCGGTCCACAGGTCGGCCTACGACCTCGCTTCGAGGCCCAGACCGCCGGGGCAAAGGAGGAGCGCGTGCATAATCAGTCGGAGCGAGGGCTACACCAGCGGGTACCACCCATGCAGGACAGCGACGCTCAACTGGTGGCGCGCTACCAGAGGCACAAGGACTCCAAGGCCCGCGAACTCCTCGTGCATCGTTACCGGGGAATGGTATACAAGCTGGCACACCGGTACCGAGGGTCGTCCGAGCCCTTCGAGGACCTTTGCCAGGAGGGCACCATCGGGCTCCTCCGAGCCATCGACCTCTTCAGCCCGGATCGGGGCGCCCTGTTCTCCTCCTACGCCATGATGAAGATCGAGGGGGCACTCCGTCACTACATCCGGGACTACGGACGCGCCATCCGCCTGCCCGGCTGGGTCCAGGAGATCCATGTTAGGGTCCGGCGCGAGGCCAACAGAGCCGCCCAGTCCACCGGCCTGCCGCCGCCCACGGCCGAGCTTGCCCAGCAGCTTGAGATGCCTTTGGAGCGGCTGGAGAGCCTTCTGGCGAACCCAGCGCTGAGGCGCGTCTCTTCGCTGGAGGAGCTCCAGAACACCGACGCCACCGGCGACGAGTGGGACCAGGACTACAAGGCCGTCGCCTGCCCTCCACGAGAGGGGCTATCCCCCGAGGAACGCCTGGATCTGCACCGCGCCCTGCGCCGGCTGAACCACGCCGAGAGGAAGGTGCTCCGCCTCTACTACTTCCAGGACTACTCCTTCCGCGAGATCAGCCACGCCATGGAACTGGGCTACGACAAGACCCGCAAGACGCTTTCCTGCGCCATCAGTAAACTGCGGGGCGGTCTCCAGCTCAGCGAGTGGAGGGGCGAGTAACCAGAGCGCCTCCTACCCCCGGTATCAGCCAAGCGTGACCAGGCCGAGGGCCGCGCGAAGCACCAGCACCACGTCGTCCATGGCGATCCTGCCGTCCGGATGCCCCGCGGGCGAGACGTCCAGTAGCTCCAGATCCTGAGCCGTAGGCTGCCTCATTCCCAGGGCAAGACGAAGAGCCAGCACCGCGTCCCCCACGTCCACCCGTCCGTTCAGGTTGCCATCCCCCAGAGACGCGCGACCGGTAGAGTAGAGCAGCACTTGAGTCGCCGCGGCGACAGTTCCCTGCCCCCCCGCCACCACCTGAACCTGGTAAGTTGTGGCCGGCTTCAGGCCGCTGAGCGTGACCCGGTGCTCCGAGGTGGCCGCTGTCTCCGTTACCTGGCTGTCCAGGGCCCCCCCGACGCTGTAGCGCACCGTGGAAGTCACCAGCAGGTCGGTAACGAAGCGCAGTGTCATGCTTGTGGGGCCGGCCTTCTCCTGTGTCGGCGGCACCAGGTAGAAGGGGCGGGCCACCGTGGGGCTGACGGCTACCTCCAGAAGCGCTCCCGTAGGCACTACCTGCCCAGCGAGAGCGTCCTTCACGTAAGCTTCCACCCACACTCCGCCCCCGTCGCTTCCGGCCTGCACCGGCAGCAGGTCACCCGCGAGGGCCGCGGGCTGGGTATATTGAGTGCCATCCGGGTCCCTGGGCTGCGGGGCACGCAGCGAGGCCAGCACGTCATCCGTGGGGGCCAGGGCGCCTGAACCGAAGGCATCGATCAGCCTGGCTACAAGGGCGCTCCCGGCCATGTAGGGGTCCTCAGGAAGCCGGCAGCGCAGGAGTGCCGGGCCCGCTCCAGGCGAGGACCCAAGGGCGCTGAGCCAGAGTGTGTGGCCGGCCATGCCGTGGGAGTAGGCTACCCCCCCGAACTGGTCCAGGTCCGCCCTCCTTATCAGGGTGTCGTCGCTCTCCAGCACTACGGGGCGGCCGGGCCCCCGGAGGTCAGAGGTAGGGGCACCCACAACGCCCTGCGCCAGCCCGACCAGCCCGGCCGGGTACTGCCAGAGGCCCCCCTGAGGGCCCGAAACCACCCAGTAGCTGTTGCCGTCGGCGTCCACGGCGCCGGCCACCACCGCACCCGGGGCCACCGGGCCCGGCCTCAGATTGGGTAGCGCTATGGAAGACCACTGGCGTGCCCACTGCCCGTTAGCTCCCCTCCATACCTCGGCGTGGCTTCCCAGAGAGAGGTAGAGCGTGGTCATGCCGTCCTTCGTAGACGTGGTGAGCCCCCGGGGCACGGTGCCGGCGATGGCGCTGCCCGAGGGCCCGGCGTCGTTCGGCAGCATCAGCTCTTGAACCAGCACCTCGTTGGCGGCGCCCACTCCCCCACCGCCGGGAGCCCCGCCCACGGAGCCGCCCGGCGCGCTGAGCACGAGGATCCCTCCCTCCGACTCAGCCAGCACGTAGACCCGATCCGCCACCGCGTCGAAGGCCACCGCGGCGACCGACCTGAGTGACGGCGCTCCGATGGCCGGCACGATCAGCCCGGTGTCGGTGAACCGCGACGTTGCCTTGGCCGCTGAACTGGCCGGGTTCATGGAGTGATCGAGAGGCCGCGACAACTGCAGGCATGCCACTCCCACCAGACCGGGCTCGCGGCCGTCCTCGGTGGTCACGGGTCCGCGAGCCAGGTATGCCAGGCCCCGCGCCTCGTCCACCGCGAAGCCCGCCATTAAGCCCGTGGTCGCCCCATAACTATCGCTCAGGGGGTCCAGAATCCCACCAGTGGTGTCATTCGCGACGTCGAGGTCTGGGAAGCCGCGCAGGTAAGCTGCGGTTCCCGCGCCAGGCGTGGTGAAGCTAAGCACGACGCTCTGAGCTGCCTGGAGGCCCGAGGTGGAGCTCGTAACGCGGAAAGAGTAGTGGGTGTTCGCCGACAGATCCGGCAGGACCATCTGGTGAGACGTTGCCGCATCCTGGGAACTCGCGCGCCCCTCGAGCGGGTTCCGAGTGCCATACTCCACCAGGGAGTCCGAGGGCTCGTCAGTCGTCCATCGAATCAGCGCGGAGCTGGCCGTGAGCCCCACCGCGTCAGGGCCGCCGACGATGTGCACCACGGCATCGCCGGTTCGGAAGTCCGGCGCTGAGCCGGTGGCCGGCACCCTCCCCGCCTCCGCGGCCACCACGCGCAGGCTGTAGCGGGTGTCGGGCTCCAGGCCGGTGAGGGTGACAAGATGATACGTAACGCTCTCCGGGTTGCTGAGCGACTGCCCGAAGCTACCGGAGGGCCCATACTCGACGCGAGTGGCAATCGGCACGTCCGTCACATAGCTGACCACGGCTTGCCTGATGGCGGGCTGGATGGAGATCTGGCTGATAACCGCGGGCAGGTCCAGCGTCCGCAGCTCCCGCACGGACGTAAGGGCGCTGGCACGCCCCGGAGCAGTGCAGTAGACCTGATACTGGTAGGCGGTACCCGGAGAGAGACCCTGCAGGTCCAGACGGTGGCTCGTGCGAGCCCCGGGAATCGCCAGAGCATCATCGAGCGGCGTGCCCTTGGGCCCAAAGAGGACTACGCTGGTGGCCGCGACGTCTGTCACGAACCGCAGGGCAGCGCTTCGGGGGCCGAGGTCCGTGGCGCCGGGCTCCTCGAGGAACCGGACCGGCTCCCCGTGCGTCGCGAAGGACAACTGCTG
>DASXUI010000637.1:0-5627 GCA_036504955.1 Armatimonadota bacterium
CCATTTGCTCAGGGTATGGCTTCAGCACCAAGGGTACCCAACCTTCTACACTGAGTGGAACTCCTCCGACCTGGTCAACAGCTCCGTCCGCAGGGCGAAGAAGAAGAACCTCCTTACTCCCACAACCTTCAGCCTGATCCACGCCTGTGACTTCGCCGATAGGTACGAGAAGCTGATCCTGCCCCCCCTTAGGGCGGGCTACATCGTGCTGGCGGACCGCTACGTCTTCACCGCCTACGCGAGAGACGTGGCCCGGGGCTGCGACCCGGACTGGGTCCGCAACATCTACAGCTTCGCCGTGCGCCCTACCCTGGCGTTCTACTTTCAGGCTCCGCTGGACGTCTCGGTTTCCCGCATCCTCGTCGGCCGGCCGACGCTCAAGTACCACGAGGCGGGTATGGACCTGGGCCTATCGACCGATCCCGTGGAGTCCTTCAAGTTGTTCCAAGGGCGCATCAAGAACCAGTACGACTCCATGGCGAAGGCAGAGCGGTTCCGGCTGATCGATGCCACCGAGGGCATCTCTGAGATGCAGGAGAGGGTCCGCGCCATTGTCTCCGCCAAGCTCTCGCGGTACAAGGCCCCCATCCACTACATCCCGGCTCAGGGCGTTGCGGCCACGGGGCCAGCCACGGGCGACGGCCATTCCCCTGGGATGCCCATGCCCCTGCGATTCTCCGAGGTGGGCCGATGAGCGATACCAAGCAACGACCGCAGACTTCGCCCCGCTCCCCACGCTTCTATGGTACGGGCATCCCCTACCTAGAGGGCTTCGATCTCTCCGGCAAGCTCATCGTCATCGAGGGTGCCGACTCCTCGGGCCGCTCCACCCAGAGCCGCATGCTTCGGGAGTGGCTCGAGGGCTCAGGCCACGCGGTGCTGGACGTGGGCATCCGTCGCTCCGACCTGGTGATGGACGCCATCGCGGAGGCCAAGCGGGGGCACCTGCTGGGCAAAACCACCCTCAGTCTGCTCTACGCCACGGACCTGGCCGACCAGTTGGAGAACCGGATACTGCCGGCGATGCGCGCCGGCTTCGTGGCCGTCGCGGACCGCTACATCTACACGCTGATGGCCCGTGACCTGGTGCGCGGCGCAAGTAGAGAGTGGCTCAAGGAGCTCTTCGGCTTCGCGCTGGTGCCGGACCTCATCTTCTTCCTCGATGTGGAGCCGGAGCTGCTCCTTCACCGGGCCTTCGCCAAGACGGGCCAGTTGGACTATTGGGAGTCCGGCATGGACCTGGGCATGGGCGGCGATATGCTGGAGTGCTTCGAGAAGTACCAGACCTCCCTGCGCAAGCATTTCCGGCAGCTCTGCGAGGAATACGGCTTCCAGATGGTTGACGGCAGCCCCGATGCGGACACGGTCCAGTCCACCATCCGCAAGGCCGTAACCACCCACCTCAAGAAGAAGCGCCAGAGCAAGGCAGCTCCCGCAGCATCGAGCGTATCCGGCTAAGCCCGCGCTGCCGCCGCCCGTTGGGAGGGGGCAGCTACCGAACCACACCGACGGCCCCCACTCGCAACGCGCTGGGGGCCGTCGGCGTTTCGGTCCCCCTCCCGAAGCACCGCTCGGTCGGAGGGATACGCCCGCAGGAGAGCGAACAGTTGCCTGGCGGAACGCTCGGTGTGTTCCGCCGTCCAGCCGACTATCCCACCCGTGCAGGGGCCACGTCCGCCTCATGCATCGTGGCGGAGATCCCGAGCCCCCGCGAGAGCGGCACGGGCGCAAACAGAGGAGCGATGCAGATGAGCGACTATGGCGCGGGAGGAGGGGCCCCTCGGAGGGGAAGGCCCTGGTGGTTCTGGCTTCTAGGGGGCTGCGGCGGCTGTCTGGTCCTAGTGGTGGCGGCCTCCGTAGTGGGTGGGCTCTTCATGAAGAACCTATGGGACAAGACCCAGGTGGAGCCCCAGACCGAGGCCGTGGTGCAGAAGGCCCTGGGTCAAGTACCCCTCTACCCAGGCAGCTCCTTCGATCAGAATACCACTACCATGACGCTCAAGGGCATGCGGCTCGCTGAACAGGTGGCTAGGAAGCCCAAGGGAAGCCTCGTATCGGCTCTCGCCTCCCAGAACACCCCAGACCCGCCGGAGAAGGTCTTCGCCTTCTACCGCGAGAAGCTGACGGCCCTGGGATGGGCTGAAGCCTCCGCCCAAAACCAATCGAGGCAGCCCCAGATCCTCTTCCGCAAAGGGAAGGACGTAGTGTTGGTTCAGGCCAACCCGCACAAGGGCGGCAGCATGGTGATGTTGATGAAAGGCGGCATGGGCCTCCAGACTCAGAAGATCCCCACGGAACCAGGCAAGGGAATGTAGGGTAGCGCAGGACCCTCGGGGGGAGGGTGCTGAGTGCCGAACGAGCCACCGGGCTCGAAGGTCTGCCTGGCACCAAGCACCCATCCCTCGAACCCCCTCTACTGCTTGAACCCCCGCACCGCGAAGCGATAGGTTCCGGAGCCAAGCTCGTAGACGCCGGTGCCGTCGTCGTCCCGCAGGTGCTTCACACCCGGTGCCTCAGAGGCGGGGCCGTCGCCCTCTCTCACCTCGGAGCCCGAGCCCAGCGGGAGGTACAGCGTCGCGGTAGTGTTGGCGGGCAGCGTCACCTCAAGCTTCAGGTTCCCCTTGTCCAACCTCCACTCGCTGGTGACCATCCCCCGTACGGAGTGGTACTCCGCCTTTGCGCTCGTGAGGTCCCCCACCACGTGCGGACGCACGATCACCTTCGCGAAGCCGGGCCCATCCGGATCGGGGTTGATCCCCGCCAGGGCCTTCACCATCCACGCGCTCACGTCCCCGAACATGATGTGGTTCCACGACCCCGAGCCGGCGCCGGAGCCATTCCAGGCCTCCCAGAGAGTGGTGGCGCCGTGCTTGATCCAGTTGCCCCAGCTTGGCTCGTCAGTCTGAGTGGCGATCCGGTAGGCCACGTCTGTGCGGCCGCAATCCGTCAGCGTGTTCAGCTCGTACTTGGCCCCCAGGATGCCGCAGGAGGTAAAGCCCTTGTGCTCCTCGATAGCAGCCAGAAGGCGGCTGAGCACCGCGGGCTTCTGCTCCGGAGTCAGCAGGCCCTGATAGAGCGCGCAGGCCTGTGCCGTCTGTCCTCCATCGGATACCCGACCGGTCCCCTCATCAACAAAGCTCTTTCGCCAGGAGGCCGCGATGGCGTCCGCGAGGTCTGAGTACTTGCGGGCGTCCTCCGGGTTGCCCAAGACCTGAGCAGCCCTGGAGACGATGAGGGCGTCCACGTAGTAGTACCCCGTCGAAGTCACCTCCACCGGGGGCATGGGCCCCGGGGCCACCCAGTCACCCAGGCCCAGAGACACGATGCCGTCCTTGGCCTTGCTGGTCAGGTAGTCCACGTAGCGCTTCATCTTGGGGTAGTGCTTGCGCAGAGCGGCCGTGTCCCCGTAGTACTCGTAGAGGTACCAGGGGATCAGGAGGAAGGCGGAGTCCCAGGCGGGGCCGTTGCCCCAGGCGTATCCCCAGCCACTGGAGGGGACGATGCCGGGCAACTCGCCGGAGGGGCGCATCTCATCGTCCAGGTCGTCCAACCACTTGGCGTAGGCGTTCCGTCCGTCGAAGTTAAGCAGGCCCACCTCCGTGGCTAGATGGGCGTCGCCTGTCCAGCCGTTCTTCTCACGGTGCGGGCAGTCGGTGGGGATGCTCTCGAAGTTGCTGAGGTAGGACCAGAGGGTGTTCTGCCAGATGCGGTTCAGCAGCGGGTTGGAGCAGGAGAAGGCTCCGACGGGCTCCACGTCCGTGTGGACGACAATGCCCTTGATGGCGTCCTTGTTCGGCCGGCCGGGGTACCCGGTCACCTCCACGTACTGGAAGCCATGGTAGCAGAACCGGGCCTCCCAGACCTCCTTGCCCTCCCCCTTCAGAATGTAGGTGTCCGTCTGGAACTGCTGGGGAGGGTCCGTCTTCTTCATGTGCTCATCGATATTGGCCTGGCTGACGGTGCCATCCGCGTTCAGTCGCTCGGCGTAACGTAGGGTGACCTTGGTCCCCGCCTTACCGGACGCCGCTAGGCGGGCATGGCCCGCGAAGTTCTGCCCCAGGTCGAAGACCCAGACCCCAGGCTTGGGCTCAGTCAGCTTGGCGGTCTCGAGGGTCTGCGTGGCGCGAATCGGCGGGCACATTTGGGCCGTGACCTGGCCGCCGGGTGGCTCAACGGCGATGGCGTTCGGCCAGCGGTCATCCACGAAGCCCGGGGAGTCCCAGCCTCGGCGCTCCCGTCGGGCGTCGTAGGTCTCGCCGCCGTAGATGCTGTTGAAGAGGATGGGCCCGGTTCCGGCGCGCCAGGACTCGTCCGACGACACCACTTCGGAGCGCCCATCCTCGTAGTCCACCCTCAGCTCCAGGAGCAGCTTCGGAGCCTGCCGCCAGGGGGCCTTGTCGAAGTACCAGACGGCCTGGGTCTGCACGTTCAGCCAGCCGTTGCCCAGCATGGCCCCCAGGCAGTTCTCCCCCTCCTTGAGCTGGGAGGTCACGTCGTAGGTAACGTAGAGTGCGCGGCGGTCAAAGCGGGTGTACCCGGGGTCCAGGTGGTGGTCGCCCACCTTCTCGCCGTTCAGGCGCAGCTCGTAGTAGCCCAGTCCGCAAACATAGGCCCGTGCGCGCTTGACCTTGCCGGTGAGCGTGAAGGCCTTTCGCAGCAGCGGCGCGGGAAGCTCCGCGATGTCCCTCGTGCGGGCGATCCACTTACCATGCCAGTCCGCCGGGTCCAACAGCCCCATCTCCCACCAGGCGCCCTTGCTCCAGGCGGAAGGGCGCCCCTCTCCGTTCCACACGCGCACGGCCCAGTAGCAGCGCTCCGCGGTGGTGAGTGGCCTCCCCTGATAGGTGATGCCGACCGTCTCCCGAGAGAGCACCTTGCCGGAATCCCAGAGGTCCCCCTGGTTGGCCTTCAGCAGCTCTGGGGTCGAGGAGACGATCACCTGGTAGGCGCTCTGCCTCTCGGCTCGGCGGGACGACTCCAGCTCCCAACTGAGACCAGGCTGCCGGACGTCGATCCCGAGAGGGTTCACGGTAAGCTCGCAGCGGAGCCGCTTCACCGTGAGACTGGGAGCGCCCTCGCTCCCCCCGCTTGATGCCGCAACCAACAGTAAAGACCCCATCAACATCAGCCCACCCCTACACCCAAAGCGCATCGCCTCAGTCCGTTCCGGTGGCTGCCGCCACCTGCCAAGCCACTCACTCGCCCTGCCGGCCGCTACCAGTTGCTGCCGCGTCCCCTCCGCGCCCCATCGGAGTCACGGGGATGGCTGGCGCTCTGCGTGCGCCTGATCCTGCCTGGCGATGGGGGCCGCGAGAGCACCTGACGAGTACCTATTCGACTCAGCGGGCCTTGAGCCCCTGTACCCGATCAGGCAGAGGCGTTCGCTTCCGTCCCAGGCTGCTGGCTCTGCCGTGTTGACAGACCCCTCCAAGCAAACTAGCATTGAAAGGCACGTTGCCAGGGGCAGTGCCTCTCCCTCGCAAGGAGCGGCCTCCATGGACGAGCATCCACGGATCACCCGAGCACCCGTCCTCCGAATGGCCACGATTGGCACCTCCCGAGCGGGCCAGAAGGCTCGTCCCGGCCCAGCAGTTGCTGTGTAGAACCAGAAGGCCTTGTGCCAGGTA
>DASXUI010000638.1:0-5383 GCA_036504955.1 Armatimonadota bacterium
GTTCACTGCATCGATGCCGCGACCGGCAAGCCCCTTTGGGTGTACGACACGAAGAGCCGCATCTGGGGGTCAACCCTGGTGGCGGACGGCAAGGCCTACCTGGGCACCGAGGACGGGGACCTCATCATCCTGCAGGCCGGCCAGGTGCTGAAGGAGATCCGCAAGGTCGACATGCGCTCCCCCATCTACTCCTCGCCCGTGGCGGCCGGCGGCACCGTGTACGTCGCGACGCCCACCCACCTCTACGCCCTCGGGAAGCTGAACTGAGGGCCCGCGCCGGGGGCGACCGTGCCGGCAGTCCCACGCGGTCGTTCCCCGTTCTGTGGCGCTGGGCTGTGGCCGCATCTTGTGGGCTGCTCTGCCTGACGGCGCCGCGCCCCTTCGCGGAACCGGCGGCCCGGCCCCTTCCGACTCGGAGTGTCCCGTCGGAGCCGGCGGCCACGCCCCAAAGCTGGCCCATCTTCCGGGGCTCGGCGCGGCAGCTCGGCGTGGCGCCCGGAACTCTGCCCTCCAGGCTGCGTCTCGCCTGGCGAGCTAAGATCGGCACCGGCGCCGCGACCTCACCGGTGGTGGAGGGAGGCAGGGTCTACGTGGCTTCCGGCAACGGCATCCTTCGATGCCTGAACCTGGCGAACGGCAAGCCCGTCTGGTTTGTGCGCCTTGGCAGCGCGGTTGAGGCGGCCCCCACGCTGGCCTTCGGGAGCCTCCTCATCGGCGCGGCGGACGGGCGGCTCTACTGCCTGGAGCCCTCCACCGGCAAGCGGCGATGGCGCTATCGAACGGAGGACCGGGTCCTGGGGGCCGCCAACGTCACACCGACGCCTGGGGGCAAGGGGTTCTGGGTCGTGGCCGGAAGCTATGACTACAAGGTTCACTGCGTGGACGGCGCTACGGGCAGGCCGGTATGGACCTACGAGACCGAGAACTACATCAACGGCACGCCGGGGATCGGGGACGGCTACGTGGTCGCGGGCGGCTGTGACGGCAACTTGCACGTGCTCCACCTGGCCACCGGGCACCGGGCGCGCACCATCGAGGTCAACAACTACGTCGCCGCCTCCTCCGCGCTGGATGGCAACCGCGTCTACATCGGCCACTATGGCGACACCTTCATCTGTGCCGACGTGGTCACCGGCTCGGTGGTCTGGTCCTTCAAGTCCCGAGGCTTCCCCTTCTTCTCCTCGGCCGCCGTCACCGCCGACCGGGTGGTGGTGGGCTGCCGTGACCGGCGCGTCCACTGCCTCCGGAAGAGCGACGGGAAGCCCCTGTGGGACTTCCGGGCGCGCGGGAGGGTGGACAGCTCCCCCGTCGTGTGCGGCGGGAAGGTGGTGGTGGGCTCCGATGACGGCCGCCTCTACGTGCTGGACCTGGCGACCGGCCGCGAGGTCTACTCCTACCCCATCGGCGCGCCGGTGAACACTTCGCCCGCGGTGGCCGGCGGCACCGTGCTGGTGGGCGCCACGGATGGGTACCTCTACGCCTTCAAAGCGGCGGGCGCGGGGGAAAGGGCAGGCCGATGAGGATCGCGCACCTGACACCGGGTACCGGGGGCTTCTACTGCGGCACCTGCCTCCGCGACAACGCTCTGGTGAAGGAGCTTCGGGCTCTCGGCCACGACGCCCTGATGGTCCCGATGTACCTTCCGCCCACCCTCGACGAGGAAGCGGCGCCCGGCGCTCCGCTCTTCTACGGGGGCGTGAACGTCTACCTCCAGCAGAAGCTGGCGCCCTTCCGCCGCACCCCGCGATGGGTGGACAGCCTCTTCGATTCCCCCAAGGCCCTAAAGCTGGCCGCCAGCCGCGCCGGCTCCACTCAGGCCGCCGACTTGGGTGAGCTGACCCTGTCCACGCTGAGAGGAGAGCTGGGGCGCCAGGTAAAGGAGCTGGACCGCCTGGTCGCGTGGCTGTCGTCGGAGGCGCGTCCGGACGTCGTGTGCCTCTCCAACGCCCTGCTGATCGGCCTCGCCCGGCGGATCAGGGAGAGAACGGGAGCCGCCGTCGTCTGCACCCTCCAGGGCGAAGACACCTTCTTCGACGACCTGCCGGAGGCGGACAGCCGGGCTGCCTGGGACCTCCTCTCGGAGCGCGCGGCGGAGGTGGACGGGCTCATCGCCGTCAGCCAGTTCTACGCCGACCTGATGACCGGAAGGGCGCGCCTCCCCAGGGAGCGGGTCCACGTGGTCCACAACGGGATCTTGCTGGACGGCTATGGCCCGGCGGGTGACCCGCCAGCACCCCCGGTGCTGGGCTTCCTCGGCCGAATGTGCCCCGCCAAGGGGCTCCACGCCCTGGTGGACGCCTTCGCCCTCCTGCGCAAACGGGGCCGCGTGGGCGACCTGAAGCTGAAGATCGCCGGAACGCAGACGGCGGCGGACCGGAAGTACGTGGCGGGCCTCCTGGAGCGCCTCCCCGGCCTGGAGGCCGATGTGGAGGTCCTGCCGAACCTGGACCGCGACGCCAAGCTCGCCTTCCTGAGGGGGCTGACGGTTCTGTCGGTGCCGGCGACCTACGCGGAGTCCTTCGGCCTCTACCTGATAGAGGCGATGGCGGCGGGAGTGCCCGTGGTTCAGCCACGCCAAGGGGCGATCCCGGAGATCCTCGAGGCCACCGGGGGCGGCGTTCTCTGCGAGCCCAACAACGTCGAGTCCTTGGCTCTGGCTCTGGAGGGCCTGCTGCTGGACCCCGTCGCGGCTCGCGCAATGGGTGAGAGGGGCCGGACCTCCGTCCAGGACCATTTCACCGCCAGACGGATGGCCGAGCAGACCCTCCAGGTGTTCGATCTGGCTGTGGCCCGGCGGCGACAGTGACGGCCCCGAAGGTCTGAGCCGCTCGCGCCGCAGCGAGGGCTGGCGTTGGCGAACTCCGGAGGGTCGGCGGAGCCGGTTCGCGCCGCACTGAAGTACGCCGCTCCGGGGAACCCAAGCCCACCTTCGTGGGCTTGTTCGGTGCCAGCGGCATCTTCGTGGTCCCAGCCTAGGAGGGGGACGGGCCCCCCAAATCTCAACGGGCACAGCCCAAGCCCTCGAAGGAGGGCTTGCAGTACCCGGAGCGGCGTACTTCAGTGCGGCGCGGACGAGCTCGGCCGATCGTCTCAGTTTCGCCAACGCTAACCTTCAGCGCGGCGCGACTCGGGGTGCCGCCGGCCTGGGCGCGTCTGAACCCTCCGCAGAAGAGCATTAGCCGCTGGGCGATGGACAGGCTACACCATCTCCCGGTTGCCGGCGAGGTCGAGCGACACGTCGAGGGGATGGAAGGACCACCATGAGCCTGCTCCTGGAGCTGAGAGGCGTCGAGAAGCGCTACAGTCCGGAGGACGAGCCAGTGCTTCGGGGGGTGGATCTGCGGCTCGGGCAGGGCGAGAGCCTGGCCGTCGTCGGGCCCTCCGGCTCCGGCAAGAGCACGCTGCTGAACCTTGCCGGCGGCCTCGACAAGCCGAGCCAGGGGCAGGTCATCCTAGACGAGGTGGATCTGTCGACCCTCGGGGACCGGGAGCTGGCGGGCATCCGCGCGGACCGGATCGGCTTCATCTTCCAGCTCCACCACCTGCTGCCCCAGTGCACGGTGCTGGAGAACGTGCTGGTGCCCACGCTCGCGGCCGGCCGAAGCGAGCCGGCCGAGGCTCCGAGACTGCGAGCCCGCCGCCTGCTGGAGAGGGTGGGGCTGTCGCACCGGCTTGGCTATCGCCCGGGCCAGTTGTCGGGAGGGGAGCGTCAGCGGGTCGCGGTGGTCCGCGCGCTGATCAACGAGCCCAGCCTGTTGCTGGCCGATGAGCCGACGGGGGCGCTGGACAGAGCGGCGGCGGACTCCCTCGCGGAACTGCTGGTCAGCCTGAACCGGGAGCAGGGCGTGGCGCTGGTGGTGATCACCCACTCCTACGCCCTGGCCCGTCGGATGGGCCGCGTTCTCGAGCTGCGCGACGGAAGGTTGGAAGAGCCCCTGGAGCGTCCCTCGTGAGGCTGGCTACGCTGGCGCTGAGGGGCCTCCGGTTCCACTGGCGCGGCCACTTGGGAACCCTGGCAGGCGCCACCGTGGCGACCGCCATCCTCCTTGGGGCTCTGCTGGTAGGCGACTCCGTGCGCTTCAGCCTGAAGTCGCAGGCCCTAGAGCGCCTGGGAGGCACGCATCTGGCGCTCATCGGCCGGGGCCGCTACTTCCGCACCGGCCTCGCTGGCAATCTGGCCGGCAGCCTGCGCGTGCCGGTCTCGCCGCTCCTCCGGCTGAGCGCGACGGCCTCCAGCAGCGACGGCGAGGTCCGCGCGGGCTCCGTCCAGGCGCTGGGCGTTGACGACCGCTTCTGGTCGATGGCTGGCGCGCGCCCTCCTTCCGGACTGCATGGGGAGGGAGCGGTGGTCCTGAACCGCCGGCTGGCCGCGCGCCTGGCGGTGAAGCCCGGCGACGAGATCCTTCTGCGGGTGGACAAGCCGAGCCTGCTCTCTCGTGACGCCCCCCTCTCCACGCTGGAGCGCTCCACCGTCGCCCTGCGGCTTCAGGTGGCGGCCATGGCCAAGGACGACGCCCTGGGGCGCTTCGGCCTCGACGCGAACCAGGTCCCGCCGCTCAACGCCTTCCTGCCGCTGTCGCTGCTTCAGCGTGAGGTCGGCCTGCGGGGACGGTCCAACGTGCTCCTGCTTGGCGAGCGGGGCGGCTACGGGGTTACGCCACAGCAGGCAGCCCAGGCGCTGTGGCGCTACTGGGGGCTCACGGACGTGGGCCTGAAGCTGCGCGAGCTGCCTGGCCGGCGCCTCCTGGAGCTGACCTCCGAGAGCATCTTCATCGACCCGGCCGTCGCGAAGGCGGCGATGGGGATCCAGGGCGCCCAGGGCGTGCTGACCTACCTGGTGAACGACCTCAGGGTCGGCGACCGCTCCACCCCTTACTCCATCGTGACGGCCATGCAGGGCGGTCCCGTGCCTCCCGGCATGGCGGACGGCGGCGTGCTGCTCAACGAGTGGCTGGCCCGCGACCTGGGCGCCTCCCCCGGTGACGACCTGAGGCTCTCCTACTACACGGTGGGACGCCTGAGGCACTTCACCCAGCGCTCCAGCACCTTCCGGGTGGCGGGCGTCGTCCCGCTTAGTGGGGCAGCCGCGGACCGCGGCCTGATGCCGGACTTCCCCGGCGTGACCCAGCGCAAGAGCTGCCGGGACTGGGAGCCGGGGATCCCCATCGACCTCCACCGCATCCGCGACAGGGACGAGGAGTACTGGAAGCGGTACCAGGGGACCCCGAAGGCCTTCCTGACGCTCGCGGCGGGGCAGCGCCTGTGGGGGACCCAGTGGGGGAACCTCACCGCCATCCGCTACCCCGAGGGCAAGAGCTCCGCCCAAGCCCTGGAGCTGTGCATCAAGCAGGCCCTCAACCCCTCCTCCCTCGGGCTCCTCTTC
>DASXUI010000639.1:0-16026 GCA_036504955.1 Armatimonadota bacterium
CGGGCCAGCCGGGGGCACCACGACGTCCGCCATGTCGGAGTGGAAGCCTTCCGTCGCGGAGACCTTCTGGGCTCGATAGGCTTCGGCTCCGTCCCAGGTAGCGCTTCCCTGGGTGCCGATAGCCCTCCAGTCACACTCCCAGGTCGTGTTCAGCCCCTCGCTGCACCAGCTTCCGCGGTACGTGTAGACCAGGCCGCCGGTCATCCGGAAGACGGCGACCGCCGAGGCGTCGTGGTCGTACCAGGAGCCGGCCGGGTTCCACTCCTTACAGTAGACGGACACGGGGTCCGCGCCTGAGATGAACCGCGCTGCGTCGAAGGTGTGTATCGCCATGTCCATGAGCAGGACGTGCTCCATGTGGTCGCGGAAGCCGCCGAAGTGGGCACCGATGTAGAAGTCGCTGTTGAGCGTGGTCAGTTTCCCAAGCTCGCCCGAGACCAGCAGCTTCCGCAAGCGGCGGATCCGTGGGTCGTAGCGCCGGTTTTGGATCACGGCGAAGATCCTATCCGCCCTGCGGGCCGCCTCCAGGCAGCGGCGGGCGTTAGCCATGCTGTCCGCCAAGGGCTTCTCTCCCAGCACGTGGCACCCGTGCTCCAGTGCCTGGACGGTGATGTCTACGTGCACCTCGGGGGGCGTGCAGTCGAAGACGGCATCCGGCGACAGCTCGTCTCGAACGGCCTCCAGGTCCGTGCTGACCACGGCGCTGGTGAGACCGAACTCCTGAGACCGACCACTTGCGGCCTCCTCGCGGAGGTCGACCAAGCCCACCATATCAAGCTCCGGTATGTCTCTGGCCGCCGTAAGCCACGCGTGGCTGATCCCACCGCAGCCCACCATCACCGCTCGAACCCGCTCGCCCATATGCCCCTCCTGCCCGGCGCGACTGGAGCGTCACTCCGCCGTCGTCACCCCGCACTCGCCGGGGTCCAGCCTGACCTGACGTCAGTGACCTATTGGCGGCTCAGGGCGCCCTTGCCTCCGTGAAAGCCACCTCACTTGCCTCGCGATCTGGTGAGGGTGCTGGCCCCGCGCCGCTCGGCAGCAGGGCAGTCGAGGCGGCACGCACGCAGGAACCTGAGGGCGCGCGGCCAAATGGTGACACACGGAGACTAGAACAGGAAGGGAGGCGTGATGGAGCAGGGGACCCAGCAACTGGGTGACGGCGTTACCGCGAAGCGGACGGAGTGGGGGAGCCACCGGCTCGATCTGTGGGTGGAGGGCCAGTCGGTCAGCCGCCTCCACATCCACCCGATGACCATACGCATCGGTCAGTGTAAGGTGCGGATGGACGGTATTGGCGGCGTTGGCACGGATGAGGACTGTAGGTACAAGGGCTACTCACGCCGCGTCCTGGAGGCGGCCGTCAAGTTCATGGTTGGGGGCGACGGCGCCCTGAGTATGCTCTATGGGATCCGCGACTTCTACCCCAAGTTCGGCTACGCGACTGCTGGCCCCGCCCACTACATCCACCTGCATGAGCTAGATCGGCCCACTGAACTGCCGAAGGGGTGGACTGCTCGCGACTTCGTGCCCGGGGACTTGCCGGCTCTTCACAACCTGTATCGAACGGGGACCGGCAAGGCTGTTGGCGCACTGGTGCGGACCGAGGGCGGCTCGCCCTGGCGGCGGCTTCAGGAGCTTTCGGTTCAGGAGGGGCGAACGGACTGCCGCGTGGTGGTGAACCCAAAGGGCGCCGTAGACGCCTATGCCTGGCGAGGCATGGACTTCTGGTTCGCCCAGCAGTACTCGCGGGAGCATCCGGACGAGATGATCGTGTCTGAGGTGATGGCCAGGGATGCCAGGGCCGCCGACGCCCTCCTGTCCGCCTGCCGCCTGTGGGCCCAGGACGAGATCGCCGTCGGGGCCGCCTTCCGAGCGGTGACCCTCGGCGCCCCTCCCGAGGGCCCGGTGGCCCAGGCCGCCCGGCGAGACGAAGCGTCGCTGGTGTGCCGCTGCTTCCCCTGCAGCGACTCGATGGCCCGCGTTCTGAGCCCAGAGCGCCTGCTGACGGCCCTCGCCCCCGAGCTGTCAACACGCCTCCGGTCCGCCGTTGACCGCCCGCAAGGCATCGTCACCCTCAAGACCGATCTTGGAGACGTGGCTCTTACGGCCTCCGAGGCGGGGATCCGGGTGGGTGATCCGGACGACCTGGAGTCCAGCGACCTCGGCGTGGTGGAGCTGCCCCAGTACGAGCTGGCGAGGCTGGCCCTGGGGGCCTTCGAGCCCAAGGACCTCCTCTCGCGCCTCCCGACGCCTCCGGCGGGGGACGCCCTGAAGCTTCTGGCAACCCTGTTCCCGCAGCGCCACCCGCACATGTGGATGCCGGACCGGTACTAGGCTAGCGGGAGCCTACCAAGTCACCACCAAGACTCCATGGCACCGAAAGGCTTGGAAAGCCCTACCACAGAGGCACAGAGGGCACAGAGGCACACAGAGAAGGACCAAGTCAGGTTCTCTCGGTGTCCTGGTGTATCGCGCGCGAGAGCGCACGGCTACCGTGTGCTCGCCTGTAGGTATCGTGCGCCGCGGCACGACTCTTGGTGGTGATGTAGCACTGGCCGCTGACCGGACATCCTGTTGGGGGCCTTGGCCGCCAGGCGGGCGCCGATCAGAAGGTGATGACTCGCTCCGAGCTCTGGGTCCACGCGGCCAGCTCCGCCATCGAGCCGATCTGGACCCCCTGGATCAGGGAGAGCTTGAAGAGGCCCCGCTGGTCAACGCAGGTCATGCAGGCCTTCACCTCCGCCCCGCTGGCGAGGAGCTCAGTGAGCATCTGCTCGACGTTGCTGGCGCCTTCGGGGCGAAGCTGGTTCGGCAGGGCGCAGGTCACCGCGTCGGAGAGAAGGAACACGCGGACCGCGCCGGGCGTCTGGTCCTTCTGGAGGGCTGACGCGAGCCGCAGGCCGTTGAAGGAACGCTCGGAGCCATAGGGGGAGTCACTTAGGATAAGCAGTGTCGCCATCGAGCCTCCATTCCAGGGTAGTGTCTTGCCAGCGCTGTCTGCGTGGGTAGCCGTTGGGCCCCGCACGGCGCACGAGGCAGACGCGCCGCATGGCGGCGTGGGGAACCCAGAGCGCCAGTGTTGGCGGTCCGTCATGCCCCTGGTTCTGGTCGCGGACGGGCCGGTGGGGCACGTCCCTAGACCTGTTCCTTCCGGCGTGCGCGAGCGCCTGCTGGGATTCGGGGCGGGCGAGCCACGACGGTGTTCGGGTGGGTTTTCGCAACGGGTCTGGTACGAGGGGAGTGCACGTGAGGACCTTGGACGAGAGAGGGTGGGGAGTACAGGCGGAGGCTCTGCTAGCTGCTTCGCGCGCCTTCGGTTCGGCCCTGGAGGCCTACCTGAGAGATCCCACTCTGGGCTTGGAGCGAGATCTGGGGGAGGTCGCGGAGGAGCTTGGTGAGCTTCTCGGCTCGGTGAGGATAGGCGCCGATCTGCTGGCCCCGGGCTCTCCCCCCACGCCCAGCTTGAAGGAGCGACTCCGATCCCTGGAGCGGAGTCACCAGGACCTCGAGACCCGATACGGCCGGATGTCGGAGGCCTTCCAGGCTCTGATGGCGGCCAGGGACGAGACGCTCGAGCAGGAACGGGCCTCGCGCGAGGGGGCCGAGGCCGCGCGCCAGCGTCTCGCCTTCCTGGAGCAGGCCTCGATGCTGCTCTCCGAGTCCTTGGAGCTGGAGACCACACTGGAGAGGGTCGCCGAGCTCTGCGTGCCCTTCCTGGCCGACTGGTGCGTGATCGACTTCCTAGATGAGGACGGGGACATGGGGGTTGCGGTTGCCCATCGTGACCCGGAGCGGGAGGAGGCTCTGGTAGACCTCCGCAGGCGCTTCCCCGTACATGACTTCAGCCCGGGCGGCTCCGGCCAGGTGCTGACGACCAGCACGCCGCTCTTGGTACCGGAATGCTCAGAGTCCTGGCTGGAGGGCCTGAGCGGCGATCCCCGCCTCAAGGAGGCTGTCCGTAGCGTGCTGATGGAGGAGATGGGGCTCAGGTCCCTGTTGTCCGTGCCCCTCAATGCCACGGGACGGTGTCTGGGGGTCTTGACGCTGGCGTCCGCCTCCAAGACCCGCGCCTACCGGGAGGAAGACCTCGCGTTGGCAGGCGACCTGGCTCGGCGCGCGGCTCAGGCGATCGACAACGCCCGACTCTACGCCAGCGTTTCGCAGGCGTACCGGCAGCAGCAGACCATCGCCGAGACCCTACAGTGGTCCTTCCTGCCCAAGTTGCCTGAGCGTATTGGCCAACTTTCCATTGGATACCTATACGAAGCTGCCTCAGCCGAGGAGCTAGTGGGCGGCGATTTCTACGACCTGTTCCCCCTGGACGGCGGGCGGATGGGCGTCGTGCTTGGCGACGTCTCCGGCAAGGGCGTCGGCGCTACCGTCGTCACCGCCATGGCGCGCTATGCGCTCCGGGGGCTGGCTCGGGAGTACTCGAGCCCGGCGACGGTGTTGAGCAAGCTGGACGGGCTGCTGAACGCCGAGCTTGGGGACGAGAAGTTCGTGACCCTCTTCTACGGTGTGCTGGACCTCGCTACGATGAAGCTGGTCTACGCGAGCGCGGGGCATGAGCCCGCCCTCGTTGAGCTGGCCGAGGGAGGCCCGCTCTGGCTTGAGGCCACAGGACCGGTGCTGGGCCCGATGCTCTCGGAGTCACTGGGTGAGCGCTTAGTGACGCTGGAGGCGGGACGATCGCTGCTGCTCTTCACTGACGGCCTAAGCGAGGCACGCAGGGGGGGCGAGTTCCTGGGCGTCGAGGGCGTGGCCGAGCTGCTGAACGCATCGAGGGGCCTGGAACCCTCGGCCAGGGTGGCCGGCATTCTCGACGGGGCCAGGGAGTTCGCTGGCGCATCACTCTATGATGATGTGGCCGTGCTGCTGTTGCAGGTAGACGGTGGCGTTCGGCCAGGGGCACCAGACTGACCGGCCTGCTAGAGGGGTGGCACGCTGAACGATGCACGGGCTAGGACGCGCCACTGGGGCGCGAGTAGGGGGCAAGGATGACTTGGGAAGAGGCGAGGCAGCGAACCCTCGACCAGTGGCGGAGGGTTGGAGCACTGGCGACGGCGCGGGACATCAAGGGCTTCGCGCACGCCGTGAACACCTGCACGCCGCTCTGTGAGAAGGCGCAGGATGAGGCGGAGAGGGAGGGGCTCGGGGAGGACAGCCGCTGCTACTTCTGCCTGCGGCTCTCCCCACGGTCTGAGTGCCGGCGTATCTTCTCAGACCTCATCGTCACTGCCCTCGACGGCGACTGGACAGCGGTTCAGCAGCAGGTGGATGTAGTTGTGAAGGACCTGGAGGCCATGCGAGTTCCGGAGGAACCGGCCGCCGCTCAGTAGGCTTCTCCCTCAGGCCCCCGGCGCCTGATGGGGCATCTGACACCCGGGGCCGATCGGCGGGAACTCCGGAGTGCGGGAACTCCGGCGCCGCTCTTCCCTACGCCTGAGCCCTATGATCCGCCCGCTAGATAGTGCGCCTGATCTACGGCACAACTCGGTTGCCCAAGCCCTCCTGGCGTCCTAAGTGCCCCTTCGTGAACCAGAGCGGCGCCGGTGTCGCCGCCACTCCAGAGGGGTTGGGCGCACGCGTGCGGCAGCCGGATGCCCCTTCGCTCCTCGGCGTACCAGCTACTCCTTCGGCGCGGCCTTTCGCCTCGGGCTCGCCTTCGGGGCGGGGGCTGAGACGGTCTTGGTTTCCGAGCGGCGTCGCGGCGGGGCCGGCGGGTCCACGGCTCCGGGGATCTCTACTCGATTGTCGCAGGCACGGATGAAGCGCTTGTAGACCTCCTGAACCTGCTCCACGATCCCGGTGGCACCCAGGGCCCACCACTCCTGCGGCGTGAAGTACGCCGAAACCTCTGCCTCTGTCCCGCTGTGGCTCCACCACTGAAGCGTGTGGAGGTTGTCCGACGTCATCAGCCACAGGGCGAGGTCCAGCAGATTAGGGTCGGCGGTCAGCAGGGCCTTGTTGTAGGCGTGATGCATGAGCTGGAAGATGGCCTGCTGCACCTCGTTGCCCAAGAAGAAGCTCACCCCTCCGCTGCCCGCCCAGGTCGATGGGAACTCGGGCAGGGGGAGCGGTTGGCTCCTGTCGCCAATCTCCTCCAGCGCCTGCGAGGGCGTCACGCTTCGCACCCCACTCCGCGTCAGCTCCCCAGGCAGGGCCTTCATGAAGTCAAAGATGCCGGTGGAGGCGTCGTGGTGCTCGCCGAAGGTCTCGTAGTCCCAGCCCAGGAAGACCAAGTCGCCGGCGGCCTCCGAAATCCAGTGGGCGTAGGTGTCCGCGTGCAGGGGCCATCCCGCCCATCCCTTGTTGGAGAAGCGGTACCCCACGTCGTCACTGAGCTGGAAGTGGCGGCAGAAGACCTTGGGCTTCGGCTCCAGGTGGTAGAGGAAGGACGCCTGACGCCACCCCATCACCCAGTCCCGGCCGTCCATCATCACGGCGTCGTAGCCGGCCTTGGCGAGTGCGTAGTAGAGGTCATTCGATAGAAACATCTCTGTGGTGTCGGTCAGCCTCACCGGCTTGCCGGCGAGGTCCGAGAGCTGCTCCCGCGCCCAGGCCATCCGCTCCACGAAGCGCTGGATGTCCATGTAGAAGAGGAAGCTGTGGTAGGGCTCCACGCCGACCGGCTCGACGTTGGGGTGGGAGAGGAGCTTCCGCAGGCTCGCCAGCAGATCGGGATCCCACTGCTTCATCTGCTCGACCAGCGACCAGGAGACGCCGAAGGCCAGGCAGAAGCCTTGGTCCGCCAGCTTCAGGAACATCTCAGTGGCGGGGCGGTAGCACTTAGCCGCCACCTTCTCCAGGTACTTCCGGTTCATCGGCTCGTCGAAGAGCAACGGACCCCACTGATCGCTGGGTAGGTCGGCGGGGATGACCTGCGCCGGAAGCCGAGGCCTGCGGGGCTGGTGCGCGATTGCGTAGGTTACCAGTCTCTGTGCCAAGATCCTCTCCTTTGCAGCGGTTGCTCCCTGCTCCTCGGCGCGGCTGAGATCTCCTGCGGCGCCTGGGGCTCTCCATCCATAGCCGGGTCGGTCTGTTGGCCCGCGAACAGGATGGGCCCGGACCCGGGGACCCATCAGCCATCGAGGCTAGCCGGGCCTACATCCCTGACCAGGCTGACAGACCCTGGTTGAAGGCGAGCATCTCCAGCCTCCGCACCAGGCCCTCGATCACCACTTCCCAGGTGTAGCGCTCCGCCGTGGCGCGGCCGGCTGCCCGCAGCCGTTCGGCCTCCTCTGGATTCGCCTTCAGGAACGCGATGGCGCTCACAAGCTCCCTGGGGTCATCGGTCTCGATGGACAGGGCGTTCTCGAAGGGCCGGGCGTAGTCCTCACCGGTGGCGCCGGTTACGGCCACGCCGCCCTCGGCCATCACCTCAAGCCCCACCAGGCCGAAGGGCTCGCGCCCGCTGTTGGCCAGCACAGCGTCCGCCGCGCGATAGAGCAGCCGCAGCAGCTCCTCCTGTACGAAGAAGCGCAGGTTGAGCACGTCGGCGTCGGCGTGAGCCGCGATGAGGGCCAGGCCTTGCTCGTAGGTGGGCCGGCCATCCACCCGCACGTCGGCCACCGTCAGGCCCAACTGCTGGGCCGTCCACAGGACCTCAGAGCCGTGGGGCTCCACGCCGCCTCGCATGATGAAGCTGGTTGGGATGCCCAGCCGTTTCACGCCGGCCACCGCGTTAACGGCCTGAAGCCAGCGCTTGTCCGGGTCGAACCGGGCGACCTTGACCATCAGCAGCTTGTCGCCGAAGGGCTCGCGCACATCCTCCGGAGACCCGAGAGGGGGGACCAGCAGGCGCGAAGGGATTCCGTTCGGGATGACCAGGGCGTTGACTCCGTAGGCCCACATCGCCTGCTTCATGAACTTGCTGACCGTGGTGAGGGTGGCCGTATAGGCGAGTCTGGACCAGGGCACGTGCTCGAAGCCCATCGTGTTGTTGCCGTTCCACAGGATGAGTACCCGGTCACGCCAGCCGCGGGCGTAGAGCTGATCGCTAAGGTTCACCGTGGTCCAGGCCGTGTGCCACTCCTCGGCCAGCACGATGACCAGCTTGTCCTCCTGAAGGGCGGGGGCCACGATGGTAGAGATGACGTGCGGCGGGATGCTCCGGGCGAAGTCGTCCATCTTCCCGTCCTCGCCATCGTAGACCCCGCCCGGGTGGTGCTGGCTGATCCACTGGCACCAACGGTGGAGGGTCAGCTTGCCGTCCTCGAGGGCCTCCTCCCCGGGCAGATCGGGGCTACCGACGAAGTAGAGGTCGGTCTGGTAGCCCAGCCGGGCCAAGGTGACCGAGAGCTCCCTCATCCGCGTGCCGAGGCCGCCGGCCAGCGAGTAGGGGTCCGGACCCTCGAAGGAGATGAGGACGAATCGCGAGTTTTCCGGCGTGATGCCGGAGCGTGGCACGACGGGGTCAGGGGTCAACAGCCGGCCTCCAGGGCTTCGAGTCGCGATGTGTACCTGCGGGTGAGCTCCCGTAGCCGCTGTGGCGTGCGGGCTTCCGCGTGGATGTGGAAAGCAGGCGCGGTGGCGTCCGGGAGGATGAGAACCCAGCCATCGGAGTATCGAAGCATCACGCCCTCGTTCAGGTCCGCCTCCTCACTGCTCGTCTCCTCACCCAGCCTCCGGATGATCTCTCCCTTGTGCTCCCAGGAGCAGGGCACCACCATGTGCCCAAGGTAGATGGGAGGCAGGCCGTTCACGACCTGAGATAGCTTCGTTTGTGCCTGGTTCAGGCAGCTCAGCAGAGCGATTAGGCCGGCGACACCATCCGCCGCGCCCTGGAAGCGCGGCATAACCACCCGGCCGTCGATGTGGCCGCCGAAGGCCGCGTTCTCCGCCACGGCGGTGGTGACCAGCGACCTCTCGCTGTTGCGGGTGCGGACCACCGAGCCGCCGTACTTCTCGGCCAGCGCTTCGAGGCCAGCCGGTGCCGCCGCCGGGACGGCAATGACGGCTCCCGGCTCGGTGCGAAGCACCAGATCTGCCATCGCCATCAGCATCACATGCTCCGTGAGCACGCGGCCGGTGTCGTCGACCACGTGGAGGGCGGTGGCATCTTCGTCCAGAAGTGCTCCCAGTTCCGCGCCGAGTGTGGGGACCATGGCGGCAAGGTCCTCCAACAGGTGCATCTTGTCCATGGCGGTCCGGGGCTCCGCCGAGGGGTCCGGGTAGGCGTTTATGGCGACCGGCCGGTAGCCCATCTCACCCAGGAGCGCGGGCGCGATGGACGAGATGGTGCCGTGGGCGCAGTCAAGCAGAACCCGCGTTCTTGCGCCGACGCCGTTCAGAGACTCCGCGAAGCGGCGAAGGCCCCTTCGATACTGCTGGGCGGCCTCATCCAGGACATCGATGCGGCCGATGTTCATCTGCTCCGCGCGCCGGTAGTCTTCGCGGCCAAACAGGTTCTCGATCTTGCGCTGGGCCGACTTGCTGATCGCCACGCCCTCGGCGTCCATGAACTCCAGCGTCACCAAGCTCGGCCGGCTGGTGGACATATGGATGTGGACCCCGCCTTGAGCCGCAGAGGTACTTGTCAGGTACCGCGTGACCGCTTCCGGCGTGGCGTGGACGTTGATCACGTTCACACCGGAGGACATCAGTCCGGAGAGCAGGGCGCGCTTGATCATTCGGCAGGCTGGGTGGTTGTCGCGGCTTACCACGACCCGCGAACCAGGGGCCATCGACGACCCGTAGGCGCTGGCCAGCTTGGTCGTGTACTCCGGGGTGATCTCCACGTTGGGGATCCCCCGCACCGCCCCCTCGCTGAAGATGGATCCTGACCACTTGGTGCCGGAGATCAGGCTCATGGTGAGCCGCGTGCCGGACTCTACGACCTTGTTGGGCCAGACCTTCACTCCCGTTGCCACGGAGCTCTCTGCCTGAGTCTGGCTGCGCTCCCCCAGGATTACCCCGTCTTCGAGACGGCTGGCGCGGCCGACGATGCTGTGGCGGCACACGATGGCGCCCTCAATCTGCGCGTCCTCCCCAACGTAGACGCCGTTCCAGAGAGTCGAGCCAAGGATCCTGGCGCCGGCCTCCACCACGCAGTAGTCGCCTAGCACGCTCCCCGCCGCGATATGGGCCCCCTGCTTCACGTGCGCACCCGCGCCGATGAGTACCGGGGCCTCTATCCGAGCCCCAGGATCGATGATCGCTGCTTCGCCGACCCAGCAGCCCTCGGAGTTGCTGTCTCCAGGCAGCTCCACGGTTAGCTTGCTCTGGAGGGCATCCATCTGGGACTGTCGGTAGTCGTGAAGGCTGCCGATGTCGCACCAGTATCCCTGGGCCACGTACCCGTAGATCGGCTTCCCCTCCTTGAGGAGCTGGGGAAAGATGTCGTGGCTCCAGTCGTAGGGCACGCCCGGCTGCATGTAGCTGAAAACGATGGGGTTGAGGCAGTAGATGCCGGTGTTGACCGTGTTGCTGAAGGCCTCGGTCCAGTCGGGCTTCTCCAGAAACCGCTTCACGCGCCCCTCGGCGTCCGTGACCACCACGCCATACTCCAGGGGATTGGGCTCCTGCTTGAGGGCCAGCGTGACGTCCGCGCCCCGATCGTCATGGAAGGCCGCCAAGGCCGTAAGATCGATGTCCGTCAGGGCATCGCCACTCACGATGAGAAAGGGCTCGTCCTTGAGGATGGCCTCCGCCTGCTTCACGCTGCCGGCGGTACCCAAGGGCGTCTCCTCTAGCGTGTAGTGCAGGTTGAGGCCCAGGTCCGAACCATCACCGAAGGTCGCCAGTATCTGGTCCGCCAGGTAGTGAAGCGTGACGACGATCTCGGTGATGCCGTGGCGCCTGAGAAGATCCAGGATGTGGTGCATCACAGGCTTGTTCGCCACGGGAACGAGGGGTTTGGGGCACTGGAGCGTCAGGGGGCGGAGCCGGCTCCCTTCGCCGCCGGCCATCACGACGGCCTTCATTGCAGCATCTCCGATTCCAAGCCGAGCGGGCCGGGGGAGGCGGCTGCCCGCAACCCTCGCGGGCGCCGAATGCGTGGTGCTATCCGATTGGGGTCAGCTCGTAGATCGCCGCGGAATCGATGCCCCGGCCCCTGGCTAGCGCTCCATGAGTACGACAGTGCTGCGTGCCGCTACTGTGTAGTTTAGCGACCACAAGGCGGTCTCCTGGCCTGGATCCGCGATATCGCTGGGGGATGGCAGTGACGTATCGACTACCCGCACCCAGTCCTCCGGCTTGCCCTCTTGGATCCGGAAGGTAAGAGCCTCCCAGTAGGCATTCACCATGACATATAGGCTCCGGTCGCCCTGTGACGCGCCCTGAAGGAAGAAGGCAAGGCTGTGGGAGTCCTGGCCCCGGTCTACCTGGGGCCCCACGCCATACCAGCGCACGTCGTCCCGCCAGAAGCGGCTGCGGCACAGGGACGGATGGGCCTTGCGGAAGGCGATCATTAAGCGGACGAAGCGATGGAGGTCGGCGTTGCGCTCCAGCAGAGCCCAGTCTAGCCAGGTCGTCTCGTTGTCCTGGTTGTATGGGTTGTTGTTACCCTCCTGCGTGTTCATGAACTCGTCGCCAGCGCAGAACATGGGAATGCCGTTGGACAGCATCAGCAAGCATAGGAAGTTGCGTATCTGCTGCTTCCGAAGGGCCACCACCGAAGGGGGGGCGCCGTGGCTGCCCTCCCACCCGCAGTTCCAGCTCAAGTTGTGGTCGGTGCCGTCCGCGCTGCCGTGCCCGTTGGCCTCGTTCCGCTTCTGGCTGTAAGAGACGAGGTCGGCCAGGCAGAAGCCGTCGTGGGAGGTTACGTAGTTGACGCTCTGGTAGGCATGGTACGCGTGCCGCAGGTCGTCCGGAAAGAGGTCGTCGCTGCCGTAGAGGCGCGTGATCACCCGGTCCACCATCCCCTTGTCGCCGCGCAGGAAGGCGCGAAGGTCATCCCGGTACTGCCCGTTCCACTGAAGCCAGGTGGCCCCTGGGAAGCTGCGGCCAAGCTGGTAGCTGGCGGCGTCCCAGGCTTCTGCGATCAGCCGCGTATCCGCGATGTCGGAGTGGCTGCCGATCTCGGCGAAGATGGCTGGATCCTCCAGGTTCACGCTGCCATCGCTGTTCCTAGTGAGGAGGGAGGCCAGGTCGAAGCGGAACCCGTCCACGCCCATGTCGCGGACCCAGTAGTGCATGCTGTCCACGATGAGCTTGCGCACGTAGTCGTGGGCACAGTGCATCACGTTGCCGGCTCCGGCGTCGTTGCGGTACCGGGTCCGGTCCTCTTCCAACAGGTAGTAGCTCAGGTTGTCGATACCCCGGAAGCTGTAGGTGGGGCCAGACTCGTCGTACTCCGTGGTATGGTTGTAGACCACATCGAGGAGCACCTCGATGCCCGCCCGGTGGAGCTCCTCCACCATCCAGCGGAACTCCGCCACCTCGTCCCCGTACCCGTGCCCGGCCGCATAAGCGCTGTGGGGGGCGAAGAAGCCAAGGGTCATGTAGCCCCAGTAGTTGCCCTCTTGCGGGTCGTACTGGTGGGTGGGCAGGAGCTCGACGGCGGTTACGCCGAGATCCTTCAGGTAAGGGATCTTCTCCACCACGCCCGCGTAGGTGCCCCGCGCCTCCGGACTGACGCCTGAGCACTTCCGCCGGGTGAACCCCCTGACATGGAGCTCGTAGATGACGGTGTCCGAGGTGTGGCGGGGCCGGGGCACCACCGGCCGTGGTGAGGGCTCGCGACCAGGCAGGAGGCCAACCGGTGCCCGCCCCATGTTGCCGCCGGCCCTGCAGGCTGCCTGGCGCGAGAAGCGCGGAGGGAAGATGACGGACCGGGCGTAGGGGTCCAGCAGAAGCTTGTCGGGGTCGAAGCGGTGGCCGTCGGAGGGACGGCGGGGGCCCACTACCCGATACCCGTAGAAGGCGGCGCCGCGGGCCTCCGCGTAGGGAACGCGGCAGTGCCAGACAGCCTCAGTCTTGTTGCGATGGGGATCCAGCGCAAGGGCGTGGCAGGGGCGTTCCCAGTCCTCCGGGCGGAAGAGCAGGAGCGTCACTCCCGTGGCGTGGCGAGAGAAGAGAGCGAAGTTGTAGGCTTGGTCCTCCTCAACCCAGGTTGCCCCCAAGGGCGAAGCTGACCCCTCCTCCGAGTCCCATCGTCTCATGAGCCAAAGGGACTCACGGTCCTCGCCGCGCATCCGGGCTGGAAACCGCGTCCTACTGCCGGCGAGCCGCAGGCATACCAGGGACCGCGCGGGAAGGGCACCCCGCCCCCGCCGCCAAGTGGGTCGTTTTGGTCCAAGCGGCTACACCCGCCGGCCGCAGTAGGCCTTGGCCACGTACTCCAGCACCATCCTCTGAGTGCTGAAGTAGGAACCGTTAAGGGCGATGGCGTGCCGCATCACGTCGATATACTGGTCTCTGCGCTGGTAGTAGGTGGGCAGCACCACGTCCCCAAGCTTGCGGTAGAGGCTGTCGGCATCACGCGCCCGGTCCTCCTGCTGACCCAGATGGCCGTCCTGCTCGCCGATGGACCAGCCGGTGATGCCCTCCTGGTGGCCCTCGATCCACCAACCGTCCAGGATGCTCAGGCTTGGGACGCCGTTCAACGCCGCTTTCATCCCGCTCGTGCCGGAGGCCTCCAGTGGGGGCTCGGGGTTGTTCAGCCACAGGTCAACACCGGCGACCAGCAGCCCGGAGAGCTCCATGTTGTAGTTCTCCAGGTAGAGCAGTGGGATCTCTCCCCCCAGTTGTCGCCGGAGCTCATGGACTCGGTGAATCAGGTCCTTGCCGCCCTGGTCCTGAGGATGCGCCTTGCCGGAGAAGAGGAGCTGGAAGGGCCCCTTCTCTCGGTATATGGACCGCAGGCGACCCAGGTCGTGGAAAAGCAGGTCGGCCCGCTTGTAGGCGGCGGCCCTCCGCGCGAAACCGATGGTGAGGCGGTCGGGCGCCAGCAGCGTGCCCGTCTGTTCGGCTACGCGTGCCAGAAGCCGCTCTTTGGACCGGCGATGCGCGTCCCACAGCTCCTCGGCGGGGACGCTCAGAGCGCCCCTGAGGCTGAAGCTGTCAACACGCCAGTCCGGGATACGCCGGTCGAAGAGGTCCCGAAGCTCAGGGGAGAGCCAGGTGCCGGAGTGGACGCCGTTGGTGATGGAGTCGATGGCGTAACCCGGGAAGAGGCCGCGAGACACCTCCCCGTGCTTCTTCGCGACCCCGTTCACGTAGCCGCTCAGGTTGAGGGCGAGGTAGGTCATGTTCAGGTCGCTCTGGGGTCTCACGACGTCGGCTAGCTCACCGAAGAGCGGGCGGTCGCCCAGCACCCGCGCCACCAAATCCATGGGGAAGTGATCGTGACCAGCGGGAACGGGAGTGTGTGTGGTGAAGACGCAGCGCTTACGTACCTGTGCCACGTGGTCGCGGTTCGGCGCCCCGGCACCCGTGGCAGCGGCGGCTTGCTCCAGCAGCTCCAAGGTCAACAGAGCCGCGTGCCCCTCGTTCATGTGGTAGCAGGCGATCTCCCCGTAGCCCAGCACCTGCAGCATCCTAACGCCGCCGATGCCGAGAACGACCTCCTGACAGAGGCGGTAACGGGGGTCGCCGCCGTAGAGGTAGTGGGTGAAGGTCCGGTCGTCAGGCTGGTTCTCGGGCAGGTCGGTGTCCAGGAGGAACACGGGCACCTCCGCTCCTCTGGATCCCTTCACCGAATAGCGCCAGGCGCGGAGGACCACAGTGCGGCCCTCGACCTCCACAGAGACGCGATGCGGAAGCTCCTCCGCGTGCTCCGAGACGTTCCACTCCTCCGGGGACTCGTGCTGCCAGCCGTCCTGGTCGATGGTCTGCCGGAAGTTGCCTTTGCGATGCAGTAGCGTGACTCCCACCATGGGAAGCGCCAGGTCGGCCGCCGCTCGCAGGGTATCGCCCGCCAGCACACCCAGGCCTCCGCTGTAGGTCGGCATATCGCTCCGCAGGCCGACCTCCATGCTGAAGTAGGCCACCGTTCCACTCAGGCTCATCCGCTTGCCTCCTACGGGGCCTTGCTCCCCGCCGCACATCCAGCCAACGAGACTCCCGGCAGCGCCCGGTAAGGGCGCCCTAGTCCGTGTCCACTCCACTGTAGCACCTCATCTGGTGGCCGGGGAAGCCGGTGGGGCGTGAGGGTGCGGGGCGTGCGGGGAGGTGAGGAGGCCATGAGGTGAGGTCGTGAGGGGGTGAAGGGGGGGCCGACTGCTGGAGGGGTTGGAACTACGTAGGGCCCTGGAGACGCCGGCGCCTGTACCGGGTGCGGCGACGGGCGGTCCAGCAGGCCCTCTATCTGGCGATTCCCTTGGGCGAGCACCAAGTTGCCGTAGGGCCGGCCCCATTTGGTCTGGCGAGTAGGCGGGCTAGGGGGTCCCAGGGTCGCAGGCTACACGGTTGCGGCCTTCCCGCTTGGCCTGGTACATGAGGTGGTCCGCTCTGCTAACCAGGTCAGTCACGGATTCGTCCGGTCGGGCCAGTGTAGCGCCGATGGACAGGGTCACCGATGGAGGCGAGGGCTCCACCGGCAGGCGAGAGCGCTCCACCAGCACCCGCACGCGCTCGGCCGTGTCACGGATCTCTCTGGCGCCCACGTCCATGATCAGCGCCACGAACTCCTCCCCGCCCCATCGGCCCACTACATCGAAGCCGCGCAGGGCCGTCTGGATGGAACTCCCGACCATGTGAAGCGCCCGATCGCCCACCTCATGCCCGAAGACGTCGTTCACTTCCTTGAAGTGGTCCACGTCAATGAAGAGGACGCCAAAGCCCCGGCCGTAGCGGGACAGCTCCAGCATGCGGGAGGCCAACTGCATCTCCAGGAAGCGGCGGTTGGGCAGCCCGGTGAGGAGGTCCAGGAGGCTGTCCTGCCGCAGACGCTCGAGCTGCTCCAGAGCCTTCACGCGCTCCGTTATGTCGTTGAAAACCTCGACGGCGCCGATGATCTCCCCCGACGCATCCCTTACGGGCGCGACCCTAACGGCAACCGGGCATCGATGCCCCTGGGCGTGGCGGAGATAGACATCGGCCTCACGGTTGGCGCCATCCCTCAGCGTGTGCGCAAGC
>DASXUI010000640.1:0-8114 GCA_036504955.1 Armatimonadota bacterium
GGCCTCAGCCTGAGGGAGGCGCGAGCCGCCGTCCTGGAGGCCAGCAAGTCGACCGGCTGGTTCCAGGCGCCTCAGAACGTGGCCTTCACCATTCTGGGCTGGTACTACGGCGACGGGGACTTCGGCAAGTCGATCTGCGCGGCCGTGAACTGCGGGGACGACACCGACTGCACCGGCGCCACTCTGGGCTCACTATGGGGCATCCTGCACGGATCAGAGGGCATCCCGGAACGCTGGCGGAAGCCCGTGGGCGAGGGGATCCAGAACGTCGCCATCTCCGGCTTCAAGGCGCCGGCTACACTGGCGGAACTGACTGCCCGCACCGTGGCCATGGCGCACCGGGTCCTGCGCGAGCGCAACCAACCCGTCCGCATCACGTCCGGGGCGTCGACGAGCATCAAGCCAGCCGCTCGAACCCGGTTGGTGGACTCGAAGACGGCGCGAGAGCTGTGGGCAAGGTCGCCCTACCGCATCACCTACCGCGCCGCCGGCCTGGAGGCGGTCTTGGACTACGGACGGGATCCGGAGGTCGAGGCGGACACCCCCAGAGCCCTGACCCTCCGGCTGACCAACGCGGCGAGCACGCGCCGAAGCCTGCGGGTTCAGTGGACGGCGGGGAGCCCCCTGAGCTGCTCCGCCGCGCCCAAGACCCTCAGCTTGGCCCAGGGTGCGTCTGGAAGCCTGCGTGGTGACGTCACTCTAGCTCGCGAGACGCGCACCCCCGCTCGGGGCAGCATCCGGGTGTCGGAGGGCTCGAAGCTACTGCTCGAGGTGCCCTTTGCTTTTCTGAGCGGGAGCGGCGTTCGGAAGGGGGACCTGGCCCTGGCCAGGCTGGGCGCCACGGCCACCTGCGACTCCGAGCTGAACAGCGAGCCAGGCTGCGTCGCCAAGGCCATCGACGGCGAAGTCGTGGAGGGCGGGGCCTTCGAAGGCCGGCGCTGGCACTCCGCGCTCACCCCGCACCCCCACTGGCTGGCCGTCGCGCTCCCGAAGGCGAGCACCGTCAGTCGCGCCATCGTGCATTTCGCGGACCCAGCAGGCCACCCGGTTGACTTCGACGTTCAGGCCAGCGATGACGGCGCCGCGTGGCGCACGGTCTCCGAGCAGCGTGGGTACCAGAGCCAGGACTTCGCGGAGCTCCAGTTCTCGGCGACGACCGCCCGCCACTTTCGGCTGGTCATCCACCGCTCCGCCAGCGCCGCCTACCCCAACGCCGCGCAGATCAGCGAGTTGGAACTGCTGCCATGATCAGCGCCAAGGGGACGTCACCCCCAAGAGTTGTGCCCTTGCGCACGGTACACCAAGACACCAAGAACTGCCTTACCACAGAGGCACGGAGGGCACAGAGGAACATAGAGGAAACCAAGCTTCAGTTCTCTTGGTGTCTTGGTGTCTTGGTGGTGGGGCTGTCCGCTGCTGCGAGCCTTGCTCTTCTATGCGTTTCTCTGTGCCCTCTGTGTTTCTGTGGTGGGGCGGTTGCTGGTACCCCTGTGGTGGCGAGCAGGCAGTACAGGATGGGGTTCACACCGTTCCCCTACGACGCTACTCCGGCGGCGGAGGCGGACCTCAAGACGTTTTTGAGGACCAACTCGGACATCATCGCTCAGCACATCGAGGGGGTGCCATGGACCGAGGCCGCCGAGGGGAAGCCCTTCCATCCGAAGCTGATGGAGGACTGGCAGCGAAGGCGCCGCCTGACGCCGCCGGGCGCGGCCACTTACCTGGCGGTCTCGCCGGGCCGAGGAGACCTGGCCCCCTACCGAGCTCAGTCCGAGGGGCTCCCGCTTCCGGCAGCCTTCGCTGGGAAGAGCTTCGACGACCCGCTGGTGATGAGGGCTTACCTCGCTTATTGCCTCAGGGCCGTGGGCTACTTCCACCCAAACTACCTGGCGATCGGCATTGAGGTGAACGAGATCCGCAATGCCTCACCGTCGAAGTGGGCGGCTTACGCGAAGCTGCACCGCTACGTGTATGGAGAGGTGAAGCGCAAGTACCCCAAGCTCCCCGTCCTCGCTTCCTTCACCCTGCACAACCTCTACGGGCCTCCCCCAAAGACGGACGCTCTGAAGGCGTTCCAGGGGCTCATGGACTGCAACGACCTGGTGGCGGTCAGCTTCTACCCCTTCCTGGGCGGGCACTCCGGGCGCATTGAACAGTGCTTCGCCTGGCTGCAGAGCCAGTTCGACCGCTACCGCAAGCCCTACGCCTTCGTGGAGACGGGGGAGGCGGCGGAGCGACTGGAGCTTCCCTCGGCCCACGTTTCGATCGAGGGAACCCCGGAGAAGCAGCGCGACTACTACGCCAGGCTGCTGGCCTTGGCGCAGCGCAGGCGGTTCGCCTTCGTTATCACTTTCCTCTACCGCGACTACGACGCGCTGTGGGAGCGCATCAAGGCCACGGCCCCGGAGCTTTTTCTGGCTTGGCGCGACTGCGGACTACTGGACGAGGCGGGCCGGCCCCGCCCGGCGTACGTCCTGTGGCAGCGGGCTTTCAGACGGCCCTGATCACATTCCTCCGGCGCTTGAGCGTGGGCGACAGGCGCTGTCGCCAGGCTCGGAGGTATGCCAAGCAACGGCTCGTGAGTTAGCGACGCGTTAACCCTCCCCTAAACGGGGCTTACACCTCGGTAACTTCCCCTTAATGACCCTCCTGTAAACTCCTCTCTGGGACAGACGCCGCCACTCCGCGAAGCCCCTGGGCCAACCCTCCCTACGCACCACGCGACCGAACTCGGTGGCTGCTAGGGGGTGCCACAAGCTGGTGCGGGCGCAGGCTAGGCTCCCGGTCCGGGCGGCCCCCTTCTGGCAAACCCTAAGAGGAGACACCCTATGCTTGGCTCCCGCACGTCTCTAAGACTTGCCCTCGGTTCACTGGCGGTGCTCTGGACCGCCGCTCTCTCCGCCGGACCGGCCTCAGCCGCGCCCGGACTCCGCATCATGCCCCCCGACCGGTCCACCTTCGCCGTCGGCCAGCGGTTCGACCTCCGCGTCGAGGCCACCGGCCTTCCTGAGGGCCAGGCGGACCTGACGGTGCTTGTGAACGGCACGCCGGTTGACCAGCTTCCTGGCGCGACGGTTGTTAGGGGTTCCTCGGCCGCCGGCGCCCAGGAAGTGACGCTGCGTGGCCTCAGCTTCGCCAGCCCGATGGATGCCACCATCACCGCGACCGCGAAGTACACGGGCGGGCAGTTGGACGCCAACTCCGCCTTCCAGGTGCTCCCCATCGCCGGCTCCGGCAGCAAGGCCAAGAACGTCATCCTGCTGATCGACGACGGCATGGGCGCGGCTCATCGGACCGCCGCCCGCATCGTCTCCAAGGGCGTGAAGTTCGGCAAGTTCAACGACCTGCTGGAGATGGACAAGATGGCCTATCATGGCTATGTGTTCACCCCGGCCCTCAACAACATCTGGCCTGACTCCGCCGCCGCCATCTCCGCCCAGGCCGGCGGCAACAAGACGGACATCGGCGCGCTCTCCGTGTGGCCCGATGACACCGCTGACACTCTTGATAATCCTCGGTACGAGACCATCGCCGAGTACCTGAAGCGCACCACCGGCAAGAGCGTCGGCCTCATCTCGACGGCTTACGTTGCCGACGCTACCCCCGCCGGGTTCCTGGCGCACACCTACAAGCGCGGCGACTACTCCGCGATCGTCGATCAGTACCTGTCCGGCGGCGTTGACGTGTTGTTGGGCGGAGGGTGGAAGGACTTCCTTCCCACCGCCCTCAACGGCAGCCGCACCGACGGCAGGAACCAGGTTGACGCCTTCAAGGCCGCAGGCTACACCTACGTCACCACCGGCGCTGAGATGAAGGCGATCCCCACCAACGCCACGAAGCTTCTGGGCCTCTTCACTAAGAGCAATATGAGCGTCTACGTTGACCAGGTGGACGGCAGGGCGAAGGGCCCTGCCGCCGGCGCCGAGCCCAGCCTGGCCGAGATGACCGATGCCGCCATCAAGGTCCTTTCCCAGAACCCCAACGGCTTCTTCCTGATGATCGAGGACGCCTCTACGGACAAGCGGGCCCACGTGGGCGACGCGAACCGCACCGTGTGGGAGACCATCGGCGGTGACCGCGCTCTGGCTGTCGCCAAGGCGTTCGCCAGCCAGGCTAACGACACCCTGGTCATCGCGACCGCCGACCACGAGACCGGCGGCATGGCCGTCCGCAACCTGGGCGGCGACCCCACCAGCCTGGAGCTGGGCTGGGGTTCCATGAGCACCAAGGCTGCTGTTGTCCCGGTGACCACCGCCCCCGCGAAGATGGGTGAGGGCGTGGCCGAGCCCACCTACACTGACCCCATCGGCATGTGGGGCCCCAACAAGGACGCCGAGTCCGAGCACACCGCGACCGAGATCCCTCTGTCCGCGTCGGGCCCCGGCTCCTCCCAGTTCGCCGGCCCCATGGACGAGACCGAGATCTTCTTCAAGATGCTGAAGGCGGTTGGCGGCGGCTACACCGATCCCGCCAAGGCGGGCGTTCCCGGAGATATGAACGGCGACGGCGCTCTGACCATCCAGGACGTGGTTGCGTCCCTGCGCAAGGTGGCTGGGCTCTAGCGGTTACCGGGATCCACGCTTGCCCGCGCGGCAGGCTTCCACGAGGGCAACACAGGCGGCGCCGAGACCGAGCGACCTGGTCTTGGCGCCGCGTCTCAACTAGCCCGAACCATCCAAGGTCAGTGTGTGGAGCCCCGCGCCATGGAGGCCCCGCATACACCTCGCGCGTGGCGCGGGCTGAACCCCCGAAGCTCAGCAGGTCCGCCGCCGTGGCAGTGAGCCCGACGCGCTTGAGGGCGGGGCACGGCCGGTGAGCCGCGACGACGCGCTTTCGAAACGATTCTGGATGGGGTTCGCGCTCCTCAGCCCACGACCGCTTCCAGCAGCGCGCGGGCCTTCAGCAGACACTCCTCGTACTCATGACTCGGCTGGGAGTCGGCTACGATGCCGCCCCCAGCTCCCAAAGTGACCCTCCCGTCGCGCGCGACGAGCGTCCGGATCGCCACGCTCAGCTCCAGGGATCCGTTGAAGTGCAGGATCCCGAGGGCCCCGGTGTAGATGCCCCGCCGGACGGGCTCCAGGTCGGTTAGCACCTGCATCGCCCGGATCTTTGGGGCACCGGTGATACTGCCGGCCGGAAAGGTCGCCCGCAGCAGGTCGGCGGCGTTCAGGCCAGGCCTCAGGGTGCCCTCAACGGCGGAGACCAGGTGGTGGACCGTGGGGTGCGACTCCAGACCCAGCAACTGAGGTACGCGGACGCTGCCCGGGATGCACACGCGGCCCAGATCGTTGCGGTGAACGTCCACGATCATCACGTTTTCCGCTCGGTCCTTCTCGCTGCTCAGGAGTTCCTGGGCCAGCCGTTGGTCCTCGGCGGGGTCGGGGGAACGCGGCCGGGTGCCCTTGATAGGGCGAGTCTGCACGCGCCGGGTTGCGGAGTCGTAGCTGAGGAAGCACTCCGGGGAGGCGCTGAGCACGGTCACCTCCCCGAAGCGCATCAGGGCGGAGTAGGGGGCCCGCGCGCGCTCACGGAGCCGGCAGTAGGCGTCGGCCGCGGAGGCCTGCATCGGGACCTCGAAGCGCTGAGTCAGGTTGGCTTGATAGATGTCGCCGCGCGCGATCAGCTCCTGGACCTCTGTCACCGACGCCAGGTAGCGTTCGCGCCCCAAGCTCTCGCGCACGTCCGCGGCACGTCGTGCTCCGATCGGCCGTCGGCACACAACCTGAGGGGCGCCGCCATCGGCAGTCTCGGTGGAAGCCAGGGCCCGAAGCTCCGGGTAGAAGGCGAAGCAGAGGTCCGGCACCGGGAGGTCTGCGGGAGCGGAGGCGGGCAGAGCCTCAAAGCGTCGCCCGAAGTCGTAGGCGAGCCATCCCACCGCGGCACCCTTGGGGAAGCGCCGGCAGCCGGCCCTGAGCCGCTCGGTCAGGATGTCCAGGGGGGCCCCGTCCAGGTCAGCGGTTCCGGCCTTGGTGAGCAACCAAGTCCTGTCCCCCTCCACCGTGAGCACTTCATAGGGGTCCGCGCCCCAGCAGTCGGTGAAGCAGGCCTCCTCGGAGCCGCCAGCGCGCTCCAGCAGAAAGGCGTAGGGGCATGGGAGCAGCTCCTCCAGCCACTCCCGAAACCGGCTGATGCTGGCGCTGGCGATGCTTCACCTCCTCAGTGGCTCACTACGGGGCCGTGGCCCCGAGCCGGCGGGCCTCCAAGGCAGCCCAGCCACCACTCACGGGCGAAAGGCCTGCTGAGGTCCGAGCCGTGCGCTACGGGGGGGCGCCCCGTGCGTTGTGCGGGCCGCGTCGGTGCTCCTTGGTCCTCAGGGCGCCGGGGAGACGAGGGGGGAGGTCGCGGATCGTCGAAACCTGCATCAGGTGGGTACCGGCCAAGCGATGCGACGGGGCATCGCTTGGCCATGCGGGAACAGGCACTCGCGCCCTTCCGGGAGTCTTCCGGTGGGATGGGAGTACCAACCCTCCTGGCGGCGTCTCCCTTCCGCCTACTCGCCACTTTGCTCTTGTTACTTCCCCTATAGACGCCAGGCACGCGACGGCCCAGGGCTGCCGCGTCCCGCCACGCAATCAGCCCTTAGGAGCCTAGATGAGCAGCGATACCACCAAGTTCTTTCTAAGCGAGAGTGAGATCCCGCAGGCCTGGTACAACGTGGCCGCGGACCTGCCGGCTCAGCCGCCCCCGCCCCTCCATCCGGGGACTAAGCAGCCCCTGGGGCCCGAGGACCTGGCGCCTCTCTTCCCCATGGCCCTTATCCAGCAGGAGATGGCGACGGACCGCTGGATCGCGGTCCCTGAGCCGGTGCTGGACATCTACAAGCTGTGGCGTCCGACTCCGCTGCACCGCGCCGTGAAGCTGGAGAAGGCACTGGACACTCCCGCGCGGATCTACTTCAAGAACGAGAGCGTCAGCCCCGTCGGCTCCCACAAGCTGAATACCGCCATGCCCCAGGCTTACTACAACAAGCAGGAGGGCATCACCCGAATCACCACCGAGACGGGCGCGGGCCAGTGGGGCAGCGCGCTCGCCGTGGCCTGCAACTTCCTGGGCGTGGAGTGCCGCGTCTACATGGTGAAGGTCAGCTACCAGCAGAAGCCCTACCGACGGTCGCTGATGCAGCTCTACGGGGCGAAGGTCTTCGCCAGCCCCAGCATGGAGACGAACTCCGGCCGCAAGATCCTGGCGGAGCATCCGGACTCAACGGGCAGCCTCGGCATCGCCATCAGCGAGGCCGTCGAGGAGGCCGCGGGCCGGGCAGACACGCATTACTCCCTGGGCAGCGTTCTGAACCACGTGATGCTGCACCAGACGGTGATCGGCCAGGAGGCCCGCAAGCAGATGGAGATGGCGGACGCCTACCCGGACATCCTCATCGGCTGCGTGGGTGGTGGCAGCAACTTCGCCGGACTCACCTTCCCCTTCGTCAAGGACAAGATCGACGGCAAGCCGCTGCGCATCGTCGCCGTGGAGCCTTCCTCCTGCCCGACCCTCACCTCCGGCGAGTACCGCTACGACTTCGGGGACACGGCGGGCTTCACGCCGCTGCTGAGCATGTTCACCCTGGGGCATGACTTCATGCCGTCGCCCATCCACGCGGGCGGGCTACGCTACCACGGTATGGCGCCCATGGTCAGCCATCTGGCGAAGCTGGGGCTCATCGAGGCGGTGGCCTACCCACAGAAGGCAGTCTTCGAGGCGGCGGCGCTCTTCGCCCGCAGCGAGGGAATCCTCCCGGCTCCAGAGTCATCTCACGCCATTCGCGCGGCGGTAGATGAGGCGCTGAAGTGCAAGGCCAGCGGGGAGAGGAAGAACATCCTCTTCAACCTCAGCGGCCACGGCCACTTCGACCTCTCCGCCTACGACGCCTACCTCACCGGCTCCATGGAGAACGGCAGCTAACCTAGGCTGCGGTTCCTCCCAGCGGGTACTGCCAAGCAGAATCACCACCAAGACACCAAGAAGGGCTAAGGGACTGAAGGGGTTAGGGGGAGGGGCCTCAGACGGGTCCCTTGGATGTCTCCCCTCAGCCCCTTCAGTCCCCTAGCCCTTCTTGGTGTCTTGGTGGTGATTCTGCTTGGCAGTACCCGCTGGGAGGAACCGCAGCCTAG
>DASXUI010000641.1:0-4007 GCA_036504955.1 Armatimonadota bacterium
CTCCGCGTTCTCACGGTCCGCGCGGGCGATGTCGGAGAACTTGCTCTGCAGGTCCTCGCGGAAGTCGTAGTACCAGCCCTTGTAGAAGACGCCCAGGCCCTTGGTCTGGCTGCTCAGATCCAGCCCTGCGAAGAGGTAGATCTGGGGCGGCTCGCGCTTGGTGTAGTGGAAGATTCCAGGCATCCGGGTGGCGAGCCAGTTCTGGAGGTTCTGGCGCGTGCTGTTCTGCTCCAGCTCCTTCCAGTTGTTCTCCAGCCAGTAGCGGATCCCGCCGAGTGCCTGGTAGTGCCCGTTCGTAGCCAGGAACCATACGGTGCGCTTGGGCTTGACCTGTTGGTAGGCCTTGGCAAGCTGGAGCAGCGCGTTGATGCCGCCCGCGCTCTCCGCGCCTGGGGCACGGCCGGGAACCACGGAGGTCGCATCGTAGTACGCCTGCACCACGATGATCTGCTTCTTCAGCTCCGGGTCGCTGCCGGTGATCTGGCCGAGGATGTTGTTGGCCGTGCGGTGCTCCCACGCCATATCCGCGTGGAGGGTGACGCTGGGCGGGTTGGGGGAGCGGGAAAGAGCAATGAGGGCGGGAGCGTCCTGGCGGGAGATCCAGAACCGCGGCATATTCAGCGGAACGGTGAGGAACTTGGCCTCTGCTTCTCCACGGCTGGTGCTCTCGGGCTCAACGAACACCACGGCCTTGGCTCCCAGGCGAGGCCCATTGAGCCAGCGAGAGCCGCTGTTGAAGTCGACCAGCACGATGCTGCCGGCCACCGTCTTGCCGTTGAGCTCGGAGACCTCGCCGTTGCCGCCGTAGATGAGCGGCCCGGTGATTCCTTCCGGATGCAACTTCGACGTTCTGACGCTGTTGGGCCACACGCAGTTCAGCTTGTACTGCTTGCCGCCGCGGACGGCGAGGGAGGCGCCCCGATCCACCGGGATGGTCGCCTGCCAGGGCTGAGAGCGCACGTTCTCGAGGCCCAGGCGGCGGAACTCCCCTTCCACGTAACGGCCAGCGTCATCGGCTCCGGGGTAGCCCGTAACCCGCGAGGGGAATCGGGTCAGCCTCTTCAGCGTGGAGGACATCTCCGCCGGGCTGATGAGGCTTGACAGAGCCTTATAGGCCTTGGTCTGCTCCGGAGTGGGCCGGTTCTCCTCATCGCGCTGCGCGACGGCGAGCGTACCCAGGGCCAGCAGCAGTACGAGTAGTAGGCCTCTAGCCTTCATGCGTGGGTTCCCCTATTGCCTTCTCTTGCGGGCGTACGATGCCCGAGTTCGGCGCGCTGTGCCGGCCGTCTCTCTTCGCGCGACGGGCGCGCGGAGCGAGCACCAGGCACGCCCAGATCCGTACAAACAGTGAACCACCCTGGCGGAGACGCCAGAGCAACCCTTCATCGGGCCAAGTGTCCGGCCCGGTGCCGGCTCCGAAGCGATCCGTGCCCTGAACCCTTTGCGGTGTTCGTGCGGGCCTTCGCGTTCTACCTGGCGCCGGAACGCCTGCCGCGCAAAGTGGGCCAGGGGCCGCCGCAAGACCTGAGGGCTCCGCGGCGGAGGCGTCCCATGGCGAATCGCGGATCCCTCTGCCGGGAGCAGGCCAGAGCCTCCCGAACGCGAAGGCCCGAGGGCTCGGGCGCCCCTGCTACTGAGTGCCTGGAGCAGTGAGCTCCGGTTGGGAGTCTCTGGAGGGTAGAACCACCGTGACAACCTTCCCCCCATAGGATTCTTTGGCGACCCTGATCACGTCCTCTTTCGTGACGGCCTCTACCTGCTGCAGAAACCGGCGGTCCTGCTCATAGCCCAGACCGAGCGCCTCCCACCAACCGAGAAGGAAGGCCTCCTCGGCCGCCCGCTGATGTCGCAGCTCGTAGGTGCCCGCCAGGAATCGGCGAGCCCGCTGCACCTCGGCGTCGGTGAGCTTGCCCTCGGCCAGGGAATCGAACTCCTTCACCATCCGCCCTCGGGCGACGTTCCAGAGCGACACCACGGTTCCGTCCGGTTGGCGGCCGGTGGGCGAGGTGAAGACGTAGGACATCACGTACGCATTGCGCACGTAAGGGGGTGACCAGGAGCCTAGCTCGTAACCAAGCCCCATCTGCTCACGGAGGGCGGTAAAGAGCCGTGAGGCCTTCCCTCCTCCAAGGACCACGTTGAGCACGGCCGCCGTCGCGTAGTCCTTGTCCGCCGCGCCGGGTGTGGGTAGGGCTACGGCGACGGCAGCCAGAGGCACCTGCCGCTGCACCAGATCCTGCGGATGCGGCGACCGGCTCTTGGCTGCACGCTCGGCCTCGATGCCGAGATGACCGCCCTGCGCGATACGCTTGAAGGCGCTCTGCGCCGCGGCCAGCACCTGCGCCTGCGGAAGCCCGCTCACCACCGTTAACACCATGTTGCCGGCGAGGTAGCGCGCCTTGTAGAAGCGCTCTAGCGCGGGGCCATCGACCTCCTTGAGCTGTTCCGATGTGGCGGGCGACCCTCGGTCGGAGGGGAATAGGAGCTCCTCAACCCGGTTGCGGACAGTCCCGAAGGTGTCGTCCTCTCGGTCAAGGGCGCCGGCTGCGTCCATGCGGACGCGGCGAAGCACGGGGTCAGAGGGTAGTCGCAGGTCCCGGACCACCGCCGCCAGCAGGTCCAGCGAGTCCGACAGCGACTCGTTCATGGAGACCATGGCGAAGTCGGTCAGCTCCTGCTGAGCCTGAACCCGAAGGCCGGCTCCCACCTGGTCCTGGAGGAAGGCGAGGCTCCGAGGCTGTGAGTGAGCGCGCTCATCCAGAAGCAGATGCGCGAGGAGGTAGGCGGTTCCCTTCGGAACGTCGGCCTCGTCAACGGCGCCAGCCCGGACCAGAAGGCGCGCGGCCAGGATTCCTGAGCCCGGTCGCTGCCTTACGAGCACCGTGAGTCCGTTCGGCAACAGCGTGCGAGATACCTGCGGCGCGGCTGAGACGGGCATGCCGGCAGCCAGGAGGAGCGCCGGCACCATCACTAGGAGCGCGAGGGCCCAGGCGACGGGCCTCCGCCGGGGGATCCGGGCGCTACGCACGGGCCCTTGCCCGGCCGCGAAAGACGCCTCGGCGCCGCCCCAACAGACCCTGGGGGTGCTACACATGGGTCTCCCCCGTATCCGGCGCGGGCGGTGGCGGGGCCGGCTGAGCCTCGAGGGTGACGGCCTGGCTGAGGTCCAGGTACTTGCGAGCGACCCTCCGGATGTCCGCGGCGGTGACCGCCGAGATGCCCTTGAGGTAGCCCTCGCCAAACTGGTAGTCGCCAAGGGTCTCATAGAAGCCCAAGGAGTAGGCTTGCCCTCCAAAGGTCTCCGAGTCAAAGAGGTAGGTGCTAATGAGGCGGGTCTTCGCCTGAGCGATCTCGGCCTCGGGTATGTCCGCGGCCAAGAATTCCCTGACCACTCCGAGCAAGGCATCCTTCGCCTGGGAGTACTGCGCGTTCGCCACCCCCACCCCCAGCGAGACCATGCCCGGCCAGCGGGTCGTCAGGAAGGAGACGTCCGACTCAGGCCCACCACCCAGGTTGGAGAGCGCCACATCGAGGCGCCCCCGAGGGCCCTGGTCTAGGAGGGCGGTGACCACGTCCATCGCCAGCACGTCCTGGCGCTCCTTGAAGGGCGGAGCAGGGAAGCCTACCATACAGTAGGAGCGCTCGCCGCGAATCTGGATCTTGACGGGCTCGCCGCGTGTCTTCCAGGCTGTCTCGCTGGGTGTGGCGGACGGTGGCGGACCGCCGGGCACCGCCGCGAAGTCCTTGGCAGCGACTTCCTTGACCAAGGCGGCCTTGCAGTCACCGACCACGACCAGTAGAAGATCCGCTGCGGCGTAGTACCGCTTGTGCGTGGCGAGGAGGACCTCGGGTTTGAGCGAGGCAAGATCCTGCGGCGTGCCCACGGAGGGGCGAGCGTAAGGGCCCGTCATCGCTTCAGAGGCCAGCCTGAGGAGTAGAGCATCCAGGGGCTCGGAGAGAGTTCGGACCATCTCTTGGGCTATCACCGCGCGCTCGCGGTCCAGGTC
>DASXUI010000642.1:0-5697 GCA_036504955.1 Armatimonadota bacterium
CATCCTCTGAGGCCCCTCCCTACGACCCAACGACCCAACGACCCAACGACCCTACGACCCGCCCTTTGGTAGGAGAAACCACCATGCACCGCCAGTCCATCACTCAAGGCCTTCGTGTGGAGCGGCCGCTGCTGCGGCTGCCGATCGTTCTGCTCATCGATGACGCGGCGCCGGGGGTGCACGTGTATCACCGGCACTTCCGTGACGTACACAAGGAGCCCACCGTCACCAAGGACGGCAGGCCGCTGCTGGAGATGATCCCGGCGGGGTTCTTGGATCGCTTCATCGAGGTCGTCAGGCGCCGGGGCATCAAGGGGAAGCTCTCCGTGGTCCCCAACCCGGGCGGCGATGGACCGGTGGACGGGGAGGTCAAGGGGGTGCCGCGGGAGGAGCTCCGGGAGTGGCTTCGGTCAGTGCGGGTTGAGCTGGCCGGCTTCATGGACCTGTGTCCCGAGATGATCACCCACAACCTCACCGTCGACCTGGAGACGGGAGGCTTCCTACCGCTCTCGGAGCACGACTGGTCTCAGACGCAGACCGAGGAGACGCTGACCCCCTACATCGCCCGCGCGCTCACAATCCTCCGAGCCGCGGGCCTGCGCCCCACGGGGGTCACCTCGCCCTGGTCCTTCGCGGAGGCCGTCGAGGCGGACTACGTTAGGGCCATCCGCGCCGCGATGCAGCAGGTGATGGGCCTGCGCAAGTCCTGGTACTTCCTGCGGGTGGGCGGGCCGGACACGCGCCCGGAGGTGATGCTCTACGAGCCCGACCGGGGCGCCTGCGTGGTCAGCCTCACCCCTTGCGGCATCCCCGACTTCCTGTGGCAGAGCATCGACACCCCTGCCACCGACGATGCCTACGTCTCCAGTCTCGCGGACTTCGCGCTGACCGACGACGGAGCAACCGGAGCCTTCCTGGAATCCGAGCGAACCTCCGGCTGGCTCATCTGGTACACCCATTGGCAGTCGCTCTTCTCCAACGGGACGGAGTCGGGCCTGCGGGCCCTCGACCTGGCGGGGGAGCGCGTCAGCCGGCTGCTGGGCGAGCGCGCGCTCTGGATGACGGCCGTGGAGGCGATGGATTACGCCGCCGCGGCCCACGGCCTTGAGGTGGTGATGGACCGCGCCGCGGACGGCACGGTATCCGTCACAGCGAGCTCCCCCTTCGGCAGCCGGGACCTGACCTTCTCGCTGCCCTGCCCGGAGCCACCAGCGGCCGTAACCGTCAACGGCGAACTCCTCGCGAAGGCACCCGAGAACAGCAGCATCCTGCAACCGATGTCCTGGTTCCACCACGACGAGCGGCTCTACGTGGCCGCGGACCTGGAGGGCAAGGGATGAGTTTGGCCCCACTTCCTCTGCTGCTCGCAGCGCTGGCGTTGGGGGTGTGCGGCACCAAGGCACCGCCGGACCGCCAGCCTGCCCCGGCACAGGCCGCTGACAGGCCTATCTCCGCCGCCCCAGGAAGCGCCGAAGCAACCCTGGAGTTGGCCTGCAGCGCTGTGGCTGATCAGGCTGCTATTGCCCGGGCATACAGCAGCACCTCAACCACTCGCGCCGCTCTCAGGAACAGGGCCCGCCTGGTAACTCGCAACGCCCAGACCCTCACCCTTATACGTAGAGCCCTCAGGCAGAGCATGGCGTCGAGTGGACCGGCCAAGTCTCTCGATATCGGTCGGGCTGAACGGTACCGTCTGCTGGCGCGCCTAGTGGCTCTGGAGGGTCGGGCCTACGAGGACAGAAAGAATCTGCCCCAGGCCGCCGGCAGCTATGTGGACGCGATCGAGCTAGGCCAACACCTTGAGCGGGGTTCTGGCGGGATCGTGCAGATGCTCGTGGGGGGTGCCTGTCAGAGCATCGGCCGCGCTGGCATTCCGCGGGTACTGCCCAGGCTGGGAGAGAAGGCAGCACGTGCCGCAGCCGAACGGATCCTCCGGCTCGAGACAGCTCGCCCGAGCTTCGGATGGACTCTCAGAATGGAGACGCTCTGTGGACTACCGGTGCCGCCGAAAGAGCGCGGCACGCTAGGGGCAGCAATCACGGTTGCCGCCTACAGACTTCTGCTGCAGGGCATGGAGGAGGCGGTCGCCGCACCCTTCGCTCGGAGGCCTGCCCATCTTCTCGGGGAGACGGAGAAGGAAGGGGCGGTCCCGTCCTTCCAGTCGCTTCGCAACATAGAGGGCCCCGTGGTAGAAGCCGCGTGGTTCTACCACGCTAACTCAAGGGCTCAGAACGGAATGGCCGCCGTGAGCTTGGCCCTACGGGCCTACCAGCTGGCTCACGGCGCTTACCCGGCCTCCCTGAACGCCCTTGTCCCCGCGTACCTGCCGTCGGCTCCCGATGACCCCTTCGCCGCCCAGCCGCAGTCCCTCCGGTACCGCAAGCAGGGGAACGGCTACCTCCTCTACAGCGTCGGCCCCGACGCCAAGGACGACGGCGGCCGCCCAGTCCGGAAGCCCAAGCCCGGCGGCGGCTCCCTCATCGTCTGGTTCCGCACCGCCACCGGCGACCTGCTGCCAGGCCAAAGGCTGTAGGCTAGACCGTCCGCGATCCTTGCCGCGCATGGATATGGGGGTCCATCGAGACTGCACCGGTGATGCCATCCCCGCCTGACATAGAGACGCCCCTCCGGGGCTGAATCGTCTCGGCGCCGCCTCAATCCTGCGGGCCCGCCGGCCCGCCTCAGCCCCGAAGGGGCGCCTCTACGTCAGCCAGGGGTAACACCCCAGGCGCCCCCCTGGCGTCTCCATGCCCCTACCCCACCAGGTCGGCGCCGCACCGGGGCTGAAGCGAGTCGGTACCACCCCAACCCTCTGTGGCCGCCGGCCCGCCTCAGCCCCGGAGGGGCGCCTCTATGTCAGCCAGGGGTAACACCCCTGGCGCCCCCCTTGCGCCGCCCGGCTCACGCTGGCTTGCCACTACCCCACCAGGTCGGCGCTGCTGACGCTCGGGCACCAGAACTTCTCGATGTACTCCACCACCAGCCGCGTCCCCTCGTCGTGGCTAACGTAGGGCGAACGGGCAGGGTTGTACATCGTGTCGGTGAGGTCGCGCACCAGCATCACCGGCACCCCCCAGCGCACCCACCGCTTGATGCCGAAGGAGCGCCCCAGCACGCACATGTTGGTGTGCACCCCAAGCAGGACCACCTGATCGGCGCCTACCTGCCTCAGGTAGCTGTAGATCTCCCAGCCATCGTCGGAGACCGCGTCGCGATCCTCGTCGATCTCGACGGCGGGATGCTGGCGCGACCATGCCCTGTGCCAGGGCGTCTCGCCGGTGTCGCTGCCGCCATCGGAGTCATCGATCGGCAACGGCCGGTCGGGGATGGGGAGGTCGGCCGGCGGCTCGACGTGCGGGGCCTGCTTGGCGCGGAGACGCGCGCGCGAGCCCTCGTAGAATTCCAGGGTATCCGACGGGGCGTGGATGATATGCGCGCCCCGAGCCCGGGCCGCCTTCAGCACCGAGTCCACCCTGGGTGCCAGCACGTCTACCCGCTCCGAGGCCCCCCGGCTCCAATGCCGGTCCCAAACGTCGCACACGATCACCGCCACCCGCGCCGCCGGCACGACCCGCTCCTCCTCCTCCACCTTCCAGCAGGTATGCCCGCCCTCGTCCGCCGCCAGCCTCTGTCGCCGAGGCCTCAGCACCATCTCAGGTCCGCCTCCCATGCCCTCCCCCTTCTGCACCGAACATCCCCGCGCCCACCGTGGCACTTCCCCGCCCCCCGCGAGGCGCCTGCTCGAAGGCCAGGGCGCGGGCTTCCACCCACTCCGCCGTTATCGTTGAGACCAAGCCGGCGCCACACAACCCGCGGTGCTATTGCGCTCGCCTGCCTACTGAGCTAAGCTACAGCTATTCCGCGCGCTTGTGAAGCGTTCGGCTGAGCGGCCGTGGCTCTCGGCTCGCCCGGCGCCGAAAGGAAGGGCCCAGATGAAGCTGATGGCGGCACTCCTGCTGATCCCCCTCTGCCTTTGCCCAAGCCTGTGCGCACAGACCTTCGTGGGCACCTTCACCGGCCAGGGGATCGGCGGTGAGGCCAGGCTTATCCTTCAAAGCAATGGCGCCAGTTCCTACTCCGGCACCTACACCGAGGTGAGGACGACCTGGCAGGTCCAGGCCACCCTCCAAGGAGGGACCCTCTCCGGTAAGGGCCTGCTCACCGGCTCCGACTTCCGGTTCACCCTGGCCTGGCAGGGAAGCAGCGTCCTCCTGAGCTTGGTGGAGATGGGCCCGTCCGGCGCCCCGGAGCCCTCCACGGCCCGTCAGGTGCTCCTGGCTCCCACCGGCGTCACTCCGGGTGGCGGCACCCCCGAGCCACCCCCCACTGGCACCCCCCTGGTGGGCGACGTCAACGCCGACGGCAAGGTGAGCATCGTTGACGTGGTTCAGGCGCTCCGCCTCGTCGCTGGGCTTCCCGCCACCGGCACCGTGGACAAGACCGCGGCAGACCTCGATGCCGACGGAAAGGTCACCGTCAAGGACGTGGTTCAGCTCCTCCGGCAGGTGGCCGGCCTCGTGCCGGGCGGCAACCAGGAACCCGCCGGAGCCGTCGAGCGGGCAACCGTGAGCAACCCGCTGTCCGGCTTCAGCATCAGACTCCCCGTCGACTGGCTGATGTCCACCACCCGCGCCTACAGCACCGAGATCGCCATCGACTCCACCAGCGGCGCGTCGCTGCGCGACCAGCCGGCGCTCTGGTTCTTCCACTCGCCCATGGCCCCCGCCCAGGAGGCCGTGGGCCTGACGACGGCCCTCCGGGCACTGGCGATGGGCCCGGAGCCGACGCTCCGGGCGACGGGCAACCAGGATGAGTGGGAGGTGTCCATGACCTCCAACGGCGCCCGAGGCCCGCTGACGGAGCGCTGGCTCTGCCGCCGAGAGAACGGGGTGGACTACGTGATCGGTTCCATGGTCCGCCCGGCCGCTGCCGCCCAGTTCAAGACGGACCTCGACGTGGCACTCTCGTCCTGCCGCCTGACCGCCCCCGTGACCAGCACCCGGTTCAAGGAGCCGACGGAAAACGCCTATAGCGTCCGCATCCCCGATGGGTGGCGCTGGGTGGCGGAGGAAAGCCGCATCTATCGATCGGAGCAGAACTCCGGTTACTTCGTCTGGAAGGCCCAGAGCCTCGATGGTCTCACCGGCTGCTTCAGCGGCCAGCCGTGGCTCTTCAACCTGCTGGTCCCCTACGCCACTGCGGAGCAGTGCGCCTCCACTCTGGTGCTGGATGGCCTGAAGCAGCAGATGCCCGACGCCAGGCTGGACTCGGTGAGGACGCTGACCCGCGCCGGGGACTGGTTCACCCAGGGGCTGCGCCTACTGGGCTTCGACCAGGGACGAGTGGACTACGTGGTGGCGAACTACCTGGCAACCAGGAACGGCTTTCCCGTGCGCATCCGGGTCTCGCTCGTCACCATCAAGTGGGGTTACGACTGGAACCTGACCACCAGCGGCTCCTGGGCTCCCGTCGCGACCTTCGACGCTGGCTACGCCCTGGGGAACTCGGTGCTTGCCTCTCTGCGCACGGACCCCGTCTGGCGCCAGAACCAACTCAACGCCGACAAAGACGTCTCCGACCGCAAACTGACCGCCATCGAGGAGGCCGCCGCCGCCTGGGACGCCTACATCCGGGAGTAGCCCAGCGGAGGGACTGAGGGGGTGAACGGGTAAGTGGGTGAGGGGGTGTAAGAGCATC
>DASXUI010000643.1:0-8416 GCA_036504955.1 Armatimonadota bacterium
GCGCTGGAGGTCTCCAAGCGGGCAGTGAAGGTCGGGTTCGAGTGGCCGGACCTCCCCTCGCTCTGGGACAAGGTGCACGAGGAGCTGGACGAGCTCCACCGTGAGGTCGACGCCCACAAGCCCGAGGCGGTGAAGGACGAGCTGGGGGACCTGCTGTTCACGCTGGTTAACGTGGCCCGTTGGCTGAAGATCGATCCCGAGGACGCCCTCCGAACGATGGTGTCCCGCTTCACCAAGCGCTTCAAGCACATGGAGGCCGAGGTCCGCCGCCAGGGCCACAGCCTCTCAGAGCTGACCATCGACCAGATGGAAGAGCTCTGGCAGGCGGCTAAGGTTGAGGAGACCAAGCGGCGGCCCCTCCGAGACGGACCGACCGGCTGATCGGGGCAGCGACTGAGCTGCCCCCCGGGCCAGCGTCAGACTTCTAGCCGGAAGCGGGTGGTGCCGATGCGGACCACGTCACCTGGCTTGAGCGCCGTGGCGGTGACTCGGGCATCGTTGACGTAGGTGCCGTTGGAGGAGCCGGCGTCCGCGATGCGCCACTCCCCGTTCTCGCAGGCGATGGTGGCGTGGCGTCGGGAGACGGCGCTGTCCCAGGGGGTCGAGACCTGCTGGTCCGCCTCACGCCCTAGCGTAGTACCGGCGGACTGGAGTGGGAAGGCGGTCCCAGCCTTCGGACCGGACTCACAGACGAGCCTGGGCCCCGCGATCCCCACCTGGAAGGCCGGAGGGGGGTGCCCATTGAGACCACCCAACCCCGCGGGCGCCGTCTGCCTCCCCGGGGCCGGGGCGGCCGGTGACTGGAGCGCCGGGCTGCAGGCGCAGGCACCGGTGAGCGGGCTCTTGGCGGTGCCGCAGTAGGGGCAGACGCCCGAAGCCTCGGGAACCGCTACGCGCTTGGGGCTGGCGTCCACGGGCGCGAAGACGCGCTGTCGGCCAACCTTCTCGTGGAACTCTATCTGGAAGCCGCCGATCTGGATCCTGTCCCCGTCGGCCAGGGCTTGCTCCCGGATCGCGTGGCCGTTTACGCGGGTGTTGGCCTGCCCCGTGGCGTCCTGGATGAACCACCGCCCCTGCAGGCTGCGGATGCGGGCGTGCAGCTTCGCTACGGAGGTGTCGCCGAAGAGCGGCACGTCGGAGAGCTCATCCCTTCCGACGGTGCAGGCCTCCTTGTCCAGCGGAAACTCCCGGCCCTCGTTCCGTCCCACCAGCACCCTCACCCAGGCCTGCTTCGCCAGCTCCTGCGCCAGCCCGACCCCCAGGCCGGTGAAGCCCCCAATGGCGATGAATCCTGCCGCGCGGCTGAGCTCCGGGAAGCCGATCAAGATGCGCAGTACCTCGAAGAAGAACCCTCCAAGCAAGCCGCCCAGCAGGCCGCCGCGCAGCCCCAGGGACATCCGGCGCGGCGAGGCGCTGACCATGCCGCTGGAGAGCCCCACGAACATGCCGATAATGGCCCAGCCCACGGAGCGCGAGAGCACCTCGTTCAGGAACCCCAACAGTGGGAGCCAGGCGCGTACGGCTCCCGAGTAGCTGGACCAGGTTCCGTAGACCACCTGCCCCAGGGCGATACCCACGAGGCCGCCCCCAGCGCCGATGGCAAAACCACCGAGGGCCTGCTGGCGAAGCTGCGCCGGTGTTCCGCCCCTCAGCATCGCTTCCGCCACTCCCAGCCCCCCGGAGATGAGGGCGCCAAGCAGGGCGCCGAGCACCAGAGTGGGAGCCCAGCGAACGGGCGCGTCCTTCGGAAGGTTGGGTGTTAGCCACGCATTGGGCTCTACGACGAGCCAGAAGAGAGCCGCGGCGGTAACGCCTGCCAGCAGGTATAGGTTCACTCTACGCATGGGCTTCGGTCTCTCGTGTAAGGTTGTGCTGGTGGCCGCTCAGCCTGCGCCGGGCGACCTCTAAGGGTGGGCGGAGGGCTGCACTCGGGTGGTCTCGCCGCTACCGATGGTTGGGCATGGTCATGTTAGGAAGAGAAGGCGGCTCTGGCCCAGGGAGATCTCGTCGCCGCTCCTCAACAGTGCCTCGGTGACGCGGGCGCCGTTCACGCAGGTGCCGTTGGTGGAGCCGGTGTCCACCACCCAGAAGCCGCTGTCCCGCTGCTCAACCCGCGCATGCTGACGCGATACGGATGCGTCCGCGCTCATGGGAACCGCGCTGGTCTCATCCCGCCCAAGGGTGATAACGCCGACTACCGGGCTGGTCTTCCCAGCGTCCGGACCGGTCAGGATTTGCAGCCGGGGGCCGGTGGCGTCGGCGGCGGGAGCCTGCCGCGCGGACACCCCACCGAGCGGCGCCTTGCAAGCGCACAGGCCGGTGGTGGGGTCCTTCAACTGCCCGCAGTAGGGGCACGCCCCCTCAGGCACCGAGACGGGGGGTGGGGGCTGCTTGAGAGCACCCGCGTTCGCCTCCGCCAGGAGCTCTTCCGGGGGCGGTGGGTTCAGACCCAACGCCTTGAAGGCCTTCTCCGTGCTCAGCGCCCCGGAGCGCCACGCCGTGTACAAGCCAAAGCCAAGAAGCCCCAGAACCGCCAGCGAGACAACGTACCCAAGCATTTCGGTGCCCCCAGCGAGGGCGAAAGCTATCGTGGCCGTCCCAAGATGCAAAGCCATCGGTTACCGCTCTCCTTCGCCGTCTCCGAGTCGCCGCTCTGAAGCGCGCCGCTCGGGGAACCCAAGCCCACGCCGGTGGGACAACCCCGGGGTGGCTCATTGACGGTTGTCCGCGCTGTGTTCCAACCCATAGCGGAGCGTCGGAGAGCGGCCGTCGGGTAGGGTTGACGAGCCCACAGCCCAGCGCTTCGCCCAGCCGGTGCGGGCACAGGTCCAGGCCGTCGCCCACGGCAGTTGGGGCGCAGGCGTCCCGCCTGCGCGACTCCGTAAGCGTACACACTAACGGTTCGTGAGACCAACCGCCTCGGCCTGCCGGCCGAGGCACAGGCGAGACGCCTGCGCCCCACTTGACCCAACCTGTCTGTTTGCTTACGGGCTTCTCGGCTGGAGCTACTACACCCACAACTGCTAGGCGCCGGTATCAGCGCCGCGCGACCTCAGTTGCCCATGTTTGGGCACGCCGCGGCACGCCCTGCCCCATACTGGTTAGAGCGCCGGCCACAGGGGCTTTGTTCCCCCGCGCCTAAGGACAGCAAGCGCTCTCGGGAGCGCCGATGCCACGTCACTGGCGAGCATGCCCTCCTCGCCCAGATCCTCCGCCACCAGGTCGGCAGCCAGTCCGTGCAGGTACGCGCCGCAGTAGGCGGCGCCGAGCGGGGCCAGTCCCCGACCCAGGAGCCCGCCGATGGTTCCGGACAGCACGTCTCCCGTCCCGGCGCTAGCCAGGCCAGGGTTCCCACTGGAGTTCACCCACAGCGCGCCCTCCGGGTTCACCACCAGTGTGTCGGGCCCCTTCAGCAATACCACACGGCCGTAACGCCGGGCGGCTTCCCTGGCAGCGCCGACCCGGTCCGCCGTCACGTCCTGAGTGGTGGTGCCCAGCAGGCGGGCCATCTCGCCCGGGTGCGGGGTCAGCACGCAATCCGGGGGTAGGGCGAAGTGCCGCTGAGACAGGTGCGTGAGACCATCGGCGTCGAGCAGCGTGGGGACCTTCACCCGCGGCAGCAGGCACTCCAGTAGCTCGCCCACCTGCGGCGCCAGGCTCAGTCCGGGGCCGATCACCAGGGCCTGCGCTTTGTCCAGCTCCTCCAGGATGGGGCCGCAGGCGTCGGGGCAGAGGCAGCGGCCCGAGCCCTCCGGCAGCGGCGCGGTGATGACCTCGGTGACCTTCACCTCCAGGATGTCGTTCAGGCTCACCGGGCAGCCCAGCACCACCAGGCCCGCCCCAACACGGAGGCAGGACTGAGACGCGAGGGCCGCGGCGCCGGTGAACCCCTCCGACCCAGCGACGACCAGAACCCGGCCGCGACTTCCTTTGTGTGAGGCGGCATCAGGCGAGGGCAGGCAGCTCAGGACGTCATCCGGCGTCGTTAGCCGCCCGGCCGCCGCAAGCTCCTGCTCCAGGGGCGCCGGCACGCCGATATCGGCGACTGTCACCCTGCCGGCCAGTCTCCGGCCCGGGAAGAGCGCCAGTCCGAGCTTTGGCGCCGCGAAGGTGACGGTCTCGTCGGCTTCGACGCATACTCCCGGAGCCTGGCCGGTATCGGAGTCCAGCCCGGAGGGGAGGTCAACGGACAGGACCTGGGTGCGACCGCCGTTCGCCCTTCGGGCATCGTTCAGTCTCGCGATCCACTGCGCCGTCGCGCCCCGGGGAGCGGAGCTTAGCCCGGTCCCCAGCAGCGCGTCCACACAGAGGTCATAGCCCTCCATGGCAAGGGGGTCGGTGGACAGGGGCCTCACCCTCACGCCCGCCTCCACCGCGCGCCGGTAACTGCTGAGTGCATCGCCCTTCAGCTCGTCCGAAGCGCAGGCGAGCTCCACGCGCGCGCTGACACCCTCCGCCAGTAGCAGTCGGGCCAGAGCTAGGCCATCCCCGCCGTTGTTCCCCTTGCCGCATAGTATCAGGACGCGTGGGCGCGTCGCCTGGCCCCGTTGGCGAAGGAGCCGAAGTGCGGCCTCCCTCAGGGCGAGGCCGGCCCGCTCCATCAACTCCAGCGTCGGCACGCCGTGGTCGGCGGCCCGGCGGTCCATCTCCCTCACTTGCTCCGCGGTCGCGAGTCTCATCTCGCGGCGATTATAGCACGAGCCGCCGGACGTGGCATGTCGCAGGCGAAGGCTTGGCTGGAAAGGCGCTGGAGGTAAGTGCCGCCTGGCGGTGGAACAGGGCAGGTGGGTCGCGGGAGTATCGCCCGTCCGCGGCCCCCAATCGCGATCCATGGAGAGCTCACCTTGACTCCTTCTCGTACCGCCCTCACCGCCGCTGTTCTGCTGTTCCCCAGCCTCCTCGCGGCGGGCCTAGGGGGCGCGCCTATATCCAAGGGCAAGCCGTCATCGAAGCCGCCAGCCAAGCCAGCCGCCAAGCAGCCGGCCAAGCCGGGCGCCAAGCCTACCACGGGATCCCTGGGTGGGGGGGCCATACTAACGCCCAAGGAGGCCCTGGGGCTTCCGCCCGCCCGCATCGCGGCCGACCCCGCGCTGGCCGGCGCCGACCTCGTGGTGGACTACTCCAGTAACTGGATGGGCTACCTCGAACCCTGTGGGTGAACGCACGGCCAATATGGCGGGATCGCCCGGCGGGCGACCCTACTTCAACAACAGAGTGCGAGCAACCCCAACCAGGTGCCCGTCTTCGCGGGTGACTTCTCGGCCTCCAGCGCCGACGAGGACCGGCTGAAGACTGAGACCGTCTTCAAGGCGATGCAGGCGATGGGCTATCAGGCCGCCACCCTGGGCGAGATGGAGTTCGTCCACGGCTACGCCTTCCTGAAGGAGCAGCTCAAGGCGCACCCGGGGCTCTTCGTCTCGGCGAACGTTTTGGACGCGGCCACACATAGGCCGTTGGCGCTGCCCTACGTCGTGCGCACCTACCCCGTGCTGCACGGCCGTCCTGCCGGCAAGACTACGCTGAGGGTCGCCATCACCGGCGTTCTGGACCCGGCATGCCTCAAGGGCCTGCCCCAGAAGGCGCAGGCCGAGATGTCTCAGGTGGAGGTGACGGACCCCATTGCCGCCGCCAAGCTGCTGGTGCCGACGCTGCGGAAGCAGGCCGACGTAGTGGTGGTTTTGTCCCATGCATCACTGGAAGCCTCAACTAACCTGGCGAAGGCAGTAGAGGGGATCGACCTCCTGGTGGTGGGACATGGCTACGGCGTCTACATCGTGGAGCAGAACCAGAAGGTGAACGGAGCCACCCTGGTGGTGAACTCCGACCGCTCGCGCTTCGTGGCCCAGGCGTCCTTCACCCTGGACGCGCAGGGCCCTCGGATCGAGACCCGCACCATCCCGCTCTCGAACCTCTATCCGGACAACACTCAGATGGCGGCTCTGCGCGACGCCTACAAGTCGAAGATCGGCGCCCTATCGGGCGGGCAGATCAGTGAGGCCGAGGTCACGCCGGTCGCCGCCCTCCTGCCGGTCTACGGCGGCAACACCTACGTCGGCTCCCAGGCGTGCGCCACCTGCCACGCGCAGGCGAACAAGGTGTGGGCACTCTCCGCGCACTCGAAGGCTCAGCGCACGCTGGAGACGACTCGCGGCGGCATCAACGCCAAGCGGCCCGACTGCGTGCGCTGCCACAATGTGGGCTTTGGACAGCCCTCGGGTTACTCCATCGTGCTGAACCAGAAGGACCTGGCGGGCGTGGGCTGCGAGTCGTGCCACGGGACGGGCCAGCAGCACATGGCGAAGGCGACTCAGGGCATCCGGCCAGCGGCGAGGATCACCCGCACCATTGGTGGGGCCCTGCTGTGCAGCCGCTGCCACGACAAGGAGAACGACCCGAACTTCAACTACCCGGTGGCTCTGGAGAAGATCCGCCACTGGGGCAAGGGCTTCAAGCCACCGACGTAGGGTGCGGACCGGATTCCCGGCACTCAGCGATCCCCCTGAAGGGAACCTGCCATGCTAAGACGTGGAGTTGCGCTTGCTGCCGTCCTCCTCGCAGGGGCGGCTGCTGTCGGTAGCCTGAACGCACAACGGCAGTCCAGTGCGGCTCGGGAGCCAACTGGGGCGCGTTCCGCCAGCCCCTACTCCCGCTGGAAGCACGGACCCTCCACCAGCCCCAACTGGTTCCCCATCGGGGTGTGGCTGCAGAGCCCGAACAGAGCGGCGGAGTACAAAGCCATCGGCATCAACCACTTCATAGGCCTATGGCAAGGGCCGACCGAGGAGCAGCTTGCCGCTCTGAAGCGTGCGGGGATGCCCGTGATCTGCGACCAGAACCCCGTCGCGCTCCGGCACCGGGACGACTCCACCATCATCGGCTGGCTGCAGAACGATGAGCCGGACAACGCACAGTCGGACGGCAAGGGCGGGTACGGGCCGCCGGTCACCCCAGCGGAGGTCGTGCGACGGTACCGGGAGATGAAGGCCGCCGACCCCACGCGACCCGTCTACCTGAACCTGGGACAGGGCGTTGCCTGGGACCGCTGGTATGGCCGGGGCGTGCGCACCAACCATCCGGAGGACTACGCTGAGTACGTGAAGGGAGGGGACATCCTCTCCTTCGATATCTATCCGGTCGTCCACGACAACGCCGAGGTGAAGGGGAAGCTGTGGCTGGTGCCCTTCGGGGTGGACCGCCTCGTCAAATGGGCTGGAGGGCGGGGGCCTGTCTGGGACGACATCGAGTGCACGCGCATTGGCAATCCCAAAGCTAAGCCCTCGCCCGCTCAGGTGCGGGCCGAGGTCTGGATGTCGCTGATCCACGGCTCGCGGGGCATCGTTTACTTCGTCCACCAGTTCCAGGAGGCCGGCGGGTTCATCGAGGCCGCGCTGCTGGCGGACAAGGAGATGGCCTCGGCCGTCGGGCGGCTGAACCACCAGATCCTCAGTCTGGCGCCCGCGCTGAACTCCCCGACCGTTGCTGGCGGCGCGACCGTGGCAAGGAGCGACCCCGCCGTGCCTGTGGACCTGATGGTGAAGCGCCACGGCGGCGCGACCTATGTCTTTGCGGTAGCCATGCGGGACGGGCCGACTCGAGCCAACTTCAGCGTGAAGGGCCTCAGGGGCTCGCGAAGCGCCGAGGTGCTGGGGGAGGGCCGGCGCGTGGCGGTTAGCGGCGGTCGGTTCGCCGACACCTTCAAGGGGTACGAGGTCCACCTCTATCGCATCGACAACCCCTAGTCCCCAGGCTGCTCGAGGCGCTTGCGCGCCCTCCTGGCGCGGGCGTCCGCGTGCTTCCGGCTGTTCGGGAGGGCTGACTGCCGCCTCCGTCTCCGCGCTCCATCTCCTTGCTTCGTCACGCCGGTTGGCCCACTCCGAAAGGGAGGCACACTATCCTTCGCGCTTGGTTCCGCTCGTTAGTTGGCTCATTTGGCCTGGGGGTGCTCATGGCTGCTACTCTGGGTGCCGGGTCCACGGCTTCGGAGGCAGGGACGGTCAAGGTCTACCCCGCACCCGCCGGGGAGACCCTTTCCAAGGACTACCTGGTCAAGGTGGGCGGCAAGACGTCGCCCGTGTACGTGGCACGGGTGGCGCCCGCGAACCGGACGCTTCGCTGGAAGGCGATGGACGACAAGGCCAACTCGGCTGACTTCTACGAGAAGGCGTCCTTCACGTACTTCGACATGCAGGGCACGACGAAGGTCGTAGTGACCTGCGCCCAGATGGTTACCTCCGCGCGGATCCTGCCGACGTCACTCGGCATCAAGCCGGTGGTCCGCGGTAGGACCGTCACCCTTACGCTGACCCAGCCGAAGCCTCTCACCCTGGAGATCAACGGTACCTGGGTTGGCTGCCTGCACCTGTTCGCCAACCCGCCGGAGAAGGATGTACCGAAGGCCGGCGACCCGAACGTCATC
>DASXUI010000644.1:0-9876 GCA_036504955.1 Armatimonadota bacterium
CCCCTCGCACTGCAAGGCTAGGCCCGGGTGCTGCGCCTCAGTCCTGGAGCACCGCCCGGCCTTGAGCTGCTCTTCCTGGTGTTGGGTTTGCGCGCCAGTGGCGGGATCCCCGTGACGGTTGCCCGTCCGCCTGCCGCGCGATACGTGCTTGAGACCGAGGTAACCCCCTGAGCGGCGCTGCACGCGGATAGGGCCACCGGGCACGAGCCCGCGTGCGGAGGGCGAGGTGCTCAGGCTACCCGTCTGGCAGCGGGCGTCCCGCTTGTCTGCCGCCGACCTCCGCACGGCCCTCCCTCTGTTGGCGGCTAAGCTGCTCCCCACAGTGAGCCATCAACAGGGAGATCCATGGTGCGGATGCCGAAAGTGATAGTGGCGAGGCCTGGCGCTCGCATCGCCGCGTGGGGCAACCCACTCCGGTGGTCAGCCAGAGCGCCAGATGCTTTCCCTTACGAATGTACCGACGCCTGATGGGAGATAACAGCTAATGATCGAGACAGTGCCCTACGCTGGGTGGAAGAGCTGCAAGCGTCTAGCCAACCAGGAAGTGGAGGTCATCGTCACTCAGGAAGTAGGGCCGCGCATAGTCCGGTTCGCTTTCCTGGGCGGGCAGAACCAGTTCCACGAGTTCCCCGAGCAGATGGGCAAGACGGGCGGCGACGAGTGGCGGATCTTCGGCGGGCACCGGCTGTGGCACTCGCCGGAGGAGAAGCCCCGCAGCTACATGCCGGATAACTCCCCGATCGAGGTAACTGAGGTCTCCCAGGGGCTTCGTGCGGTGCAGCCGACCGAGCCTGAGACCGGGATCCAGAAGGAGATGCTAATCCAGATCTCCGCCACGAAGGCGCACGTGCGTGTCACTCACCGGCTCACCAACCGGGGGCAGTGGGGAGTGGAGCTCGCGCCCTGGGCGCTGAGCGTGATGGCCCAGGGGGGCACGGCCGTTGTTCCCGAGCCCACCGCGCAGGCTCCCTATGGTCTTCTGCCTAACCGCACGCTGGTGCTCTGGCCCTACAGCAACCTGAGCGATCCACGCCACGTGTGGGGCAACGAGCTCATCCTTCTCCACCAGGATCCGAAGGCTTCGGCTCCCACCAAGTTCGGCATCAACAACGTCCATGGTTGGGGCGCCTACGTCAACGGTGGCACCACCTTCGTAAAGAAGTTCCCCTACTTCGAGGGAGTGGAATACGTGGATGGCGGCTGTTCCATGGAGTGCTACACCGCCGCCGACTTCCTGGAGCTGGAGTCTCTCGGCCCCCTGCACCTTCTCGATCCGGGCGACACCGCCGAGCACGTGGAGGACTGGTTCCTGCTCAAGGGCGGAGACGCCTCCAGCGAGCAGGCTGCCAAGAGTACGGTAGTCCCTCTGGTGGCCGATCTGGAGAGCGACCTGGACGACTAGTCCTTCAGCCTCCCGCCTCTCTGGAGCGCGGCGACTCCGGCGCCGCTCTGCCTCACCCGGTGGCCGGCCCTGCGCCCAAACGCGTCTTGACGGCGGACCCGAGTCCTCGGGGCGAGGAAGTGGTCCACCCGAGAGTGCTCCCTGCGCCGGCATAAGGCAGAGCGGCGCCGGAGTCGCCGCACTCCAGGTGGGGCGGCGGCCGATGGGATCAGCGCCAGGGGCCGGGCACGCAGGCCCCCAGAGGCAGCGCTGCATGGGGGCCTCTCTCTACCGGGTGGCTAGAGGCAAGACGGCGGTGGTTGATGGCGGGTAGGGCTGACAAGTTGGAGTTGAGCGAGGCGCTGGCGGCATTGCAGTCGCCCGGCGCCCTCGGGGAGCGGCTGCGGGCAGCCGTGTGCCTGGGGCAGGGCGGGGTGGAAGCGGCCCTCGAGGATCTCAGGGCTCTCGCCGTGGACCCCGAGCAGGACGTGATCCTGAGGGGGTACTGCGCCTGGGCGGCGGAGCAGGTAGCCCCGAGGCCTTCCGAGGATCCCGGACAGGTCTTCCACGTCGCCAACGAGCACCCCCGGGCCAGTGATGGCAACCCCGGCACCGAGGATCTCCCCTGGGCCACGGTCCAGCGGGCCGCCGAGGCTCTGAGGCCCGGCGACACGGTCATCGTGCACCGGGGGCTCTACCGAGAGCTGGTACGCCCCTTCCTCGGCGGCGCGGGCCCCGACCGGCCGATCACCTATCAGGCAGCCCCCGGTGAGCGCGTCGTCTTGAGTGCGTCCGACCCCTGGCAACCGGAGTGGCGTCGTGAGAGCGACACCCTCTACTCCGCTCCCTACAGCCGCCTGCCTTGGGACTACCCGGAGGAGTGGCCCACCCCCGCCAGCGGCACCGTTCACCGCGCCGAGCAGGTCTTCGTGGATGGTCAGCTCGTCACCCACGTGGGCAGCTTGGATCAGGTCCGCGTGCGTCCCAACACCTTCTACACGGACGACCAGTCCGGAAGGCTGTGGCTTCACCTGATGGACGGCGACAGCCCTGAGGGCCACAGCGTCGAGCGCTCGCAGCGCCAGCAGGTCTTCGCGCCGGCGGTTCGAGGGCTTGGGTACCTCTGCCTTCGGGGCCTCACCTTCCGCCGTGGAGCCGCTCCCGCCGCCGGCCCCGCCAACGCAAGCCTCATCGGGCACCGTGCGGTCGTCAGCGTTCGGTCCGGGCACCATTGGGTCATCGAGGACAACCTCATCGAGTACGGCAACGCGCAGGGACTTGATCTGGGCCAGGAGGGGTCGTCGGCCGACCTGATGGAGCAGCCCATCGTCAGCACTGAAAGGGGCGGCCACGAGGTCCGGAGGAACCGCGTTCACTACCACGGCGTGGCCGGCATCGTGGGGTGGGGGGACGGTCAGGTGAAGCTGGTCCTCGATGCCAACGAGACGAGCTGCAACTGCGCCAAGAGCGACTTCTACTTCTACGAGTCGGCGGGCGTGAAGCTGAACGCCGCCAAGGATTGCGTAATCCGTCGCCACCGGTCGCACGCCAACCTGGGGGTAGGCGTCTGGCTCGGGCCGGGCTCCGAGCGCAACCGCGTGACCCAGTGCATACTCTCGGATAACGTCGCGGCCGGCCTCTACTATGAGGAGAGCAAGGGGCCGCTGCTGGCGGACAACAACGTCATCCTCCACACCCGTGACACGCTGAGGGGCGGCTGGGCCGAGGGCATCCACTCTCAGGGCGGGAATAGGGCGACCTACATCAGCAACTACATCGCGGAGTGCGAGGGCTTCGGCGTTCGTATCCGCAACCTGTTCGACCGCCTGGTTGACGGTCGCCCGCCCTCCACCAGTCACAACCGTGTCGCCAACAGCTTCCTGCTGGACAACGGACGGGGCGCCCTCAGTATGAACCCAGACGTCCCCCACGCTCGCGACAACCAGAGTGCCGGCAACCTTCTGTGGGAGAGGGGACTGCCCATCACCATCCGCCTGGAGAACGGCAGCGCGGGCGTGCAGTGGGAGAAGACCGATGTCGGGCACGTGCTGGGCCGCAAGAGCGGCGGCGACCTCATGGTGCCCTTCGCGGTCTGGCGCGACACCCTGGGCCAAGACGCCGGCAGCCTGCTGGTGCCCAGCCCTCTCCTGATGCACGATGGGACCCCGGAGGCGATCCTGGAGATGTTGATCGGCCTCTGGCCCGACTCGGCGCCCGGACTGGCGTGCGGCTACGGCGATGTGGCAGCCCGGCCGGCGGGGGACCTGATGGGATCCTTGCGCGAGGATGTTGCTGGTCTATCCCTGGCCCGTACCCTGTGGCTTACCCCCACCGATGGGGTGCAGGTATGGACCGGCAGCGGGCGCGCCTACTGGGTGAACTGGTACCAGGAGGACGTGCCGGAGGCCGAACCCATCCCGGAGCCCCGGCTCCTGGGGGACGCCAAGCCCTCCAGCCTGCGCCCCGTGGTGATCGCGGCGGGAGAGACGCGCCGCCTGCCCGTGGGTCCGCAGGCGCGAGTGGTCGTAGGCGGGCTCCCCGCCGACGTGGTTGAGCGTGAGCTCCTGGTGTCCACCCAGGGCACCACGGAGCCGGGCGAGTACGGCATCTTGGTGGTCGAGAGCGATGGCTGGCGACGCATCCCTGTGGAGGTGGTGCCGGCCGCCGCCGTTGAGGAGATCTCCTCACTGCGTGATGGGACCGGGGCGGCCATGGTTCTGGCGAAGCTGGCCAACCGGCGCGGCGTCTCCATGGACTCGGTTCTCAGCGTGCAGGTGCTGGAGGAGAAGGCCGTTAGGTACGTCACCCTCCCTTCTCGGCAGACGCTGGTCGTCCGCGTGCCCGTGGCCCTCGATGGCGTCGCCGAGGTGAAGGTGGCCGCCCAGGTGCCGGGCCTCTCTCTGTCCGAGAAGGGCTTGGTGAGTCTCGTCCGGGCCGTGCAGGCGCAGACCTTCGTGGCCGCGCCGCGCTACCCCATCCACGGCTTCCCGGGCGGCGACTTCCCCGAGGGGCTGGAGGACTTCCAGGCCTACTACGGGGGCCTTGGGGCTCAGTGGGCGGCCCGCTACGACGCGGAGGGGCTGCACCTGCGCGTGGAGGTGGAGGATCGGCAGCACAACCAGTCGCAACCCCCCGCTCAGATGGTGGTCGAGGACTCAGTGCAGGTGCTCCTGCGCGCACCCTCCGCCCCCGGAGCCCTTGGCATCAACCTGTGCCTGGACTCGAGCAGCAAGAAGGCCATCGCCTGGCGACGAGTCTCGCCGGACCCCAAGCGCTTCACCCTCGGCCTAGCCAAGGACGTCGGCCTGAAGATCCACCGCAAGCTGCGCGAGACCGACTACGAGCTTTCGCTGCCCTGGGAGCAACTGGGCCTCAGCCGTATGCCCCGGCGCGGCACCCCTCTCCGGCTGAGCCTGGTGGTCAACAACAACGACGGAAGGGGTCGCCACGGCCTCCAGTGGTTCTTCGGCATCCACACCTTCGTTGGCGAAGAAGACCGTATGGGCACTCTGTGGCTGGACTGATGATGAGCCGCTCCGTTGGCGGTACGGGAGGCTGAGGGGGTGAGTGGGTGAGCGGGTGAGGGGGTGAAGGAGCCTCGGCACCCAAACGTGCGCAGCTACCCCCTTGGAGTGCGGCGACTCCGGCGCCGCTCTGCCTCACACAGCAGCGGCACATTCGGTCGTGGGCGTGCCTTCAGACAGACGCGCCGAAGGGTGCTAGCCATGGGCCCCGTTGGCGAACCAACCGTCGTTGTGTAAGGCAGAGCGGCGCCGGAGTCGCCGCACTCCAGAGGGGTGGCTGCAAGCAGCTCGGGTGCTGAGGCCCAATCGCCCCCTCACCCACGTACCCCTCACTCCCCTCAGCTTGCCCTCGTACTCCTCACCGCCTCAACCTGCCGTCTGTCTCCGCTCCGCGCTCAGGGCGCGCTCGAGCTCCAGGACCCCTAGCATCAGCCAGCCCTGGTCCACGGTCCAGTACTCGTTGGTCTGCCAGGCGGCGCTGACGCCCTTGGTGCCGACCTCCAGCATGGGCGTGTTGAGCGGCGCCTCCTTGCCGTCGCCGCCGTTGATGCCGTTCATCACTCCGCCAGGGATCGCTCCGTCGGCATGGCCGGGCAGAGTCACGTACCGCGTGTGGTAGCGCTGAGGGAAGCGCGAGCCGGCGCCCACCACCAGGCTTATGGCCAGCGGGTTGCGGCCCAGGGTCCACTGGATCTGCTGCTCGGCCAGCCGAACCCAGGAAGGCTCCTTCAGCCAGCGTCCCGCGAGTGCCTCCACGTAGGCTGAGCCGCAGAGGTAGGGCGTGCTGCCTTGGGGCATGGGGGGGAGCTCCAGCGGATTCGGCACGTCTGTGTACTGCCGGAGCTGGCCGAAGGGGTACCCGGCGGCGACACGTGCCTCGAAGGCCAGGTAGCGTCGGACGGCCGAGCGGATGACAGGGACTTCAGGGGCAGTAGGGTACTCCATCGCGTAGTGGATCAGGGCCGCGACGAAGTGGCCGGGGGAGTGGAAGTAGTCACTGTAGGGCCCGGTTGCCTGGCGGTTGGACCGGAACCAGCCGACTTTCGGGTCCTGGAGGGCGAGGATCTCCCGGACGTGCTCCGCCGCGTTCCCTCGCCAGACTGAGGGGCGCTTGGCGCCTGCTACCACGCCGGCCGCGGTTGCACCCTGGCGCGGCAAGGCGTGTTGCCGGGCTTCGCGGTCCAACAGTAGGTCCAGCTCTAGCGCGGTGGCGGAGAAGTCGATCTGCGGGCCCTCGGCGAAGCGCCGGGTCAGGGCGTAGGCGTAGACCTTTCTAGCCGCGCTGAAGCACCGCTGGGCCAGGCTCAGGTGCTGGCTCCGGCGGGCACCCGATTCCCCTGCGGCATGGTGCGTTAGGGCCTCCGCGAAGACGGCCAGGGCCATCCCGTTCCGCAGCATCAGCCGTTTGCTGTTGGAGCCCTCGGCCAGGTTCACCACCCGCTCATCACCGGTGCCTCGCCGGTTGTCAGTCTCCTTGTCAGGGGGCCCCCAGTAGTTCCAGTTACCGTTGCTCCAAACGCCCTTGTCGCTCTTGGCGGGGCGCCAGGTGACGGGGCCTGTGTAGAAGGAGCCGTCGGGCTTCTGGATTCGCAGCAGGTAGAGCGCCTCCCAACGAGCCTCGTCCAGGAGGTCTGGGAGATCGGTGCCATACCCGTACCAGGCAGGCTGAAGCGCTTCCTGAGTGGCGGACAGAGCCCAGATTCCGTAACCGCCGTAGTGCGACCACTTGCTCAGGTCGCCCGCGTCGTGCCACCCACCTGTGGCGTCGATGTCTCGCAGCACCCGCCCGAAGGCTGCCTGGCTGAAGTCTCGAATGGCTCCGTCGTCGGCGTGACACAGGCCATGCCAGCCGGGGATCGCCATGCCGCACCTCTGCACGTACCACCACCGGCGCGCCAGCCCCAGAACGTCGCGATACACGGAGCGCGCCACGCGGATGGGCTGGGCGGGCAGCGTAGCGCCGTTGACGGTCGCGATCAGGCGGTAGGAGCCCTCCTTCCGCAGAGCACCCAGGTCCGCCCGGCAGTCGTATCGGCCGAACGCATCCCGCCGCCCCTGCCGCATCCGGCCCGACAGCACGATCCTGCCGCTCTGCCCCACCACTCTGAAGGTGCCCGAAACCGGCCTGACGGCCCTGAACACCACATCCTTCAGGCCGGCAGGGTGGAATCCCACCTGCGAGAGCACGACCTGAACCCCCTGGGTGGGTTGCGGGCCGGGCACCTGTTGGGCATAGGCGGGGCACGCCGCCGGCACTGCCGACAGCAGCATGGCAAAGGGGAGCGAGCGGAGTAACAGGCAGGGACACAAGCAGGGAAGTCGCAAGGCGGTGGCCTCCTTGTGGATGCGGCCTTTGGCCGTGGGGAGTCGGGTCGCCGGTGGTCTCAGGCTGGTGATGGGCGCCTGGCGTCCCAGTGTTGCACCCTGGAAGGAACGGCTACCCAGGCCCTTGCCGCGGCACCGTGCCACTTCCAGGCAGACCACGCCAGCTCACCCGCGGCTGTTCGGTCTTCTCTGGTGGCTTGGTGTCTTGGTGATGGGGTCTGGCGTAGCGCCCCGGCCCCTCATGGCCGATCAGTCGGCTTCTGGGTAGGAGCCGAGGACTCGCACGAAGAGGCAGGAGCTCTGGAGGTCGGCGAGGGCGCTGGCCACCGGCTTGTCGGTCACGAAGCCCTGCATATCGATGAAGAACAAGTACTCCCAGGGGCGCTGTTTCGTGGGCCGCGACTGAATCATCATCAGATTCATCCCGTGCCGCTCCAGGGCGCCCAGGGCGCGGTGGAGGGAGCCGGCTCTGTGCTCCAGCCCCATGAGAACCGAGGTCTTGTCTCGTCCGGAGCGGGCTGGCTCGTTGAAGCCGACCACGAGGAAGCGGGTCCGGTTGTGGAGGTTGTCCTCGATGCGCTCCCGAAGGATGGGGATGCCGTAGCTCTCGGAGGCGGCGCGGCCGGCTACCGCCGCACTGTCCGGTTGGTTCGCGCACCGCTCGGCGGCGGCGGAGGTGGTGCTGACGTCCACGAACTCCACGGTAGGAGGAAGGTGGGTACGGAGCCAGTTGCGGCACTGGGCATAGGGCTGCGCCGACGCGTACACCCGGCGCACTTGGTCCAGGCCGGTGGCATGGGAAAGAAGGTGGTGGGAGACGGCCAGGTAGCTCTCGCCGCAGACGTGAAGGTCGCTGTCTACCAGTAGGTCAAGGGTGTAGGGTATCACCCCTTCGGTGCTGTTCTCCGCCGGGACGATGGCGTAGTGGGCATGCCCGCGCTCCACGGCCTCGAAGGCGTCTGCGATGGAGAGCGTGGGCATGTACTCCGCGCAGCTCCCGAAGCGATCCATGGCGGCGGTGTGGCTGTGGCTGGACGGGGGGCCCCAGTAGGCAACCTTCAGTGGTTGCTCCAGAGCGCGACTGGCTGATATAATCTCACGGAATATCGCCCGAATTGCCTTGGCAGGCAGAGGCCCGCTGTTGGCCTCGTTCAGCCTCTGGAAGATCTGGCTCTCGCGCTCCGGCGCGAAGGTGGGCGTGTCCGTCCTCTGCTTGGCCCTGCCGACATCCATGGCCCACTGGGCGCGGTGGCTCAGCAACTCCAAGAGCTGCCGATCGGCTTCGTCGATCTGCCGCCGCAGCTCTTCTATGGTCTTCCCTGTCGTATCACTCATTACTTAGACTCATTCTGGCTCAGGTCGGCGGAACCTTCCACTTAGGCCAAGGGTCGGAGCGCTGTGCCGCTGCCCGCGAATGCCGCGAGCGCTACACGGCGGCCATGGGACGCGGCCCATGTCACACAACTGGACGGCGAGCTGGGTTGGTTCCCTTTCCCGAGGGCGGGGGCAGCCGCCCCTGTTCCCAGGCACCAAGTTTGGTGGGCTCCGGGGTGGGCGAGGAGCGCATCCCTCATCCGAACCAAGCCTTGTACGTTGGGGGGCCGCCAGGCGGTCGCCAGGGGAGTAGGGTATGCCGCCATCAGGCTGGTTTCGCAGAAGGTCGGGGGACGGGGCAGGCGCGGGTCCCGCCTCTCCGGATTTGCCCGATGGGTTGATGACCAAGTGCCTGAACGCCAGGTGTGACAAGATCCTGTTCAACCGAGATCTGGACAAGAACCTCAGGGTCTGCCAGTACTGCGGATACCACTTCCGCCTCACCGCCTACGAGCGTATCGCGATGCTCACCGACGCCGAGTCCTTCGTGGAGTGGGACTCCACGCTTCGGGCCGCGGACCCTCTTGAGTTCCCCCGCTACCAAGAGTCCCTGGATCGCTATCGAGGCTCCACGGGCCTGGACGACGCCGCCGTGACCGGGGGCGCATCTGTAGCCGGCATCCCCGTGGCCCTGGGAATCACGGATGCTCGCTTCATGATGGGGTCCATGAACTCCGTGGTGGGTGAGCGCCTCACCCGGGCGGCCGAGCGCGCCGTGGATGAGAGGACTCCGCTGCTGCTGGTGAGCGGCACAGGAGGCGGCGCGCGGATGCACGAGGGGATCCTGTCCCTCATGCAGATGCCCAAGACCACCGCCGCGCTCGGCAGGTTGAGCCGGGCTGGACTGCTCTACGTCAGCCTCCTCACGGACCCCTCCATGGCCGGCGTCTTCGCTAGCTGGGCCTCCATCGGTGACGTCATCCTGGCCGAGCCGGGAGCCATGGTTGGCTTCGCGGGGGACCGCGTGGCAAAGCAGGGCGGTGGCGGTGGCCGGAAGCCTACGGACTACCAGACCTCGGAGTTCCAGTTCCAGCACGGCATGGTGGATGCCGTCGTGCCCAGGAAGGAGCTTAGGGCGACCCTGGAGAGGGTCCTTAGGTGGGCGTCCTGACCCTCGACCCGGGCAGCACGCGCGTTTCCTCGTGTCAGTCGAGCGTGAGCGGGGCGGGGAGCTTCGGTGACGGGAGGGAATCCCTCGGAGTGGAGGCAGATGAGTCGCAGCCGGCTTGATTTCGAGAAGAAGATTGGTGAGGTAGAGGCTCAGATCCAGGA
>DASXUI010000645.1:0-3495 GCA_036504955.1 Armatimonadota bacterium
CAGGCCGCCAATCTCGCCCAGCGTGACGCGCAGCGCCGTGCCCAGGGCCGCACCCAGGATACCGGAGTGCTCCTGGAAGACGGCCGAAGTCAGGTACTCGTCGCGCGATACCCCAACCAGGTGCCACCACGCAAGATAGGAAACGAACAGCAGCGCGGAGCCGATGCGGACGTCCAGGCCAACCCGCGGCGGCCGCTCCTGCACATGGGAGATGCCCCAGAGGGTCAGGAGACAGGGCAGAGACCAGGCGCCCGCGCCAAGGAGGTAGCGCAGCCACCAGACCAGATCCGACCCCACGATGCCGGCGCTCCCAGGGATGGCAAGAGCCACGGCCATGAAGCCCGCCAGTGCGAGACACCCAATCGCAAGCAGCTGGGGGTGGGCCTGGGGGGGCCGACGCGCCGGCGAGGGACGCCGCGCCTTAGGGCGAGCGGGGGACGCTTTGGTAGTACCAGCCTTTGAGGTGGCCGACTTTCTGCTGACCTTCGTTGCCATGAGGGAGGTTCGTGCTCCGGGCGGGAGAAGCCAAGCCCCGGCGCCAGACGGCGAACCGTGGCGTCCGGGGCCCAAGAGTGCAAGCTGGAGCGAGTCGGGGACCAGGCAAGCGGCCGAGACGGGTGAGGGGACACCCAGGGTCACCGTTGCCCGCGCGATGCGCCGGGGTGATTGGTGCCCCGTACACCTCGCGAGGCATCCGCGCCGCGCGAGGTGCGTCGGCCGGAGCTAGACCTCTATGATCATCGGCAAGACCATGGGCCTTCGGTGCGTCTTCTTGTAGAGGAACTTGTTCAGCCGGCTTCTCAGCTCGGACTTCAGTGCGCTCCAGTCGGTGGTGTCGGCGGTCAGCTCCCCAACCTGCTCCAACAGCAATTGTCGGGCTTCCTCCACCAAATCCTCCGACTCCTGCTCAAAGACGAAGCCTCGGGTCATGATGTCGGGCCCCGCGATCAGCTCGCCGCTCTCCCGGTCGAAGATGGCCGTGACCACGAAGACGCCGTCCTGGGATAGGTGCTGGCGATCACGCAGCACGGGGTCCTCCACGTCACCGACGCCGATCCCGTCGACCAGCACGGAACCGTGCGGCACCTTGCCCACGATGTAGCAACCTTCGGCCGATATCTCGACGAGGTCCCCAAGCTGTATCTGGAAGATCCGCTCCTCAGGGTAGCCCATCGCCACCGCCATCTCGCGGTAGTGGTACATGTGGCGGGCCTCGCCGTGCATCGGGATGAGCACCTCGGGCCGGATGAGGTTGATCATCATTCGCAGCTCGTCGCGGTACGCGTGTCCGGAGGCGTGGACGGCCGCCAGCGTGTCGTAGATGACCCGCGCGCCCCGTCGGAAGAGGTTGTTGACGGTCCGCCACACCAGGTCCTCGTTGCCCGGGATCGCGTGGGCGGAGATGATGACGGTATCCCCGGGGCCAACCTTCAGCTTCTTGTGCTCGTCGACCGCGATCCGGCTGAGGGCCGACAGCGGCTCGCCCTGGCTGCCGGTAGTCATGGCAGTGAACTCGTCCGGCGGGAGCTGGTTCAGCTCACCCAGACTGACGATGGTGCCCTCCTCGGCGGTCAGGTAGCCCAGGTCTCGGGCTACGCGGACGTTCTGCTCCATGCTCCGCCCAACGAAGGCAACCTTACGCCCGTACTTCTCGGAGATGCGGACAACCTGCTGGATCCGGTGAAGCGCCGAGGCGAAGCTGGCGATGATGATGCGGCCGGTGGTGTCCCGGAAGATGGCATCGAGGGTCTCGCTGACGAGCTGCTCGGAGGGGGAGTTGCCGGGCTTCTCCACGTTCGTGGAGTCGGAGATTAGCGCCAGAACGCCTTCCTTCCCCAGCTTCGCGAGGGCGGCCAGGTCCGTCAGGTTGCCGTCCACCGGAGTGGGGTCGAACTTGAAGTCCCCGGTGTGCAGCACGATCCCGGCGGGCGTGCGGATTGCCAGCGAGCAGCTTCCGGGAACGCTGTGGGTGACGTAGATCCACTCTACCTCGAAGCTGCCGTGCTGGGTTCGGTCCCCCGGTTCCACAGCGCAGACCTCGGTGGTCTCCGTCATCCCATGCTCGGCCAGTTTGCCCTGAATCAGGCCAAGGGTCAGGCGCGTACCGTAGATAGGCACGTTGACCTGCTTCAGTAGGTAAGGGAGCCCTCCCACGTGGTCCTCATGTCCATGGGTCAGGACCACCGCCACCACCTTCTCGGCGTTGTCGATGATGTAGGTCATATCCGGGATGACCACGTCGACGCCGAGCATCTCCGCCTCCGGGAAGGCGAACCCGCAGTCCACGATTAGAATCTCATCCTGGTAGCGGTAGGCGGTCATGTTCTTGCCAATCTCACCCACGCCGCCCAGGGGCGTTATCTGAAGAACGGGAGGTGGCCCGGGCTCCTCAGGGATCGGTTCTTTCTTCTTCCTCACAGGATGCCTCCTCCCGGCGACCCCTTGGGGCCGCCTGTCGTGTATCTCCTCTTGTTGCGATGAATCACCGTGGCCCATCGCCCGGCCGTAACAGTGTCACTTGTGCCCAATGACTCGCGCCGCGCTCACGGCTCCTGGCGCGACCCGCGCGGTTGGCGGGTCACCAGCGCCTCCCAGGCGTGCGGACAGGCCATCGACACAAGGCGGCCTGACCAGGGGCCCCGGCAGGCAGCGCTCCACACGCCGCCCCCGAGGGCCCACCGGCCAGGCCGCCCCTTTGAAGCTACAAAGCTTCCCTACGCGTTCAGCCCGTCGCCAGGACCTTCGCCAGAGCTGCCCGCTCAGCCTCAGTAGCGCTGACCAGCGGAAGCCTCAGGCCACCGACGGGGAAGCCGCGCATCTCCAGCGCCGCCTTCACCAGGATCGGGTTCGGCGCCGCGAAAAGGCCCTTGAACAGCGGCATCAGACTGGCGTTGATGCGAGCGGCCTCGACCACTTCACCCTTCAGGAAGAGCTGGATCATCCGCTGCATACCCGCGCCGGCTACGTGCGAGGCGACGCTGATCACCCCGTGCCCACCGACGCTCATCACAGGCAGCGTGATGGCGTCGTCGCCGGAGTAGATGAGGAAACCCTCGGGCATCCGCCGGTAGATCTCGGCCACCTGGTCGAGCTTGCCGCTGGCCTCTTTCACGCCTGCCAGGTTGGGAAGCTCCGCGAGGCGCGCCAGCGTCTCGGGCTCCAGGTTCCTCGGTGAGCGCGGCGGGATGTTGTAAAGGATCACCGGCAGGCGCGTGGCTTCCACGACCGCCCTGAAATGCTGGTACAGGCCTTCTTGAGGCGGGTTGTTGTAGTAGGGCACCACGGCCATGATACCGTCTACGCCGGTCTTCTCCGCCCGTCGGGTGAGCTCCACGCTCTCGGCCGTGTCGTAGGAACCCGTGTTGGCGATGACGGTGCCCCGCTCCCCAACGGCCTCCCTGACGGCCTCAAAGAGCTTCAGCTTCTCTTCGGCGGAGACCGTGGGCGACTCGCCCGTGGTCCCGCAGACGACCAAGCCGTCCGAGCCCTCGTCCA
>DASXUI010000646.1:0-10600 GCA_036504955.1 Armatimonadota bacterium
TTCAGCTCGAAGGCCGGCTGCTGGGGAGAGCCCCAGCTTCGGATAACCACGTTGCCGGATTCGTCAGGACCCACGGGAACGCTCTCGTGGCAGGGGTTGGGGATCTGCAGCAGCAGGCCCTCCAGGCGGTCGTCCAGCTCCCGCACCTGCGAGTCCAGCGCCTGGATGCGGTCGCCCACCTGTCGCATGTTGGCGATCATCTCCGTCGCATCTTGTTTGGCGCGCTTCTGGCGGCTGATCTCCTCAGATACCCGGTTCCGCTCAGCCTTCAGGCCCTCCACCTCCACCAGCAGGCGCCGGCGCTCGTCGTCTCCCTCCAGCCACTGATCGAGGGCGGCGGGAGCCTCCCCCACCTTGTCCGACAGGCGGCGGCGCAGAGCCTCGGGGTCGTTGCGGATGGTGCGTGGGTCCAGCATTGGGCAGAGTCCTTTGCGGCGTTGGAAGCGAGCGGGGTTGCCACCCTGGGGCCAGAGCCGGACGCCCTCGAAGGGGCCGTCAGGCGCCCCGATCCTGAGCAAGGAGACAGGGGTGCGTGCCTGGCCTCAGTTTACCACCGGGCAGGGACCGAGTCAACGACCAACCGTACCATCGGCTACTCACGGAACGCGTGTGCCGCCTTCAGCTAGCGTGCGTCTCTGAGGACTGTAGCGGGCAGAACCGATACTGATAGAAGCCAAGCCCTCTCGGCAGATCGGGTGCGGCCATCGACTGCCTGTGTGCCAGCCATGTATGGAGCCTGCACTCCCGCTCCGTGGCGCCCTGTGGCGCTGAAGTCAGCAGGGGGTGGCAGGGGTACTGGGGAGGATCAGGCACGTCGTTTGCATACGAGAGCAGCGGTCTTCTACCCGCACGGGGCCCGAGGCGCTTGCGCGTCGTGCATGGCGCTGGCCTCCTCACGCTCTGGCGCAGAGCGCAGGCTAGGCCGTTGGCACGGCCGGCTGTTCACGTGTCGTCGCTCGGCGTCGGCATACCGGTGGGTTCGCGATTCCAACGATTGGCCTGCGGAGCCCCCCCAGCCACGGTTTGGCGGCGGCCCTCCGTGCCCTCGGGCATGGCCGAAGGAGACCCTGAATGGTTCATGCGGTTGGCTGGTTCTGGGAGGGAAGGGATAAGGCCCTTCCCAGTTGTGGCATAACCGCAAGGCTGGGCAGCGCGCCTTGGAGAAAGGCGGCCCACGTGATTGGGAAGGGGAATGCTAGCTGATATGAAGCGACTTCTACTAATGTTGCCCCTGGCTCTACTGCTGGTCGGCTGCGGCGGAAAAGGTGCCGCCCCCAAGGTTCTGAGCATCGTCGCTAGCAACAACTCCCCAGCCTCCGGTGAGCAAGTTCAGCTCAGCGTTCAGACTGATTCGGGCGCGGGTTTCCGCAAGGCGGAGTGGACCGCGGACGCCGGGCGCTTCGCCGGCAGCCAGGCCACCACGGTGGAGACCAACACTCCCGAGGCCTTCTGGACGGCCCCGAAGGTCTCCGTGGAGACCACCGTCACCGTCTCCGTCAAGGTCACCAACTTCCGGGGCAACACGGACACCTCGCAGTTCAAGGTGCTGGTGCAGCCCACCGGAGCGGCTCAGCGCGTGCAGATCACCGGCTTCACCTTCGCTAAAGGCGGCCCGGTCATCACCGCTGGAGACCAGGTTCAGGCGACCGTAAAGACTTCGGGTGGAACGCCTGCCCAGATCCAGTGGAGCGTGGCTCCCGTACTCGGCTCCCTCGCCATCCGTTCCGGCGACACGGTGACCTGGATGAGCCCTGATAGCGTAGCCGCTGACACGAAGGTCCAGCTCCGGGCCACCGTGACCGATGAGGCCGGACTGAACACCACGGACTACGTGGAGGTGACCGTTCAGCCCAAGGCGCCCGCGGCGCTCAAGGCCCGAATCGTGACGCTCTCGGGCAGCAAGGCCGTTCTGGCTCCCGGCGATCAGGTGGACTTCACCGTCACCGTTGCTGACAGCGCCTCCGTCCGCGACATCCGCTGGACGGTTCTCAACGGCGTGGGCACGCTGCTGGTGGACCGGGGTCCGAAGGCCCAGTGGATCGCTCCTTCCAGCGTGAGCGCGGACACTACGGCGGAGCTGGGCGTGACGGTCTACGACGTGAACGGCGGGCAGGACACGGGCTCCACCAAGGTCATTGTTAAGCCCTCCATCAGTGGCGGGGGCAGCACTAGCTCCCTCCCCAAGATCACCGGCTTCACCATCAACCCGGCCGGCGTGATCAAGCCCAACGACTCCGTGTCGGTCACCGTGGATCTCTCCAACACCAGTGTGACCCCGGACGTGGCCTGGACCGTAATCGCGGCGCCGGGCTCTCCCAACAGCGTGCTCTCGGTATCCACGGGCAAGACCGCGATCTGGATCGCCCCGGCTGCCGTCACGAGTGAAGCCGTGTACAGGCTCCAGGCGACGGTCACCAGCGCCGGGCTGGAGGGACGGGAGCAGGGCTTCGTGGACCTGGTGGTCCGACCCAGCTCTCAGTAAATGACGACGAGCCCTGGCCCGCGTCTTGCATAACAAGCGTCTGGGTGCCCTCACCGCCCGTCGGTAGTGGGGCTACCAGAGGAACACACGCCGTCTACAGCAAGCCTGCGGTGCCCCGCGCCCTGCAAGGCGCGCAAGCGCCCTATGCGTCACGCGGGCCAAACCAAGATGAAGGCCGCACTCTCCAGGAGGCACCGAATGCTTCCTGGAGAGCGCGGACCAGGCCTAATGGCCGAAAGGAGATACAGTTGAAGCGACTTCTGCCACTTCTTGGGGTCGTGTCCTTGGCGGCATCGGCTGCCTGGTCCGCCCCTACCATCACGCTTCAGGACTTCACCGCCTTCGCGGGCGACACCGCCACCCTGGTGATCTCCGTGAACGACGAGGTGAAGGGCCTGGCCGGCTGCGACCTGCTGATCAAGGCCCCAGGGACTGTGGATTATGGCCCCACCACCATCGTGCCGATCGGCATCGGCGAGGTAGAGAACGGCCCCTTCTGGGAGCTGAGCCCCGTTAGCCAGCCCGCGCACACCACGGGCGCCTTCGACGGCCTTTTTGAGATCGCCACGGCTCAGCCCCACGGCTTCGACGGCCCCGGCATCCTTTACCGCGTCTCCCTGCCCATCAGCAGCGCCATCTATACCGATACCGTCTACCCCATCCGCTTCATCCAGGCCCAGCTCTTCAACGACAACGGCGACCTGATGACCGTGAACGCCCAGAACGCGACGGCCACCATCCTGGGTGGCAAGATGGGCGACGTAAACGGCGACGGCCTCATCAACGTGGGTGATGCCATCCTCGCGCTGCGCATCAGCGTCGGCCTGGTTGCCAGCCCTACTCCCCGGATGCTCCGCTTCGGCGACGTGGCTCCCACCGCGGCAGACGGCACCGTGGGCGACGGAAAGGTGACCCCCTCTGACGCCCTGGTTATCCTGAGGAAGGCTCTCAGCATTCAGGACCGCAGCACCACCCCAACCCCCCCCACGGCCTAGCTTCACTACCCCGCCATGGCCCAACATGGCGGCGATCCGCACTATCGCGGCGCCCTCGCAGGTCGCGATAGTGCGGATCCTCACGTTCCCCCATGAGGCTCCCCGCATCCCCGCCCGCCGCAAGCCCCCTGGGTTGGTGGACAGGAGCTACCTCACCACCAGGAGTCGCGTGCTCGCATCCGCGACGCACCGATGCATCGCGCGCAGGAACCGGACCAGAGCCCCCTCGACCCAGTGACCCCACGACCCAGAGTCCCCACAGCCCTTCGCCTCACCCCACAGAACCTTTGGCGGGCAGCCTGCGTCATAACTATGTCGGCCGCGAGGGAGGCTTCCTCGGAGCCCGATGACGCAAACAGGGGTAGGTCAGTTAGGACCGAGCAATAGGGAGGTCCTGCCAGTAGCCGGAGGGAAGGCCAATCTGGGGTTGGTCGCGGAGAAGGAGCGCGAATTCCATGGAACGCGCCACCTCCACAGGGGGTCTACAGACCCGAAGTCCAACGCGGCACAGGCCCCCGCTCAAGAGGCGCAGCCTCATCAACTGATAAGGTGGTGACAATGCAGACGGGCGAGAGCGGACTCAGAGCCCGCCCAGAAAGCGGTGAGAAGATGGAGCCAGACGACCCGAGAGCCCGGTCCCAGGTGGCGGCAAGGCATATCAGCCGGAAGATGGCGGATGCAAACCGAAACGCCCGGGAGCGTATCAAGGCTCTAGTGGAGAAGCAGAAAGGGGAGCAGGAGTAGGGCGGACCCGCAAGGGTTCGAGGGTAGCCGGACCAAAGGCCGACCACGAGGGTCGGGCCTTCATTAGTCCGCCTCCTGGCCAACAGAGACGTTCGGCGCGGGGGCGGAGTTAGCGGTGGAGTGCCCCGGATTCACTCAGGGCATGGGTCACTCAGTAGCTCGTTGTATGCAATCCTATATCCCATACCGGCGCCCAAGGCGGCCCTCCGGCGGCCGACCAGGGTGCCCCAGGCGTGAAGAGCAGGCCTGTCTCGGCTCTAGACCGATTCACGGTCCGCGCTCTTGCCCTGCACCGAGAGGCGCCCCGAACTGCCTGGGGTGCCTCTCCTCGTTTCAGCCCCAGGATCTCCGCTCCCCATCCAACAGAACCCTCCCTCGCTATCTCCAGGCGGCATTCTAGGAACAGATGTTCGCTACTGCCCTTCACCAGAGAGCCCTCCCACGGGCTTGTAATGGTGAGCATCGCCCTCTCAGCTTCGGGCGAGGGAAGGCGGCGTCCCATGGATACAAGCACCCCAGGGAGCTGGGCGTATCAGCCCCTAGAGCTCCGCATCTACAGCGAGGAGACCCTTGACCGAAAGCTTCGGAAGGAGCTCCTGCTCCTGGACGAGCCCGCCGCGCTCCCGGGAGGAGTGGAGGCACTTACCAATGAGCTCCTGCTGGACCAACTGCGCGACCTCGCCCTCGGTCTTGGGCTCTCCCGCAGGCAGCAGGACATCCTGCTCTTGCGCGCCCAGGGATGGACGGTGAGGGAGATCGCGGACCTGCTGGGCCTGCGCAGGCAATCGGTGGAGCACCACTGCCGCGGGATCCGAGACGCGCTGGGCGATTCGCTTGAGCAAGCCGAGAACCGCATCCCCGCCGGCAGAGTGCCACACTATGGGTGGCAACAGGTCTTCCTGGACTCCCAGCGGAGACGCTAGCCGCCCCCTGTGGGTTGGGTGGGTGAGGCCGGTTCCTCTGGTGGAGCCCGCGTGACCTCAGGAGCTCTCGTCCAAACAGCTCGGACTCCGAGCGAATGGAGTCGAAGACCTGTGGCATGGAGGTGCGGGGTTCCCCGTCTGGGGGCCGCGCCGGCCGTGGAAGGATGCAAGGATGGACCTGCGGTTCCCGGAGGACAGGAGCGAGTCAGAGAGTGAGCTCACGGCCCAGCAGTGGCTTGAGCAGGGGCAGGAGGAGCTCCGCCAATCGGCGCCGGGCAACGCGGTCGACTGCCTGACGGCGGCGCTGGCTCTGGACGCGGATCTGGTGGAGGCGCGGGTAGCCTTGGGCTTGGCGCAGGCGCAGATGGGCGACTTCGAGCTCGCCGCCGCCTCCCTGGAGCGTGCCCTGGGCACGGACCCGGGCAACCGAAAGGCCCGCTACCTGCTGGCCAAGACGCTTCAGCAGCAGGGCGACACGGAGCGGGCCAAGCGCGAGCTGCTGGAGACCCTCCGCCGAGACCCCAGTTACAAGCCCGCCCGTGAGGCGCTCAGGTCGCTGGAGCCCTCCTTGGTAGCTGGCCTGCCGGAGGAGGACCCCGACGTCCTATGCCACTGCCCCAAGTGCGGCACTGCTCTGCGCCGTTCCGCGCCCACCGCCATCTGTGCCCTGTGCGGCTGGAACGGCACGGCGGTGTCCCGGGGGTGGGCGGTCATGGAGCGGGGGCTCAAGGGAGAGGAGACCCTGCTCTGTGTGGGCTGCCGCAAGCCGGTTCTGGACCTGGGTGGCGCCTGCCCGAGCTGCTATCTGAGCTTCGTGACGGGCCGCCGCGCCCTGCCTCAGGAGGCCGCGGGCGACAACCGCCTGGCGCACCTGGATGCGGGGGAGGGACGCTCTCTGGACTGGCCCCCCGAGGCGCTGGCGCCGTTCTGGAGGAGGGGCGCCGCCTACGTGGTGGACATCATGGGTGTTAGCGTCTTTGGCTTCTTCTTCGACGCCCTTGTAGGCATTCCACCCATGCTCTGGTGGATCAACTGGATGGTCTACGAGACGATCCTAGTCGCCTGGAGGACTCAGACCCTGGGGAAGTGGTTCGTGGGGGCCAACGTGGAGGGCGCGGACGGCAGCGACGTGACCCTGGCCCGATCCTTCGGCCGCGCCTGCGCCAAGTGGCTTCCGGCCGCCGTGCAGTCCCTGATCTTCTACCAGCTCTGGAGGAAGGATCTGACCTACGCCTTCATCACGCTCTGGCCGCCGGTCACCTGCTTCCTGGCCCTCTTCACCCGCCACAAACAGGCCCTGCATGACCTGCTCGCGGGGACCGTGGTGACGGTGTAGGCGTAGCGGAGGGACTCGCGCCGCGGGCCTTCGCGCCTACAAGGGGGAGGTTCGCGGCACGTACCCACCGGCTCCGGCTACTCCTCCTCATCCTCCCCAAGGTCCTCGAGTGCCTGCCGGATGATCTCCCAGGAGAAGCCGCGTCGTTGGAGGGTGCCGGAGAGGCGCTGGCGGAGGACGGCGGGGTCGCGCTCGGAGGTGCGGCGGAGTCGTTGGGCTACCAGCTCCCGGGCTGAAGCGAGCTCCGACTCCTCATCTAGAGGCTCCAGGGCCTCCTCGGTGGTCTCGTCGCTTACGCCCTTGCGGCGCAGCTCCCAGCGAATGAGCGCCCTCCCACTCGGGTGGCCCTGTTGGCGGGAGCGAACCCACTGCTCCGCGAAGGACTGGTCGTTCACCAGGCCGCTGGCGGCCAGGCGGCGCAGAGCCTCTTCCACCACATCCTCGGCCAACTTCAGGCGCAGGAGGCGTCGTCGTAGCTCATCCTCGCTGCGGGCGCGGTAGGAGAGGAGCCGATAGGCGGCCTCCTTGGCCTTGTGAACGTCCTCCTCGTGAGCGGCGTGCTCCAGTGCTTGCGGGGTGACCTCCAACCCCACCCGAAGCCCCAGGGCCACCAGGGTGTCCAGCGACACGCCCAGAGCGAACTGCCCATCGACGAAGACGGACCGACGCTCCGGGTCGTGTTCCTGCGGCTCCAGGGCGGTGATGCGAGGCATGGGCTTCTACCCAGTTGTCCGATTACTCCTCGAGGTCATCGCCATCCCCGTCCCCGTTGGCGGCTGCAGCACCGGCTCCGGAGATCAGGGGGGCGGACTTGGCAAGGACGGAGGCGCGGATGTCCTTGTCGATCTGATCGGCGATCTCGCGGTGATCGGCAAGGAAGTTCTTGGCGTTCTCCCGGCCCTGACCCAGCCGGGTGTCGCCGTAGCTGAAGAAGGCGCCGCTCTTGTTCACGATGCTGTGCTCGATGCCGACGTCCAGCAGGCCGCCCTCGCGGCTGATGCCGCTGCGGAACATGAGGTCGAACTCCGCGGCGCGGAAGGGCGGCGCCACCTTGTTCTTCACGACCTTCACCTTCACGCGGTTGCCCACCACCTCGGTGCCGTTCTTGATGGACTCCGTGCGGCGGATCTCGAGGCGCACGCTGGCCCAGAACTTCAGTGCCCGGCCTCCGGGAGTGGTTTCCGGGTTGCCGAACATGACGCCGATCTTCTCGCGAATCTGGTTGATGAAGAGGGCGATGGTGCGGCTCTTGGAGATGCTGCCGCCCAGCTTGCGAAGCGCCTGGCTCATCAGACGAGCCTGAAGCCCCACGTGGGCGTCGCCCATATCACCCTCGATCTCCGCCTTGGGGACGAGAGCGGCAACCGAGTCCAGCACCACGATGTCGACGGCGCCGGAGCGGATCAGCGCGTCCATGATCTCGAGAGCTTCCTCACCCGTATCGGGCTGGGAGATCAGGAGGTTGTCCACGTCCACGCCTAGGGTGCCGGCGTAGAGCGGATCGACGGCGTGCTCCACGTCGATGTAGGCGGCCAGGCCGCCCTGCTTCTGCGCTTCGGCAACGATGTGGTAGGCCAGCGAGGTCTTGCCGGAGGACTCGGGTCCGTAGACCTCAAGAATCCTGCCGCGAGGCACGCCGCCTACGCCCAGTGCCAGGTCCAAGGCCAGAGAGCCGGTGGGTATGGTCTCCACGTTCAGCTTGCTGGCCTCGCCCAGGCGCATGATAGTGCCCTTGCCAAACTGGCGCTCGATCTGGCCCATCGCCAGGTCCAAAGCCTTCAGCTTGTCCATGCGGTCCCCTCTCTTCTCAGGTGCTCCTGCGGGCCACCCGGGCCCCCTCTGAACCCCGCCGCGCCCTCTCGGCAGGCCACTCCATTATAGCACAGAACCGTACATATGTTTCGATTGCACGGTGTAGACCGGGCCCTTGGGTGTGAGCCGGCTGGCAAACAGAGTCAGGTGTTCCGCGTGGCTGACGCCGCACTCCTCCTCCGCCAGGGAGTCCAGCAGCGACTCCAGGCTGGGGGGGTGAGCGCCCTCCCGGAAGCGACCCAGCGTAAGGTGCGGCCGGAAGAGCTTGTCCTCCTTGGGGAACCCAAGGCGCTCCATTGCCGTTTCCACCGCGGCCGCCAGGCGGCACAGTTCCTCGGCTCCCTGATGCGCTCCCACCCACAGGACACGTGGTCTTCGGGCGTTAGGGAAGGCCCCGGCTCCACGGAAGGTAACGTCGAAGGGCGCCCGCTCCGCCACCACCTGCTCCAGCGCGTTCGAGACCTCCGGAATCCTCTCGGTCGACACGTCCCCCAGGAACTTGAGAGTGAGGTGAAGCTGGAGCGGGTCCACCCACTTCACGCTGGTTACCGCGCGTCTCAGCTTGTCCTGCAGGCTTGCGCTGTGGATGCGGACGGGCTCGTTCAGCTCCAGGGCAATGAAGCTACGGATGGCCGTGGGAGAATCCATGGGTACGCTCCAGTCAGCACACCGCTTCGGCGACGCCCATACCCTTCCGCGCGAGCGCGGTGGGATCCTGTTAGAGGGCCTCTTGGGTACCCTCCCGCAGGGCATGGCAGTGGCTCGCGTGCCGTGCCCCAGGCGGACTGCCGGGGCCGGCCGTGGGCAGTGCCGGCTAGAGGTGGAGGATGGCTCGCCGCATCTGCTCCAGCGCGGCCTGGGCCGTGCGCTGCTTCACGTCCAGCCGGGTTCCGGCGAAATGGTACTCCTGGACCTTCAGCGCGCTGGGCAGGGCCGTGGCGATGTAGACAAGTCCCACGGGCTTCTCATCGGAGCCGCCCCCAGGGCCCGCGATGCCGGTGACGGCGATGGCGGCGTCACCGCCCAGCTCCCTCATCGCACCCTCGGCCATCTCCCGCGCGGTCTCCCAGCTCACCGCGCCGAAGCCCTCCAGCGTGACGCGGCGCACGCCCAGTAGCGATTCCTTGGCCGCGTTGGCATAGCACACCACGCTGGACAGAAACGTGTCGCTGCTGCCGGCTACGTTGGTGAGCCGGTGGGCAATCAGCCCTCCAGTGCAGGACTCCGCGGTGACCAGGCTCAGCCCACGGTCTCGCAGGTGGCCCAGGACTACCGACTCCAGCGTATCGTCGTCGGCCCCGTAGATCTCCTTGCCCAGCCGCTGACGGAGGCGCTTCTCTGCCTCTAGGATACCGGCTTCCACCGCGCCCTCATCCTCACCGGTGCCCGTGATACGGAAGGTGACCTCGAAGCCCGACAGAAGCGGCGCCACGGTGGGGTTGGAGCCGCCCAAGAGGTCCTTCACCCGCTCCTCGGCCGCGGACTCACCCATGCCGGCCAGCCTAAGCACGCGCGACCGGAGGACCCGCTTGAGCCCGTGCCGCTCCCGCAGGTAGGGGAGGAGCTGGTTCTCCACCATCGGGATGAGCTCTCGCGGGGGGCCGGGAAGGCAAGCGATGGTGCGGCCGTCGATCTCCAGCACGGCTCCGGGCGCGGTGCCGAAGTCGTTGCGCAGCGCATTGCCGCCCTCAAAGAGGAGCGCCTGTTTCAGGTTGCTGGCGGCGATGGGGATTCGGCGACGCTGGAAGAAGGACCGGATGTGCTCAACGGACTCCGGGTCCTCCACCATCGGCACGTCGAAGGCGGCGGAGATCGCCTCCTTGGTGAGGTCATCCTGGGTGGGACCCAGGCCGCCGCAGGCGATGACGAGGTCCGCCCGAGAGGCCGCCAGCCTAAGGGATTCCACGATGCGCTGCAGGTTGTCGCCTACCGTGGACTTGTGGAAGACGTTCACCCCCAGTGAAGCTAGGTACTGGGAGAGCTTCGTGGAGTTGGTGTCCACGATCTGCCCCAACAGCAACTCCGTACCCACACAGATGATCTCAGCGTTCAAGCGCACCTCCTGATAGTCGCACCATTATAGCAGGGGGGCTGTCCCGCTTCACAGCAACGCCGCCACCAAGGGACTGAGGGGGAGGAGGGACTGAGGGGGTGGGTAGGTGAGTGGGCCTCAGCAACCGTTTGGTGGCCGCCCGCCCCTGTGGAGTGCGGCGACTCCGGCGCCGCTCTGCCGTGCGCTACGTTAGCAGGTGAGCAGGCAGGGGCCATGGCAGAAACCCAGGCATACAGCGCTCGCCAGTGGCCTCCT
>DASXUI010000647.1:0-7587 GCA_036504955.1 Armatimonadota bacterium
GGGCTCCGAGGCTCAATCCCGGTGAACCGGGGTTCTGGACCAAGGGTGCGCCTTGGGGTCAGAACCCTCCTTTCAGGAGGATTGAGCCCCTGAGCCCGGCGATTCACCGCCGGGCGGACGGCCGCCGGGCACCCGCCCTCGCCAGAGCTACATGGCTTCACCCTCCTCGGCCCCTCCCCTACGACCCGCCCCTACGACACCCAGCCGTAACCTGCCCGTAACATCGGGGCAACATCGTGGGGGCATACTGGGGGCGTGGGGCTCCTCCTTCGCGGCGGGGGTCCTTCGTGCTCCCTCGGGCTCGAAGGCTCAGTGTACGGCATGTCAGTCCGTACACTGAGCCTCTAGTTGGTAAGGCTTCCCTGCGGGAGATGCCCGTCGCCGGGTCCAGGATTTGCCAATGGGTGGTGCTGGTGGGCGTCGAGATGTGGGCGTGTGTGGCCTGGCTCACCCAAGGGTCACGCCCATGGGTGCCGTCACACGCCTTCACCCCCCAACTCCTTTACTGTGTCTCCGTGCCTCTGTGGTAGGGAAGGTCCTGCAGCCTAGCTCTGGTCGCCGAGGATGCGGTGCTCCAGGGCGATGACGCGCGGGTGGAGGATGTTGTTCTCCTTGTGGATGTGCTGGTGCAGGTCCACTTCGAGGTCGCGGAGGCCATCGAGCATCACGCGGAAGGTGTTGCAGGCGTCAGCGGGGGGCGTGTAGTCCTGGGTGATCTCGCGGATTCGGGCCAGCGCGGCTCCCGCGTTGTCATGCTCCATCTCCATCACCCGAACCGGGTTGCTCACCGAGCCGCAGTGGGAGTGGCTGAGGGAGTGGGTCGCTTCCATCTGGACGCACATGGGGAAGAGCACCTGCTCCTCCTTCATGAGATGCGCCTTGAGCTCGGCGGAGAGACCGAGGAACACCTGCTGGAGCTCGATCACTTCCGGGTGCTTGGCCGAGTGCGCTCGCACGACCTTCTCGACGAGGCCCTGTAGGCGGGGCAGCTCCTGCCGCAGATAGTCGTGGTGCTTGCGCACGATGTGGTCCGTGAGGTGGCTGATGGGCGCCTGAGTCCAGTCGGCCTCCTCAGCCTGGGGCGCGGCGTCGGTCTCCACTAGGGCGCGGACCACGGCGTCCACATCAAGTCCGCGAGCCTCGCAGGCGTCGTCGAGAGGCTTCTTGCCTCCACAGCAGTAGTCGATGCCCAACTCCTCGAACACTCGGGCGCGCGCCGGGCGCTCCGCCACCATCTGACCCACGGTCCTCTGCTTCTCAACAGCACTCATCACTGCCTCCGTATTGCCTCAAGCCCGGCCCTTCAGGGGTGCTCAGGCTCGTGTCTCATTCCATCTGGGAGTCCCACCGGCCCCGGCGTACCGCGTTCCGTCTCTAGGCCGAGCGCTTCAGCATCGTTAGGATCATCACCAGGGGTGACTTCGCCACGATGCCGTGCTTCAGCTCCGGCTGCATGAAGGCCCAGCTTCCGGCCCTCGCGTCCATCTTGTCGGAGCCAAGGATCAGCTCCGCCTCGCCGCTCACGACCTGGATGATGGCGGGCATGGAGGAGGTATGCTCGGAAAGCTCCTGTCCCGTGTCGAACCCGAAGAGCACCACCTTCGCGTGGTCGTCGTTACTAAGCGTCCGGCTGATGATGCCGCCCGAAGGCACATCCACCTGCTCCGCAAGGTCGGGGTAGTACAGGTACTCGGGATTCATGGCCGCCTCCTTCCCTGTCGCGACTCTGTCGCGGTGTCGTGTACGGCTGATTGCTCTGAATCTATAGTAGCGCCTGGGGGACACCGCCATTATGACCTGGCTCATAGAGCGAGGAAAGGTGCGGGCAAGGCGGGGAAGTGTCTCGATAGAGGGGAGTGTGAGCCCCCACGAGGTCACACCCACACTGTCGATGTGGGACGCACCCACTTGACGCGTCCGCACCGCGCGCGTATTGTTCAGGTGGGGGCAAGAGGCCCTGCGGAAGCCAATCCGCGGGGCGCCTGTGCCGCTTCTCCTATCACAGATGGCGCTCCCCGCTTCGGAGCTGCCCTAGACATGGGCCAACAGGACAGGAAGGTACCGCCAAGATGGCACGTCTGGATGGGATCGACTTCGCTGACGAGCCGGCGATCACTGTCAGCAAGGATAGCCGGGGGAGGCTGCCCCTCGGCGCGGTCGCGACTAGGAGCCGCTACCGAGTCAACGTCGCCACTACAGGGGAACTGCTTCTGACACCCGTGGTGGAGATACCGGAACGGGAGCTCTGGCTGTGGAGAGATCCGGTGGCCTCGGAGATACGCGAGGCTCTGGAGCAGTCCGCCCGAGGCGACACTGTCCCGGAATCGTCCATCCGAAGGTATGACGATGAGGGATAATCCATGCCAACGGCGCTGCGGTACACAAGAAGGGTGGAGAAGCAGCTAGATGAGTTAGGGCTCAAGGACCGTGGCAAGCACCGCAAGGTGATGAAGGCTCTCGACCAGATCAAAGTGGACCCGTCTCACCCCGGCCTTAGGTCCCATGAGATTGAGAGCTACAAGGCGCCGGATAACGGGAATGTCTTCGAGAGCTACGCTGAGAACAACGCACCTGGAGCGTGGAGAGTATTCTGGCATTACGGACCCGATAAAGGGGTGATCGCCATTCTAGCGGTGGTTAAGCATCCATAGTCCTAGTTCAGTAACTACCGAGTAGTTGAATGTCTTGATCGACCCGCGATTGCGATAAGTCAGAGGAGTACTAGCGGCACTACCAGTGTACCAAACCTATCAGCAGTCACAGAGGGCCAGCCCAGAAGACCGGGCTGGCCCCTTGCATGACCGGCCGCTTCCTTCAGCACCAGGTCCGCCAGGCCACCGTTCAGCCTCCAAGGGGCTGAACCCCCTCGCTGCGGGCCCCTCGCGCCCTGGGCGCGGGGAGCCCCTGAGGACCGGAAGCGGATCCTTAGCCTGAACGCCTCGAAGGGACGCAAGAGACCAAAGGGACATAAGGGACCAAAGAACTACCCCTGAGGCCTTCCCCTACGACCTCACGACCCCACGACCCACCGTCTGAGGCAGGCTACGCCGCAACCGCCTGGGCCGCGCGGCCGCGAAGGAAGACGGCGATGTTGAGGGCGAGGCAGGTGAAGCAGAAGAGCGATAGGAGCACGAAACCCAGCGTGTAGCTGCCGGTCTGGGTCTTGATCACGCCCAGCACGAGGGGCGGGAAGAAGCCGCCCAGGCCGCCCAGCGCGCCCACTAGGCCGGTGACCGTGCCGGTGTCCTTGGGGAAGTACTCGGGCACCAGCTTGAAGACCGCGCCGTTGCCCAGGCCGATGAAGAAGGCCACGCCCAGCGCGCCGGTGGTGAAGGGCACCATCTGGTGGGAGGTGAGTCCTAGCGCCAGGACGCCGGCGCCCAGGAAGACGGCCACCAGCAGGCGGGCGCCGCCGATCCGGTCGCTCAGCCATCCGCCGATGGGCCGCAGGGCAACCGAGAGCACCACGAACCCGGCCACCCTCAGGCCCGCGTCCGCCGGAGTGAGACCGAAGAGGCTCTGAAGCAGCTTCGGCAGCCCCAGGCTAAGGGCCACGAAGCCACCGAAGGTCACGAAGTAGAACAGCCCCAGCAGCCAGCACAGCGGCTGCTCCATCAGGACCCGGAGCATGGAGCCGAAGGACTTGGGTGCGACGCTGGTCTTCGCGTTTCGAGCCAGTGCCAAGAAGACCACTCCCCATACCAGAGCGATGGCCCCGAAGAGCTGGTACGTCCTCTGCCAACCCCACAGCAGGTGCAGCCTCGGAACGAAGTAGAGGGCCAGGCTCTGGCCCCCGGTGCCGATTCCGAAGATGCCCAGCGCCAACCCCTGCCGCTCCGGCGGGAACCACTTGGACGCGAAGGCGACGCCGACCGTGAAGGAGGTGCCCGCCATGCCCAGCAGCAGCCCCCACGCCAGCAGCCCAGTGTAGCCTGTGGACTGGCTGAGGCCGAAGGCAGGGAGAGCGATGAACAGCAGCAGCAGGCCGAAGACGACGCGCCCGCCATACCGGTCCGCCAGCATCCCCATGGGCAGACGCATCACGGAGCCCAGCAGCACGGGGGTGGCGATCAACCACCACGTCATCTGCTCCGTAAGGTGAAGGCTCGCCTGGAAGGTCTTCGCCATCGGGGCGATCATGCCCCACAGGGCAAAGGAGATGGCAAAGGCAAGGGTGGAGAGGAAGAGGGCCTTCGTGGATTCGCGAGAGTCCATGGGTGATTCCTCCGCAGGGCTGGGAAGCAAGGGGGGACACTACCTGGTAGCTCGGGCCTACCGTGAGCTGCCCCGTGCTCGGCGCCGGTCAGGCGAGCACGCCGGCAAGCTCAGTGTAGGGGCCCGGCGGGTGCGGCCACTATGACGTGGATCACCCAGGTGGATGGGGATGGTGAGGTCCCGAACGGCGATGCACGAGCGGTGGTGGTCACGAGCGGCGGGTGGCACGAGCGGCTGAACCCGCTCGCTGCCAAAGCATGCGCCCCGCCTGCGCGGGCCGAACCGCAGGCCGCGCCACCGATGGCCTGGTGGCGCCGACCGCGCCCGCGAAGGCGGGCGCCCGGCCGCAGGCCGCCCAGCGAGCGGGTTCAGCCGCTCGTGCCACCCGCCGCTCGTGACCACCCGCCGCTCGTGCCCGCTCAGCCGTAACCAACACCAGTACCGCCTAGCTCCTGGCCCCAAGGCTTCGGTAGTGCCGCGCTATCTCCTCCACCACCGGAGCATCGCCCTCCCGGCAGAGGCCACAGACCTCACGAAGCACGACCTCCGGCCCCTCGTCGCGGGCGCGGTCCACTGCCTCCCGGTCGGCGGGGAAGGGGAGCCCGGCCTCATCGGTGGCGCGGAAGAGCAGGGCGGCGGCGATGGCGCGCAAGATGTGGGGGCACTCGACCTGGTGCCTCCGCGCCAGCCTCAGCGCGCCGACCAGGCGGTCCTCCGACTCCAGCTTTCGCGTTAGGTCTCGGCCCACGCGGAAGACCGTGTCCCCCAGGGCGGGGTTGTCGAAGCGCCGCAGCAGGTCCTCCACATGCTCCGCCAGGTCCTCCCGGCTCAGCTCCTCCGGGTACTGGCGGTGAACGGCCTCCGCGGACTCCCGCATGGCGCCTTGGGCCTCGGCCCTCACGCCCTCAAGGGCCATGCAGTCGGCCAGCGTGCGGCATCCGGCCAGGTAGCCGTGGTAGGCGGCGGTCGCGTGGCCCAGGTTGTGAATGAAGAGCTTGCGGTCCACGTAGGCGCGGAAGTGGCGCTTCAGGACCAGCCCCTCCACCTGAGGGGGAGGCCCAAGAAAGGCTTCACCATCCGCGATGATCTGGTTGTACGCCTCGGCCCAGACCTCCAGCGGGTCGCGCTCGCGGACGGCGGCCGGCATGATGGGCACCATCTTGCCGATGCTGGTCTCCACGAGGCCCACCCGCTCGCTCCAGGCGAAGTCCGCCGGCAGGTACTCCTGGAGCCCGTCCCTCACAAACAGCCGGGCGTTGCGCAGGTTCTCACAGAGGATGATGGAGACGGGCCGATTCCTTCGGGCCAGCCCGCGCGCCAGGTTGGGGTAGATGAAGGGCAGCACCTTCGGGCCGACGGCCGTGCCGATGAGGTCGGCCTCCGCCACCGCTTGGGCTACGGCCTCCTCGTCACGCGCCAGGATCCCCCTCACGCCGCTCACCGTCAGCGTCTCCGGCACGCGGTCCTTCACCACCACCTGGTACTTATGCCGCTCGTTGAGCGCCTCCACGATGGCCGGCACGGCGTCCACGAAGACGACCTCATACCCCGCCCGCGCAAAGAGCTGCCCCACCAACGACCGCCCGATATTCCCCGCCCCAAACTGCACGATCCTCTTCATGCAGCCCTCCAGGCGGGGAGAACTGCCTCACCACAGAGACACAGAGGGCACAGAGGGGCACAGAGAAGGTTCAGGCGTAGGCAAGGAACTGCCACCACGAAGGCACCAAGACACCAAGAAGACAAAAGCTTGGTCTTCTCTGTGCCCCTCTGTGTCTCTGTGTCTCTGTGGTGAAGCAGTTCTTGGTGTCTTGGTGTCTTGGTGGTGAAGCTATGTGTAGCGACTGCCAGCGTCATCCTACTCCCCCGCCACGCGGAGCAGTTCGGATTCGGCTTCGGCGCACCAGTTGCCGTGGTCCAGCTTGGCCGCGACGGTGGGGAAGGCCTCCCCGAGCTTGTTCAGGGGGATGAGGCCGAGGTCGTGCAGGTGGGGGTAGACGATGATCTTGCCGGCAAGCACGCGGTTCTCCACGGCGGCCAGGCCCTCCAGGGCGCCGGCCATACCGGAGATGGCGTCCACGGACATGTTGGTCAGAAGCTGCCCCTCACGCACCTTGGCGAGCACGATCTTCATGTCCTCGATGGTGCTGCCGCTGGTGCCGAACATGAAGCAGTGCTTCTCCACGTAGAGGTCGAGATCAATCTCGTGCCTCACGGTGGCTGGGATGCCCGCGAAGATGTTGATGATGCCCCGGCTGTCGGCGTCCTTCACCGCCTCCGCCACGATAGCCCCGACCGGCGCCATCACCGCGATGTAGTCAAAGGGCCCCGCCAGCGTCTCCTTGTTGGTGTTCGCGGCGTGGTACTTCACGCCATTGACCTTGGCCAGAGGCAGGGCCTTCCGCCCCAGCGCGGCCAGACGGCCGTCATCCACGTCCGCGGCGACCACCTCCAGCCCCTGGTGTCCCAGGCTCAGCGCCCGCAGCACGTGCATCTGACCCATGGGGCCGCCCGCGCCGATGATCTCCACGCGGTCGCCCTGCCGGATCTCGCCGGTCTCCGGAATCCACTGGTAGGACTCGGAGGCATCGCCGGTCTCCGTGCCGATCCAGCGAGTTCCGCCGTAGTGGACCCGGCCCACGCCGATGCTCACCAGACGCCCGATGCTGTAGCCACCCAGGACGAGGTTCATGATGCCGTGCGCGGCCAGGGCATCATTCAGCGCCTCGATCACGTTGGCGTCGTGGCCGAAGTAGATGATGTCGTCGAACCCCTCGGCCGGAAGGTCTGTCAGGCTTGGGGCCTCCGAGACCCGGGCCTCCCAGGCGTGAACGGCGGCGCGCTGGCCCGGGTCGGCCAGCAGCACGGTCACCTGCCCCGGCGCCTGGTCGAGGGCGTAGCAGCCCTTCAGCCCCACAAGCTCGCGTCCCGCGTCAGCCACCACCAGGAGCCGCCCGCCGTTGAGCGCGGCCTGTCGCTCCCGAGTCACGTAGGAGTCCTCCACGCAGGCCCAGGGCTCCACCAGCGCCACGGCTGAGGCGGAGAGGCTCTCGTCCACCGGCAGCAGCATCCGCTCGCCCCGGGAGTCGACGATGACGCGCTCGTCCATGAGCACGTACTCCTGCAGCGCGCCCTCGAAGTTGTACCCGAAGGCCGCGTTGGAGCCGGGCGTCTTGATCTCTCGGTAGTCCGCCTGAACAATGACCCGCTCGCCCAACCTGTGATGCTGTACCTCGTCACCCACGGCCACGATGCGGCAGGTGACCTCGTGGCCTGGGACGGTGGGCTTGTCGCCCGGCACGTAGCTGGGGATCTCGCTCAGCACCGCCTCGTCCAGCCCGGCGCTGACCGTGTGCTTGCGGACGTGGTCCG
>DASXUI010000648.1:0-10897 GCA_036504955.1 Armatimonadota bacterium
AGGCGGTCGAAGATGACGTCCAGGTTCTTCAGGTGGAACTCCGGGGCCAGGCAGGCCTTCAGCTCCTCGGGGGTCAGTTTGTCGGTCACGCGAGGGTCCTGAGCCAGAAGGTCGCGGAAGCTGCCGCCCTCCCAGGCCTTCATGGCGTTCTCCTGGGCGACCTTGTAGGCTTCCTCGCGGGTGAGGCCCTTTTCGATGAGCGCGTGCATCACCTGCTGGCTGGCCACCAAGCCGCCCATGCGGTCCAGGTTGGCTCGCATGTTCTCCGGGTACACGATCAGCTTATCCACGATGTTGGCGAAGGTGAAGAGCTGGTAGTGCAGCAGGCAGCAGGCGTCCGGTAGAATGATGCGCTCCACGGACGAGTTCGACAGGTCTCGCTCGTGCCAAGTGGTGACGTTCTCCAGCCCGGGCACCAGGTAGCCGCGCATCACGCGGGCGATGCCGCACACTTGCTCGGAGACCCACGGATTCCGCTTGTGGGGCATGGAAGACGAGCCCCGCTGGCCCTGGTGGAAGAACTCCTCTACCTCGCGGATCTCCGTGCGCTGCAGGTTGCGGACCTCCGTGGCGAACTTCTCCAGCGAGCAGGAGAGGATCACCATCGCCGTCAGAAGCTGCGCGTGGCGGTCGCGCTGGAGGATCTGAGTGCTTACGGGCGCTGGCTTCAGGTCGAGCTTCTGGCAGACCATCTGCTCCACGCGAGGGTTGATGTTGGCGTAGGTGCCGACGGAGCCGGAGATCTTGCCGTAGGAGATCACCTCGCGGGCCTGCTGAAGCCGCTCGATACCGCGCTGGACCTCGGTCATCCACACGGCCAGCTTGAAGCCCAGCGTGATGGGCTCCGCGTGGATGCCGTGGGTGCGGCCAATCATCAGAGTGTGCTTGTGCTCCTTCGCCCGGCGGAGGATGTTGGCCTCCAGCCGCTTTGCCTCACCGATGATGAGGTCCAGCGACTCCCGCAGCAGGAGCATGGTGGCGGGATCCTCGATGTCATAGGAGGTGACGCCGAAGTGGAGGTACTTGGCCGCCTCGCCCACGTGCTCGGAGACGCCCTTGACGAAGGCGATCAGGTCGTGGCGAGTCTCGTTGTGCTCGATGTACTCGATCCGATCGACGTCGATCTTCGCCTGCTTCTCCACCTGTCCGGCAACCCAGTCGGGGATGACCCCCAGCTTGCCCAGGGCGTCGCAGACGGCGATCTCGACCTTCAGCCAGGCGCGGTACTTGTTCTCCTTAGTCCAGATGGCCCCCATCTCGGGCCGGGTATATCTATCGATCATTGGCGGCTTCCTATCAGCGTCGCGCCGGGCTGGGACCCCGGCGCGACAGATCCCAAAGCCGCCTGGAAGGCGGCTTGCTCTCTACAGTCAGGACTCTCAAGGCTACGGAACTCATGTGGACCCTGGCTCAGCCCATCAGCCGCCTTCCAGGCGGCTTTGGGATCTGTCGCGCCGGGGTTCCAGCCCGGCGCGACGCCCCTACTCCTCGTCCAGCTCCCGGCTCAGTTCCTGGTCGGCGCGGGCCACCTTCTCGGCCAGGTTCCGCTTATGCTCCCTCAGACGCTCCCGAAGGGCTGGGTCGCCGATGCTCAGGATCTGCGCCGCCAGCAGCGCGGCGTTCTCCGCGGCGTTGATGCCAACCGTCGCTACTGGGACCCCCGGCGGCATCTGGACGGTGGACAGCAGGGAGTCCAGCCCGTCCAGGGACTTGGACTTCACCGGGATGCCAACCACTGGCAGCACTGTAAGGGAGGCCATCACGCCGGCTAGGTGGGCGGCGCCGCCCGCCGCGGCGAGTATGACGCCGACGCCGTTGGCCTCCGCCTGGGAGCCGAAGTCATGGGCGGCGGCTGGCGTGCGGTGAGCCGAGATCACCCGCACGTCCACCTCCACACCCAGCTCACGAAGCAGCTTCCTCACCGGTTTCAGCGCCGGCCAGTCGGAGTCGCTGCCCATCACCAACGCCGCCTTCAGTGCCATCCCATCTCCTTAGGAACGCGGTGCCAACAAACATCACCACCAAGACACCAAGACACCAAGCAGGGCCAAAGCCCTACCACAGAGACACAGAGGGCACAGGGAAAACCCAGCTTAGGTTCTCTTGGTGTCTTGGTGACTTGGTGGTGGAGTTCCCTTGCTACAGGCTTTTCCCCGTGTTTTCCGTGCCCTCTGTGTCTCTGTGGTGGGGCAGTCCGCTAGCCTGCGTAGCGGTGCCCGATGTCTCGCCGGTAGGTCTTGCCGGGGAACTGGACCTGGTCTGCAAGGCGGTAGGCCTTGGCCAGCGCCTGCTTCAGATCTGTGCCCAGGGCCGTGGCGTTGAGGACGCGGCCGCCGGCCGTTACCAGGGAGTCGCCCTTCAGCTTCGTACCCGCGTGGAAGAGCAGCGCACCCTCTTCGGTCCCTTCTGGGAGGTCGATGGGCAGGCCAGTCTCGTACTCGCCGGGGTAGCCATGGGAGACCAGGGCCACCGAGGCGCAGGCGTCGGGCGTGATCTCCGGAGCGGCTGTGTTCGCCAGCGTGCCCTCGGCGGCCGCGTACAACAGCGGCAGCAGGTCGCTCTTCAGCCGGGGCAGCAGGACTTGAGTCTCCGGGTCGCCGAAGCGACAGTTGAACTCCACCACCTTCGGGCCCTGGGGCGTCAGCATCAGGCCCGGGTAGAGAGTCCCTCGATAGTCGATGCCCTCCGCCGCCAGGGCGCGGGCGACCGGCCGGACGATGGTGTCCATCACCTGCTCCACCAGCTCCGGCGTGGCGATCCCCACCGGGGAGAAAGCCCCCATCCCGCCCGTGTTGGGCCCCTGGTCGCCCTCCAGCGCGCGCTTGTGGTCCTGAGATACCGGAAGCGGCACAACGGTTTCGCCCTGGACCACGACCATGAAGGAGCACTCCTCGCCCTGCATGCGCTCTTCCAGCACGATCCGGCGGCCGGACTCACCGAAGACGCCGCCTACCATCATCTCCTCGGCGGCCCTCAGCGCCTGCCGCTCATCATCGCAAACGATGGCGCCCTTGCCGGCGGCCTCGCCGTCCGCCTTCACCACCCAGGGGCCGGGACGGGCGAGCAGGAAGTCGCGGGCGGTCTCGAAGCGATCGAAGGTCTCGAAGGCGGCGGTCGGAATCCCGTACTGCCGCATCAGCTTCTTGGCGAAGATCTTGCTGCCCTCGATCTGCGCGCCCAGCTTGCCGGGCCCGTAGGCCAGGCTGCCCTGCTCGCGCAGGCGGTCGGCCAGGCCGGCGATGAGGGGCGTCTCCGGCCCCACCACGGTGAGGTCGATCCCCTCCTCGCGCGCAAAGTGGAGCAGGCCCTGGGTGTCCGACGCCTGGATGTCCACACAGATGCCGCACCCAAGCATCCCCGGGTTGCCGGGGGCGCAGTAGAGCTCCTCCAACTCCGGGCTCTGGGCGATCTTCCAGCAGAGCGTGTGCTCCCTCCCGCCCTTCCCCACCACCAGGACCTTCATCCAACCAGCCCCCTTCAGTACAGCCTAACTGCCCCACCACAGAGACACAGAGGGCACAGAGAAACACAGAGAAGAGCTACTAGAGACGAGGACGCCAAGAGGGGCTAGGTCCTCTCTGTGTTCCTCTGTGCCCTCTGTGCCTCTGTGGTGAGGCCTTTCGCCTGCTAACCGTACCCACCGAGGAAGTTGCCCTTGGCTAGGTTGTCGAAGCGCGCGTACTCCTTAAGGAAGGCGAGCTTCACCATGCCCGTGGGGCCGTTTCGGTGCTTGGCGATGTGCACCTCCACCTCCTCCACCTCCTCCTGGGCACTCCGCGCTTTCTCCTCACCGTCGTCCTGGTCGCGCTCGTAGTACTTCTCGCGGTGGAGGAACATCACCAGGTCCGCGTCCTGTTCGATGGCGCCGGAGTCACGCAGGTCGGACAGCATGGGCACCTTGTCGCCCCGCTGTTCCACCGCGCGGGAGAGCTGCGAGAGCGCGATCACCGGGACGGCGAACTCCTTCGCGATGCCCTTCAAGGCGCGGGAGATGCTCGAAAGCTCCTGGTTGCGGTTTTCGGTCCGGGAGCTGCCGGAGATGAGCTGAATGTAGTCGATGATCACCAGCCCCAGCCCGTGCTCGGCGGCCAGGCGGCGCAGCTTGGAGCGCATCTGGATGGGCGTGACCTCGGAGCTGTCGTCGATGAAGACCGGAAGCTCGGAGAGGCGTCCCATGGCGTTGCCGATGCGCTCCCAGTCGCCCTCGCGGGGGTAGCCGGTGCGCAGGCGGTGGGAGCTCACCCGTGCCTCGGAGCAGAGCATGCGCAGGGCAAGCTGCTCCTTGGACATCTCGAGGCTGAAGATGCCGATTGGTACGCCCTTCTGGACGGCGGCGTTCACGGCGAGGTTCAGCGCGAAGGCCGTCTTTCCCACGCTGGGGCGGGCCGCCAGGATGATGAGGTCCGAGGGCTGGAAGCCGGAGGTTTGGTAGTTGAGGTCCACGAAACCCGTGGGGACGCCGGTGGTGACGCCCTCCTCCTCCGCCTGCGAGCTGATCTGCTCCCAACTGGAGACCACCAGGTCCTTGAGGTGGTGGAAGTACTTGCCTACCCGCCGCTGAGCCACCTTGAAGACCAGGTTCTCCGCCCGGTCCACGATGGTCTCGATCTCCTCCTGCTCCGTGTAGGCCATGCCGGCGATCTCGTGGGAGGCCTCTATCAGGCGGCGAAGGATCGCCTTCTCCTCCACGATCTTTGCATAGTAATCCGCGTTGCGGGCGGTGGGGACGGTGTCCAGCAGGAGGGTGATGTAGCTGAGGCCGCCCACGGAGTCCAGAATCCCGCGCACGCGGAGCTCATCGGAGAGGGTCACCAGGTCCACGGGCTCGCCGCGGCCGTAGAGCTCCACGATGGAGGTGAAGAGCTTCTGGTGAGCTTCCCGGTAGAAGTCCTCCGGCTTCAACAGCTCGGAGACCCGCTCCAGGGCGTTGCGGTCCAGGATCATGGAGGCCAGGGCAGACTGCTCGGCCTCCAGGTTCTGAGGGGGAATCCGGTCAAAGACGGCGGGACGGTCCACGAGGGCTCCTGGCGGCGCGGCACCCGGCTGATGCCGCAACCAACCGCCTCACCACGAAGATGCAGGAAGGAGACTGCCGCGCCTCCCGAGGGTGGCGCCTCTAAGACGCTCGCGTACCGTGTCCAGCACGACCTAGCACGAGTCCGCGGCGAGTGGCGGGCTTCAGACGAAGGATAGGTGGGGCTTCGCAAAACCCCAACCCCCAGCAGAGACTCGCCAGGGGTCGGGAGGCATGGTCTGAACTAGCCGCCGGAGCTAACGGCAGGCGCTGCTGAGTGCGGCAGAGGAACGGTGCGCCTGCCGCTAGGCCGGCTCAGTGGTGACGTTGACCTTCACGTGAGCAGTCACGATGCCGTAGAGGCGAATCGGGACGTTGAACTCCCCCAGGCTGCGGATGGGCTCGGTAAGCTCCACCTTCTTGCGGTCCACCTGCTCGCCCATCTGGGCCTGGATGGCGGCCGCGATGTCGGAAGAGGTGACGGAGCCGAAGAGCTTGCCGGTATCCCGGCCTGCCTTCGCCGTGATCTGGATGGGCTTGGCCTGCAGCCGGGTGGCCACGGCCTCGGCGTCGGTGCGCGCCTGGAGCTCCTTGCGCTGAATCTCCGCCTGCAGCTTCTCGATGTTGCGAAGCGCGCCCTTGTCGGCGGGAACGGCCATCTTGCGCGGGTAGAGGAAGTTGCGGGCGTAGCCGTCCGCCACGTTCACCACCTGCCCGGCGGTCCCCAGCTTCTCAATCTGCTCAGTAAGGATTACCTTCATAGAACCCCCTCAACCCGGGGCCTCCCGGAAGGCGCCGCGCGCCCCACGGATGACCGGGCATCCACAAAATGACCGTTGTAGGCGGGACCCACCGGACCCATTCGCCATCAAAGCCAGGCAGCTACTCGAACACTGGCCGGGCGCCGGGCCTTCACCAGCGGCCAGAAAAAGGGAGCCCCGGCAAGGGATGGCCGGAGCAGCAATCCACAGTGTTGGTGGGGCTAACCGATCTGGGCGGCGGCCTCTTCCCCCGGCTGCAGCTCGGAGGGCCCCAAGGGCAGCCACCGAAGGGTGTCCGCGAAGGCTCGGTCCGTGAACAGCACCCCTGAGAGGTGGTCTATCTCGTGCTGGAGCACCCTTGCCAGGTATCCCTCGGCACGAATCTTCACGGCCTTGTTGTGCTCGTTGAGGCCCGTGACAACCACCTTGAAGGCCCTGCTGACCTCGCCTTGAAGCCCGGGGATGCTGAGGCACCCCTCCACGTCGGTCTCTTCGCCCTCCAGCTTCACCACTCGAGGGTTAACCAGAGCGCCGCGCTCCCCCTCAGCACCGGTATCGTAGACGAGCACCTGCTGAGTGATCCCCACCTGAGGGGCGGCAAGGCCGACGCCGGGAGCCGCCTTCATGGTCTCTCGGAGGTCCCGGACCAGCTCCCGGACCTCCTTGGTAACGCGAGGTACTGGCTGACATGGGGTCCGCAGGGCGGGGTGCGTATGATCCAGAATCCGGCGCACCGCCATGGGTAGACTCCTTCAGGCTCCGCGACCGGCGGGTGGCCCCACAAACGCCTCACCAGGAGCCGTGACGCATCGCCGGCAGGGGCAGGAGCCCCCTCATCACTTTTACCACAGCCCTTCGGACAGCGTCAAGGAAGGGGAGGGTCGTAAGGTCGTAGGGTCGTAAGGTCGTAGGGTTGTAGGGTTGTAGGGAAGGGCCTCGGGGAGTGCGCTCTGATCCTCTGGGCCTCTTAGGTCACTTTCGTCTCTTTGGTCTCTTGCGTCCCTCAACTGAAGGGACCTAACCCGCATCATGCACGAGGCGCTTGCGCGTCGTGCATGATGCGGGCTTGCACAAGCTCTTGTGAATAGTGCAGGCTAAGCGACGCAAGGGACCCAAGGGACCAAAGAGCGGCCTCTGAGACGCTACGCACCCCCAAACAGCCTGCCGTAGGCGTCGTCCCAGAGGCCGGCGTCCTGGGGCTCATAGCGGGACATCTCGAAGGAGGAGGCAACGATGCGGCGGCCCTCCTGGAGGGAGCTGATAGCCCCACCGGCCAGCGCCTGAGTCAGCACGTTACCGATGGCGGTGGCCTCGACGGGGCCCGCGATGACGGGGCGCTGGGTGGCGTTCGCGGCGAACTGGCATAGCAGGCGGTTCTGGCTGCCTCCGCCGACCACGTGGATTACGGAGAGCTTCTTACTGGAGAGCTCCTCAAGCCGTTCGAGCACCCAACGATACTTCAGCGCCAGGCTCTCCAGCGCGCAGCGGACCAGCGCGCCCGGCGTCTCCGGAACGGGCTCTCCGGCCTCGCGGCAGACGGCCTGGATGCGGGCGGGCATGCCCCCGGGGCTCAGGAACTCCGGACGATCCGGGTCCACCAGAGAGCGCATCGGCTCGGCCTCCGCGGCCATCTGGGTGATCTCGTCGTAGCTGTACTCGGAGCCGGCGCGCGCCCACTCCCGGCGGCATTCCTGCACCAACCACAGGCCCATGATGTTCCGCAGCAGCCGGTAGGTGCCTCCGACTCCGCCCTCGTTGGTGAAGTTGTAGGCCAGGCTCCGCTCGTTGATGACGGGCTGACGGGTCTCCACGCCCATCAGCGACCAGGTGCCGGAGCTGAGGTACGCGTGGTCATCGCCCTCAGAGGGGACCCCTGCCACGGCCGAGGCGGTGTCGTGCGTTCCGGGAGCGACCACGATGCCCTGCTTCAGTCCCGTCTCCTCCGCCACGGATGGGAGCAGCGGGCCCCAGGCGGTTCCTGGCTGGCGGACCTCCTGGAAGATGCGCGAGGGGATGCCGAGGGCCTCCAGCATGCCCCGGGCCCAGTCGCCCGCTCGGGGGTCGTAGCACTGAGACGTGGTGGCAATGCTGAACTCCGAGGCCTTCACGCCGGTGAGCCAGAAGTGCAGCAGGTCCGGCATCAGCAGCAGCGTCTCGGCGGCCTCCAGCAGCGGCGAGCGCTGCCTCACCATCGCCACAAGCTGGAAGAGGGTGTTGAGCTGCATGAACTGGATGCCGGTGCGCTGGAAGACCTCCTCGCGCGGGACCACCGCGAAGGCGGCCTCCATCATTCCGTCCGTGCGGGCGTCCCGGTAGTGGACCGGGTTGCCTAGCAGCACGTCCCCTCGGCCCAGAAGCCCGAAGTCCACGCCCCAGGTATCGATGCCTAGCGACCCCACCTCAGCGCCGTAGCGGCTTACGTACTGGGCGATCCCCGCCTTGATCTCCCGGAACTGCTGCAGCGCGTCCCAGTGAAGCGTATCCAGCAGTCGCACCGGGCCGTTAGGGAAGCGGTGAATCTCCTCCAGGTGGAGGCGGCCCTTCTCCAGGGTGCCGACGACGACGCGGCCACTCTCCGCACCCAGGTCCAGCGCCAGGTAACGCGCGATGCTCATTCAGTACTCCTTCAGGGGTGAGGTTGGATCCCTAGACGCCACGGTTCAGGGCAGGGCGGATCACCGGGCGGCAGCACGTGCCGCGGGCCCACCCACCGGGTGAGCGGTCGGCGTGCATTACTCTTCCGGGGCCAGCCAGGCCGCCAGACGTGCTTGATCAAGTGCGGCGGGCTCCTCGGTGAGCGCCGGGACGCGGCCGGCCTCCCCTGCGGCGGCACAGGCGGCGCGCAGACGGTCAACTCCGAGACGGCCCTGCGTGTTGTGCAGCAGGATCTGGGCCGGGACCGCAAGGGCGACCGAGGTAGCGAAGTCCCCCACCAGGCGCAGGCTGGGCACGAAGAGGCGCTTCAGGTAGTCCTCATCCTCCTCAGACCGGAAGCCGTCCGTGTCCGCGGCCACCCTCGCGAGCTTCGGCGTGAGGCCGGCGGCCAGCAGAACCCAGAGGCCCGCCTCCCTGGTGCCGGCAAGGCTCAGGGTCTCGAAGCGTTGGGTGGATCTGAGGTAGGCGGCGAGAGTCAGCAGGTCCTGAACGCGCTCGCCGGTGTCCGTGGCGTTGTAGGTGGTGAAGTAGCCCTTTGAAGTGTCGCGAGTCACCTGCGCTGCTCTGGCGGCCTCCGCACTGGCTCCTGTGAGGAAGAGGTCCGGCACCGCCACGGCCCGACCCCGTGCCAGCAGCGCGGCGACCAGCGGCCCGGGTTGGCCCCGCGGCGCGAGATCGGCGGCTCCACCGGGGGAGGCGACCACTACCACCGGCGGCCGACGCCGGCCACCCTCGGGCTCAAACAGCAGCACCGGAACCGCATCGCCCACGCCTCGGCGGGAGAGCACGAGCCGCGATAGGTGGTGCGTGGCGCCCTCAGTGGTCGGTGAGGCGGCGCCCTCGGCAGATCGCGCCTCCACGTCGGCGGGGCGCGGCATCTCGGCCTTCAGGCAGGCCGCCAGAGCGGATCGGAGGGCCCCACGGTGCCCGGGGCGCGCCATCCAGGCGGGGTCCGCCAGCTTGGCGGCCCGCTCCTCGGCATCCTTCAGGAAGCCGGCGCGCAGGGCCGCCTCGTCCGGTGAGCCGGCGGGCAGCTTCCCATCGGGGAAGACCCGCAGCTCCCGCTCCGGGTCCATGGTGAAGGGCGTCTCCTTAACCTCCCGGCCATCGGTAATGCCCAGCAGCCAGTGGCGGAAGAAGGTGTACATCGCCTCACGACTGGCGCGGTTGTTGTTGTGCGGTGCGTCGATCTGCACTGTGGCCACCTTGCCGGCGGCCCCGAGCAGCCCGTAGATGGCCTCTGTAGCGGGGAACTCAAGCTTGGGCGTGTTCACCGTCCAGTCGCCCGTCGCGGCGACCATCAGCATTGGCTTGGGCGCCATCAGGGCGCCGATCTCCACGTTGCTGGTGCCCACGCGTAGACCTGGCGCGTTCTCGCACAGGCAGCCGCCCTGCATATGCAGCGAGATCATGTTGACCGGGCACGAGACCGCCGGGCGATCATCCACCGCGGTCAGAAGGAAGGTCTGCGTGCCTCCGCCCGACTCGCCGGTGACCGCCAGCCGTCGCGCGTCCACGTCTGGCAGCGAGGCCAGGAAGTCCAGGGCCCTCACGCTGTTCCAGGTTTGCAGCCCCATGAGGCTGATGCCCCAGAGCGCCTCACGGTCGCCCGCGAAGGTGTGGGGGAGCTGCAGGCTGTCCTGGTAGCCCACCATGTCATAGGAGAAGGCGACCATCCCCTGCCGCGCCAGGCTGATACAGCGTCCGGGGATAGAGCCCAGCTCCTCGTTCGCCATGCGGCCGTTCGCCCAGTGGCCGTGGGTGGCCAGGACGCCAGGCACCTTGCCCTTGGCGCCCAGGGGGCGGTACAGGTTGCCGGTGACGTAGAAGCCGGGACGACTCTCGAAGTAGACCTTCTCGATGGAGTAGCCGTCGCGTTCAACCCGCCCGAAGACACGGCTTCGAAGCGGCGTACGGGCAGGCGGGGGCCACAGGCCGGTGCTTACCAGCACCTGCGTCCGCAGGGCCTGTCGACGCTTGAGCCACTGCTCCTTGGTGGCAAAGGAGGGTGCGGCGACGGGGTCATCGAGGGTGCGGGGCGCGCGGATCCGAGCGTCCTCCGGGTGAGAAGGCTTCACAGGTGGCACCTCGCGCGGTGTCTGAGCACTGCCGGCCGTAGGGATCGCTCCCAAAGCAAGGCCGGAGGCGAGCAGAACCAGGGAGTAGAGACGCAGACAAGGCATCATGGGCAGCCGCTCCGTTCATCAGGTGACTTCGATCTGGGGCCGGGGTCTCCCTGCGGGAGGGGCGGGTGCGGGGGTGAGCGGGTGAAGAGGTGAGCGCGTGAGGGTCTGAAGAGGTGAAGAGGTGAAGAGGTGAGGAGGTGAAGAGGTGAAGAGGCCTCAGTGAGAGGGAGGAGGGTGAGATCAAGGGAGTGGGCGCCAGGCGGCGCCGTGGGTAACACCCCATAGGCGTTAACATAAGCAGCTGTGAGCTCAGACAGTGGCCCGATACGCTTGTTTCAAGC
>DASXUI010000649.1:0-4790 GCA_036504955.1 Armatimonadota bacterium
CCCTCTGAGGCCCTCCCCTACGACCCTACGACCTTACGACCCTACGACCCAGCTCCGCATCTTGCTCCAAAAAGGCCATCGTCTGCTCAAAGGTGGGGATACCGCGGCGGCCACCTAGCTGCAGGCACTTGAGCGCCGAGACCGCGGTGGAGAAGCGCGCTACGGTGGGGAGGTCCCAGCCCTTGAGCAGGCCCACCAGGTAGGCGCCGTGGAACACGTCGCCGGCGCCGGTGGTGTCCACCACCTCGACTGGGAAGGCCGGCGTGTGGAAGCACTCATCGGCCGTGACGGTGTAGCTGCCCCGCTCGCCCTCCGTCTGAACCACGATGCTGGGACCAGCCTTCAGCATCTTGCGGCCGGCCTCCCAGGTGTCGTCTGAGCCAGTGAAGGACTTGCCGAACCCGGAGCCGCAGATGAGGATGTCCACCTGGGCCACCAGCTCCCGGGTGCCGTCACCCACGGGCCGGCCGTCGGTCTTCGAGGCGTCCATCGCCACGCGGCCACCGGCCTCGTGCGTCCACCTCGCGGCCTGAAGGGCGGCCTCGGGGTGCCAGCCGTCCAGATGCAGAAAGGGGGCTGAGGCGATGTAATCCCGGTCCAGATCCTCCGCCGTCAGCATGGAGCTTCGGATTCCCTTGAGGCCCAGGAAGAGGCGCTCTCCAGTCTCCTCCTGGACGCACACGACCACGACCTCCCGCTCCGGGCCGTCATCGATGCGCATCCGGCTCAGGTCGACGCCGGCCTCTCTGAGCGACCGAAGCTTGAGGTCCGCCGCCTCATCGGAGCCTGCGGTGCCGACGTACCCAACCCTGGCCCCAAGACGAGCTGCCGCCACGCAGGCGGTTCCCACCATGCCGCCGCCATCCAGCCGGAACCCGCTGAGGGAGCACCCGCGCTCCCAGGTAGGCATCTCCCCCAGCCGCATCAGCACGTCCAGCGTTGACAGGCCCAGTCCTATGATGTCCAAGGGATTCTCCGGGAAAGGCGGGTCGTAGGGTCGTGAAGGCGGGTCGTAGGGCCGTAGGGTCGTAGGGGAAGGGCCTCAGAGGGTCCCCCTTGGGTCCCTTATGTCCCTTTGGTCTCTTGCGTCCCTTGGCTGAAGTGACCTAAGGGACGGAAGGGACATAAGGGACGGAAGGGACATAAGGGACCAAAGCACACCCTCTGAGGCCCTTCCCCTACGACCCTACGACCTTACGACCCTACGACCCGCCCTTAGGCGTTCACCGCCTTGATATCCAGCAGCTTACAGGCGATCTTCAGCGCTTCCGTTTGGTCTCCGTGGATCATGCTGGCGTGGTGGATGAAGCCTTCCTCGACCAGCGTGCGGTACAGGCGAGCGTGGTCGGGGACTCGGACCCATGACCAGGTGCCGGCCAACGTCTCCTTGGAAGGTTCCACCTCACCACCGGCGATCAGCATGCGCCACTCACCGTCGTACTCCGCCAGGCGACAGAAGGTGACCGGGCCGGGCTTGAGCTGGAACTGGTAGAGGCCCGCCTGGACGTCGTCATCGCTCGGCGGGTTGGCGCCGATCATGTCTCGGCGTGACCGCAGGGCCGTCTCCGTGCTCTTGCGGGCCAGGCAACTGGGCGCGTTGCCGCAGTGCCAGGCCAGGAGCTGGTTCGGGTCCTCGCGGTGCTGCACTGTCCAGTCCACGAAGTGCGGCACGGTCTGGCCCAACGCGGCGCCGTAGCTGGCCAGCATGGAGAGGGCGCCCATCATGTCCGCCTCGCAGGCGACCATGATGCCGCGCTCGGTGATTCGGCCGAAGAGGGCGCAGACGGAGATTCCGAAGGAGCGCTGGATCGCGGACCAGCACTGCATGCAGAGCGCGGAGAGCCGGTTGCTCTTCACGAAATCCAGCAGCGCCTCCTCCAGCTTCGCGGCACGCAGCAGGTGCTGGTCGGAGACGGTGACGGTGGCAACGGACCCTCTGATGCGGGCCACGCGCTCCATCACGCGGGTATCATCGTCCTCCATCTGGCGGGCCTGCTCCACCACCTCCAGCAGGTCGGTATGGAGGACGTTCTGCCCGAACTTCCGGGCCATGGCGATCTCGTCGTAGGCGACCGTCTCGAAGGAGGAGGGACGGACGCCCACCTGCCCCAGACGCGCCCCCTGGAGGCCCTTGCCCACCGCTACCGCGCGCGCGAAGAGCTCCGCCTGGGAGCGGAACCCCGGCTCGTCCGGGAAGTGGACGCCCGCGAAGTGGAAGGGCAGCTTGCGGCGGTGGAAGCCCGCCGCGATGGAAAGCGTGCCGCAGTAGGAGTCAGAGACCCGGCTCAATGCGGCGTCCTTGGGCGCGGCCGGTTCCTTGGTGGCCAGCAGGAGCAGCGGCACCCTCAGCCTCTCCGCCACCTTGCTAGCGGACCGCTCGTCGCCGAAGTCGACGGGGCAGACCACCAGGGCATCAACCTTCTCTCTGGCCAGGAACTCCGCCACTGCCTCCGCCTCATCCAGCGTGTGGACCGCGCCGAAGGCCGTCCGGCCGGACAGAGGGTCGGGGGCGGATCCCTGCTCACCCACGGGGGGGACCACCACCTCCACCGCGGGCAGCGCGGAGAGGGTACGGAGGCAGTCCTGCCGCATTCGTTCGGTCCAGTCGGACCAGCGGAAGCGATAGGAGGGAAGAAGGCCGAGCTTAACGGAAGGGGTCATGGCAACCTCCGCGGGGGCGGGAAGGGAAGGGGGAAGAGTCGGGCGTAAAGGCAAGCACAAAGGAAGGCAGGCTCTCACTACCCAGTTGGCGGCGGGACCCACGGACTCCCCCTCAAGGGCGGGTCGTAGGGTCGTAGGGTCGTAAGGTCGTAGGGGGAGGGCCTCGGAGGGTGCGGCTTGGGTCCCTTAGGTCCCTTTTGCCCCTTTGGCCGTTTCGGGGAAGGGACGCAAGAGACATAGGGGACCTAAGGGATCCACGCCGCACCCTCTGAGGCCCTTCCCCTACGACCTTACGACCCTACGACCTTACGACCCGCCCTCATCGAAAGGACGCGCGCATGAAGGTACTCATACTGGGGGGCACTGGGCTCATCAGCACCGGGATCACACGGCTGTTGTTGGAGCGGGGAGTGGAAGTCACCCACTACAACCGCGGGCGGCGGTCGGAGGAGTTCGCGGGCCGCGTGACTGCCGTCACCGGCGACCGCTACGACCACGCCTCCTTTGAGCGGCTGATGGAGGGGCTGCCGCGCTTCGACTGCGTGATCGATATGATCGGCTACGCCCCCGAGGACGTGCGAAGCTTGCTTCGGGCGTTCAGAGGGAAGACGGGCCACCTCATCTTCTGCAGTACCGTGGACGTGTACGCCCGGCCCGCCTCCAGCTACCCCGTCCGGGAGGGCGAGGCGTTCCGGCCCACCTCCTGGGACTACGCCCAGAACAAGGCGGAGTGCGAACGGATCCTCTGGGCCTGGTACGAGCGGGAGGGGTGCCCCTTCACCGTGATCCGGCCGGTGCATACCTACGGCGAGCAGGGGGCCGTGCTCTGCACCTTCGGCGGGTCCACCTACCACCTCGACCGTCTGATGAAGGGAAAGACCATCATCGTGCACGGTGACGGCAGCTCGCTCTGGTCCGCCGTTCACCGGGACGATGCCGCCGTTCCCTTCGCCAACGCCGTCTGCAACCCGGTGGCCTTCGGGAAGAGCTACCACCTCCCCGGCGATGAGTGCGTGACGTGGAACCAGTACCACCAGCGCGTGGCCGAGGGCATCGGCGCGCCGCCCCCCACTTTCGCCCACATCCCCACCGACCTGTTGTCGGCCCTGGACCGCCGTGCCTACGTCACGGAGATCAACTTCTCCTACAACAACTGCCTTGATCCGTTGGCCGCGAAGACCGACCTCGGCTTCCGGTATCGAACCACCCTCGCGGAGGGTGCCCGCGCCATCTACCAGTGGCACCTGGCGCACGGCACCGTGGAGAACAGCGACGAGGTCCCCCAAGATGACCGCATCCTCGCCGCCTGGGCCCGCCTGACCGAGCGCATGAAGGTGGAGCTCTCCGGCGGACAGGGTATGTAGAGAGAGGGTCGTAGGATCGTAGGGGGAGGGCCTCGGAGGGTGCGGCTTAGGTCCCTTAGCCCGGATTATCCATGAGTTGGGCTCCGGAGGTGTGGTGAGGCTGGAAGGGGATGCCTGGAGGGGGTTCGGGGGGAGGCTCGCGAGTCGCTGGGTCTGGCAGGAGCGATCCGGGGCCCTCAGAGCGGGGGCGGAGGGGGTCAACCCCGACGGCCCGGGGGGTGGACCCGGGGAGGAGACGACAACGCGGGCGGGCTCGCGGGGCGAGTCCGGAGAAGCGCTCAGCCAGGCGGAAGCGAGAGTGGGTTCAGTCGGGGATAGGCTGCCAGTAGAGGGCGAGGATCCTCCAGTAGGGATAGGCGGGAGAGCTCTGGGCTAGGTGGACCCTCAGGCCGCGGGCGGTCTGGCGCACCCAGGCTCCCGTCTTCATCAGGCGTAACACCAAGCGGTCCACCTGAGCCCGGGCCAAGCCGGTCCCCGAGAGCCGCCCCCGCAGCAGTTGCCAGAGCCGGTAGGCGGCTAGATGCAGGAAGAGGCGGAACTGGTTGGCCTCGAAGCGGTGGCAGGAGGTGCGGTCGAAGGCGAGTTGCTTGAGCTCCTTAATGCGGTTCTCGCAGTCGCCGCGCTGGGTGTAGAAACGGTAGTAGCGCTTGGGGCTGCCTCGCAGAGCGGGCAGGACCAGGAAGCGAGGGTTGTCTCCCTGGGGGGTCACCTCGGCCTTGACCACCACCCAGCGGGAGCGTCGCCAGGAGTGGGCCCGGTAGCGCA
>DASXUI010000650.1:0-3756 GCA_036504955.1 Armatimonadota bacterium
TATCTCTCCTTGTATGGGTTGTGGGGTCGTGGGGTGAACGGCCCCTCACGCCCCTACCCCCTCTCCCGCGCGGCGGGCGAGGGGACTCACGTGGGAGTCTGTGGTAGACCCCAAAGGGGCGTCAGAGCCTATCTCTGTCGCCAGAGCAGTACCTGAGCCCCCTCGCCCGCCGCGCGGGAGAGGGGGTAGGGGCGTGAGGGGCAGTTCGCCCTCTGAGGCCCTTCCCAACGACCCATCGACCCAACGACCCGTCCTTAGGCCATCGGAACAGGAGTAACTGAATGCCGTTCAAGGAGATTGCCAGTCAGGTAGACTTCGTGGCTCAGGAGCGGGAGGTGCTCGGCTTCTGGAGTGAGACCGATGCCTTCAACGAGCTTAGGAGGCTGCGGGCGGATAGCCCCAAGCGCTGGAGCTTCTTGGACGGCCCCATCACCGCCAACAACCCCATGGGCGTCCACCACGCCTGGGGCCGGACCTACAAGGACATCTTCCAGCGCTTCAAAGCCATGCAGGGCCACAACCAGCGCTGGCAGAACGGGTTCGACTGCCAGGGCCTGTGGGTGGAGGTGAACGTCGAGAAGGACCTCGGCTTCAAGAGCAAGCGCGACATCGAGACCCACGGTCTGGCCGACTTTGTGAAGCTGTGCAAGATGCGCGTCCTCCAGTTCGCCGCCGTGCAGACGGAGCAGAGCATCCGCCTGGGCTACTGGATGGACTGGAACAGCCCGGAGGACCTCCGCCGCCTGCGTGATGCCCTCGAGGCTGACCCGCGCCAGGGGGTCACGATTCAGGGCGCCAAGGGCCCCGTCACCGGCCCGGCGGAGACCGTCGCCGGCCGGCTCGGGATGCCGGAGGTGGGTGGCTCCTACTTCACCTTCAGCGACGAGAACAACTACCAGATCTGGAGCTTCCTGAAGAGGTGCTACGACCGGGGCTGGGTCTACAAGGGCCGCGACGTGATGCCCTGGTGCGCCCGCTGCGGCACCGGCATCAGCCAGCACGAGATCGTGACGGATGGCTACCAGGACCTGACCCACGAGACAGTCTTCCTCCGTTTCCCCCTGGTACGGCGTGAGAAGGAGGCGCTGCTGGTCTGGACCACCACCCCCTGGACCCTCACCAGCAACGTGGCCGCCGCCGTGGGACCGGACCTGACCTACGTTCGAGTGAAGCAGCCCGACGGCTGGACCTACGTGCTGGCCCAGGGCGCACTGAAGAACACGCTCAAGGGCGAGCACGAGGTCGTGGAGGAGCTGAAGGGCTCTGACCTCGTCGGCCTGGAGTACACCGGCCCCTTCGATGAGCTCGACGCCGTTAAGGAGGCCTTCGGCGATTCCTACCGCCACCAGGTGGTGGGCTGGAAGGATGTCGGGGCGGAAGAGGGTACCGGCATCGTCCACATCGCTCCCGGCTGCGGCGCGGAGGACTTCGGGCTGAGCAAGGAGCAGCGGCTTCCGGTCGTCGCGCCGCTGGATGAGAACGGCATCTACCTGGCGGGCTTCGGGCGCTACACCGGCGCGCGCGTGTCGGAGGTCGCTCCCTGGGTCTTCGAGAGCCTCAAGGAGAAGGGGCTCCTCTACCGCAGCCAGCGCTACACCCACCGCTACCCCACCTGCTGGCGCTGCGGCGAGGAGCTGGTCTTCCGGCTGGTGGACGAGTGGTACATCAGCATGGGCGAGCAGTACGACAAGCCTCGCGAGGAGGTCACGCCCGAGGAGAAGGCCGCAAGCCTCCGCTACCAGATCATGGATGTCGTGGACCAGGCCCGCTGGATCCCCTCTTTCGGCCACGACCGGGAGATGGACTGGCTGCGCAACATGCACGACTGGATGATCAGCAAGAAGCGCTACTGGGGCCTGGCGCTGCCCATCTGGGTGTGCGACGACTGCGGGCACTTCGAGGTGATCGGCAGCGACCACGAGCTGAAGGACCGCGCCACCGAGGGGTGGGAGACCTTCGAGGGCCACACTCCCCACCGTCCTTACGTGGATGCGGTGAAGATCGCCTGCGCCAAGTGCGGCGGCACCGCCTCTCGCGTGAAGGAGGTCGGCAACCCGTGGCTGGACGCGGGCATCGTTGCCTTCAGCACCATGCACTTCCGCGAGGACCACGACTTCTGGGAGAAGTGGTTCCCGGCGGACCTGATCACGGAGAGCTTCCCCGGCCAGTTCCGCAACTGGTTCTACAGCCTGCTGGCCCAGAGCACCGTGCTCTCCGGCCGCGCGCCCTTCAAGAACCTGCTGGGCTACGCCACACTGCTGGCCGAGGACGGCCGGGAGATGCACAAGTCCTGGGGCAACGCCATCGAGTTCAACGAAGCCGCGGACAAGATGGGCGCGGACGTGATGCGCTGGCTCTACGCCGGCCATCGCCCGGAGCAGAACCTGCTCTTCGGCTACAAGCTGGGCGACGAGACTCGGCGGCGCTTCTTCATCCCGCTGTGGAACGTCTACTCCTTCTTCGTGAACTACGCCCGCTTGGACGGCTGGCTGCCTTCCACGGCGCCCGTGGAGCCCTCACCCAACCCGGCCAACGCCCAGATGGACCGGTGGATCGTCGCCCGGCTGAACGAGGCCACCCAACTGGTGACGGAGGCACTGGAGGGCTTCGACACCGCCAAGGGCGTGTGGACGCTGGAGGCGCTGCTGGACGATCTCTCTAACTGGTACGTCCGGCGCTCCCGCCGCAGGTTCTGGAAGAGCGAGGCGGACACCGACAAGACGGCGGCCTATGCCACGCTGTACCGCGTGCTGGTGCAGATGACCCGACTGCTGGCGCCCTTCGCCCCCTTCATCACGGAGGCGATGTACCAGAACCTGGTCCGCGGCCTGGACGCCTCGGCGCCCGCCAGCGTACACCACACGGACTGGCCGGCCGTTCAGGAGTCCGAGCTTGACCCTCGCCTGGTGGAGAAGATGGGGCGGGTCATCATCGCGGCCGGCCTGGGACGCTCCGCCCGCGCGGCCTCCAAGCTGAACCTGCGGCAGCCGCTGAGCAAGGCCAGCGTCCACGTGGGCACCGGTCAGGCGCGGCAGGACGTGCTGGAGCTGGCGGACGTGCTGGCGGAGGAGCTGAACGTGAAGCAGGTGGAGGCTGTGGCGGAGGTGGGCGAGCTGGTGAACTACCGGTTGCTGCCCAACAGCCCGGTTCTCGGCCCTAGGCTGGGCACGCTCTTTCCACAGGTCCGCAAGGCCCTCGAGGCGCTTAACCCGGCGGAGGCTGCCGCCACGCTCCAGTCCGGCGGCACGCTCGATCTGACCCTTGGCGGCGAGTCGGTGAGCCTCAACTCGGACGACGTGCTGGTGCAGACGGAGTCGAGGGGCGGCCTGGCCGTCGCCAGCGACCGCGGCATCACCGTGGCGCTGGACACTGAGCTGACTCCCAATCTCATCCGCGAGGGCCACGCCCGCGAGTTGGTCCGCCTCATCAACAGCCTGCGGAAGGACTCCGGCCTGGCCCTGGAAGATCGCATCGAGGTCACCTACCAGGCTACCGGCTCTGCCGAGGAGGCCCTGCGGGAACTAGGCGACTCTATCCGCCGCGAGACCCTGGCCGTGAGCCTAACCTCCGGCGCCCCTCTGGAGGGCGGCTTCCAGCAGCAGTCCACCGTCGGTGACGAGCCGGTGACGCTGTCCATCAGGAAGGCGTGAAGGCGGGTCGTAGGGTCGTGGGGTCGTAGGGTCGTAGGGAGGGGCTGAGGAGGGTGGAGGTCGGTGGGGTGCCGGGTGCCGGGCCGATGAACGACCCGGCACGGGG
>DASXUI010000651.1:0-5738 GCA_036504955.1 Armatimonadota bacterium
AGCCCGCAAACCAGTCGGTGCCCATGGGCGCGCCCTGGGCGTCGCGGCTCCAGTACCACAGCAGGTTGCCGCTCATTCCATGCAGGTGCGACAGCCACAGGGCGGCCCGCAGGTGCGCCTCGGAGTTCGCCGGGTCTACCTCCGGCTTACTGTCCTCAATGAGGTGAAGCTCGGAGTCGTAGTAGGGCTTGTTCGGCGCCAGCGACTTCAGGAAGTCGGCCGCCAGCGAGGCGTCCAGCCAGCCCATCACGTAGGGGCTGCTGCCGAAGCGACGGTTGGGGCGCGGCACCTCGGACAGGTCCACCAGGTCCACGTCGCCTCCCAGCAGGCTGAGGGAGCGAGCCAGGGCCTCCGGATCCAGGCCGAAGGTGTGGTAGGACAGTCCCATCTTCCAGCCGCGCGACTCCGTGCTGCCGGTGAAGTAGAGGCCCAGCATCATCTTCACATGCGTGGCAAGCCGGGACGCGCCGGCGTGAATGCGGTCGGAGAGCGACCTGAAGTAGGCACTGATCCGCTGGTTGTTGAAGGCGCACCAGTCGTAGTGCATCCCTCGGACTCCAGGCTTGCCGAAGTCCACGGCCGCGCGGCCCCATTGGCCGTTCATGACCTCCGGCTGGCTGGGGTAACGCCGCACCTCGTCAAAACTCCCCATCGGGATACCCCAGGCGCGGCTCAAGCGCTGGGGGGTGCCGTACTTGCGGCGCAGCCACGCTCGCCAGTTGGCCAGCATCAGGTCGGACGGCCCCTGGAAGGCCGGCTCGTTGGCCAGATCCACCGCGAAGACGGAGGGGTGATCGGCGTAGACGGGAGCGAGGTGGCCAAGGAGCCGGTCCTGGAACCCCCGCGCCTGCGGGTGCTCGAACACGTATCCGAAGCCGTTGCCGTAGCCACGTTGGGCCAGGCCGGGGGTCTCCCGCACCAGCCAGTCGGGAGGGCTGGCGTCGGTCAGGCAGTCCACGGCGAATCCCGCGCGGTCCATCAGGCCCAGGTACCGCCCGTCACCCATTCGGAAGGGATCGTCATCGAAGCTGCCATCGCGACGAACGGAGCCACGGAACATACCGTCGGTCAGCGTGAAGCCTAGCCGGTGCAGGATGCCCGGGTCATGCTGGGCCTCCGCGGCATCCCAGTTCGCGCCCGTCAGGAAGACGGGCCGCCGGCCGCTCCAGAAGCCGCTGTTGTGCCAGGTGATGCCCTGGGCCGGGTACTGGGGTACTCTGGGGTACCGGGCCTTCCGGGCCAGCACGCGGTCCGCGCGGGCAAGCTGCTCCGTCAGAAGGCGGTCGACGTAGCGCATCGACCGGAGCGCCGCGGGACGGAGCTTCTCCTGCCCGGCGTCGTAGCGGGAGTAGCGGCAGAAGAGCTGGGCCACTGCCAGGTCGGCATCCGGCAGGGCGATGTCCTGACCGGCGGCCCTGCACCCCTGGAGCTTGCCGGCTAGCTGCCGGCAGCGCGTCTCCGAGCGAGTGATCAGGGCCTCAAGTGTATCAGGACCGGTGGCAGACGCCGCGTGCGTGGTTGCGGCGACCACCAGGAGGAGGAGATAGATGGCTCTCACGGACAGCCTCTTCGGGGGAGTGGGTAGCGGCGGTGTGCCCAAGGCGTGCCTCCACCCCTTCTTCCCCCTACTCCGCAGGGGCACCTCCGGAGCGCGCGCCTGCATCCGCAGCAGTCACCCTTCTGTCGCCGCTACGGCATCGGTAACGGCAGCGGCCCGGAGCACCCTGGTGGCGTCGGTGTTGCCCAATATGGAGCCGCCAGCGGGTGCCTGAAGGCCCGCAGCCCCATCGCCACGGGGTCCAACCCCTCGCCGCTACCTCGAGGAGGTACTCCTGCGTGGCAGTGGGGGTCCTCGCAAGGTCAGAGGCGTTTGCTCAGGAGGTGAGGGTGACATGGGCCATGTGGATTACGGCGGGAAGCAGGTCCAGGGCCTTGTGCACAGAGAGGGTGGCTTTATCTCCTAGCATGGGCGCAAGCAGTACTGGCGCTCGGCACAGCAGGATCGAGGGGACTGAGATGCACAGTGAGAGCAAGGGCATAGGAGACGGGCTGCGGCTAAGCCATCTGCGCCGCAGCCAGAGACAGAAGTCGAAGGGATCGCGATGAAAAGGGGAAGCACCCCTGCTACGCCCCCGGGGTTCAGACCATGGCGTACCAGGATCTCACTCACCGCAGGCCTTCCTGTCTCGTCTGTGTATCGTCGACCCAGCCATTGAGGAATGTCAGCCGCTTGTAGGGGCTGGCGGATCCGTTTGGCTCGAGGGCCATGAGGATCCCCCGCGACATGAGGTACCGCTGACCACATACGCGGCATTCCCAGACACCACCTCGGGCCTCGTCACCTTTGCGCCTCAGGCTATCTGGGGGGCAGTTCTCGGCGCGACACTTGGGCCAGTCCGGGGTGGATGCCAACCGCCGACGTAGCCAGGTGGCCAAAGACAGGGTGCAAAGCACTGCCAACAAGGACGCCCATGGTGAGGGAATCCTGAAGACGCTGCTGATGAGGCTGAGGAGCGCCAGCGCGACGGCGGCATAGAACGCCAGCACAGCGAAGTGGAGGATCGACAACACCGCCTCCGGTGCCTGAGTGGACTCAGGGCAACCGCGCAGACCGAGCATGCCTGAGCGCGGCCGCAAAACAATCGCCGCCTAAGCGACGAGGGTGAGGGAGTAGGCTGGCGCCTAGCCGGACGCCGTAGCCTGGGCAATCGCGTGGACCACCACGTCTTCCACCGAGGCGGGGATCTCCATCCAACCGCTCAGGGTGTCACCAAACTCGAACTCCGCCTGGTCCTTGGCATCATCGACGCTGGTGTGCCATGTGTCTCCCGCAAACCCACCCTCGGCGTCGTACCGATCGAGCATCACGCCATCATTCGAGCTATCAGTCAGTACCAGCACGGCGGCCGGGGAGAAGGCGTGCCGCTGATCCTCGCCACCCGTGAGTTCGGGCGGTAGGCCCACCAGATGCCGGACTGGGGAGGCGTGGGCTCTTGGGACAACCCGGGCAAACAGCCGCAGTTCGATAGGTTGCCTCCTCACTATGGCCGGTTGGTGTCTGCTCTCATTGTTAGTCGGTGGTTATCGTAAAGCCTGCTCCCAGGGATGATGGGAGACCAACGACAACAGGTACCTTGGCCGGAGGGCCTAAGCGGTTGGAACTGGTAGGGAGGCCAGGGGAGCCAGGCCTCTTGGCACCCGAGGCCAATGCGGAGCCCTCATAGCTACCCGCGAGGCTGAAGGAACGTCCCCTGCTGCAGCTCCTCGAAGGCCTGTTGCAGCTCCTTCTGAGTGTTCATCACGATGGGGCCGTACCAGGCCACCGGCTCTCTTAGGGGGCGGCCCGAGACCAGCAGGAAGCGAATGCCCTCGTCACCGGCCTGCACGGTCACCTCGTCGCCGGAGTCGAAGAGGATCAGGTGCCGGTTCTCCGCCGCCAGGGGGACCGCTACATCCGACCAACCCGCGCCCTCGGTGGGCACCGCCAGCGGGCCGGAGGCGTTGCAGAACTTGCCCGACCCCGCGAATACGTAGGCGAAGGCGTGGCTGGCGGTCTCCACCGGCAGCGTCTTTCGAAGGCCCGGTGGCACGGACACGTCGAGGTAGACAGGGTCGGCGGCTATCCCCTCAACCGGCCCCCTGGTGCCCCAGAAGCTGCCGCACACCACCCTCGCCCGGGTGCCGTCGTCGTCCGTCACCTCGGGGATGTCGGGGGACTTCACCTCCTGGTAGCGCGGCTCGGACATCTTCAGAGCGGCGGGCAGGTTGGCCCACAGCTGGAAGCCGTGCATGCGGCCGGAGGCGTCGCCCTTGGGCATCTCCTGGTGGATGATGCCGCGTCCGGCCGTCATCCACTGGATGTCCCCCGCGCCGATCTCCCCGCTGTTGCCCATGCTGTCGCCGTGCTCCACCGTACCTGCCAGCACGTAGGTGATGGTCTCGATGCCGCGATGGGGGTGCCAGGGGAACCCGGCCAGGTAGTCCTCCGGGATGTCGTTCCGGAAGTCGTCCAGCAGCAGAAAGGGGTCAAACTCGGAGGTGCTGCCGAACCCGAAGGCGCGGTTGAGATGGACCCCGGCCCCCTCGAGGGTGGGCTTGGACTTCGACATGCGGCGGATCGGTCTGATGGACATAGCGGTCTCCTGAGATGAAGCCAGAAGCCAACGGGGGTAGGGACGGCCCCACCACGGAGGCACAGAGGGCACAGAGAGAGGTCGTAGCAAGAAACCGCCACCACCAAGACACCAAGAACCGGAAGGCCTGGTGTTCTCTGTGCCCTCTGTGCCTCTGTGGTGAGGTGTTCCCTGGCCTTCTTGGTGTCTTGGTGGTGGCGGTTCCTTGCTACGGTCCTTCTCTGTGCTCTCTGTGCCTCTGTGGTGGAGCTTCAGGCAGCCATCGCAGGTGATCGCGGGCTAGTTGGCTCCGTCTACTACGTCTCCAAGCCTACTCGCGCTTCAGAAGGTTCCTCAGCAAGTCGGTGCGTCCGACCTCGGGGAGTGGTATCGGTGCCGGCCTGTCGTCCAAACGCATGACCTTCGGTGCCCCTGGGTTGAAGGCGGGCCACTCGGGAAGTCCGGGGCCGTTGGGGTCACCCTTGGTGGCGAAGTGAACCCAGTAGGAGGAGACGAGGTCCGCGGTCTTCCAGTCGGCCGGCTCCCAGGGGCGGTCCAGCATCTTCAGGTTGCGGAACACGTAGGGCACCTCGGAGGTATGGAAGGCCTGGTACTCCGGGTGCCGCGGCCACGGGATGACACGGTCGAAGTAGTAGAGGAAGGTCCTCGTCTTCGCGGTCTTGGCCCGGTCCTCCGCCCATAGGGCCTGGGAGACCAGATCCTCGTGCCGGGCGCTCTCCTTCTCAGCCTGGGCCGCCTCGGCGTCCGATCGAGCGGGGTAGAGTCTCAGGAACTCCTCGGACTGCTCCCCGAAGCGGTCCCGAACCCTCTTCTGGTACTCCTCCAGCGATGCTCGACCGTAGGTGGGCGAGGCGCTGCCCTCGTCGGCATTGACGCCCGTCAGCGTTGGCACGTCGTTCTGCTTGCCCTGCGCCAGGATGGCCGGGCCGCCCGCGGGGAGGAACCACCCATCGACCACGGGGCCGAACCGGAATGTGCCGCCGGACACGAGCTCCCTGGCCGGTTGGGCGCGCAGTTCCGCCAGGGAGCGGGCACCCTTCGACTCCGCGAGTCTCGCGCCGTCTCGCTCCGCGTCCTCACGTGGCCGCGCGTCTCCGGAGTGAGGGCTGGAGCCACTCTCGGCGATTGCGCGGTGGAAGAGCCCCCTGGCGAGAGGCGAGGCGATGAGGTAGTGTACCGAGGCCGCTCCGGCCGACTGCCCGGCGATGGTCACGCGTTTGGCGTCTCCGCCGAAGGCACCGATGTTCCGCTGGACCCACTTCAGTGCCGCCAGTTGGTCCAGCAGCCCGTAGTTCCCGGAGGAGTGGTGGGGTGACTCCTTGGTCAGCTCCGGGTGGGCCAGGAAGCCTAGGACCCCCAGGCGGTAGTTGATGGTGACGACCACCAGGCCCTTCTTGGCCAGCTCCTCGCCGTCATAGACCGCTACCTCACCGGAGCCGCCGGTGAAGGCGCCGCCGTGGATGAACACCAGCACCGGGCGCCGCTCACTACTCGCCTTGGCCGCGGTCCACACGTTCAGATAGAGGCAGTCCTCGCTGGTCTCGTTGCCGAAGATGAACTCCTTGGTCCACGGCCCGATGGCGCCTGTATCGGCCTGGATGGCGC
>DASXUI010000652.1:0-3180 GCA_036504955.1 Armatimonadota bacterium
CCACCCTCAGCGCCCGGCGGCCGGTTCGGGCGCCGTAGTCCACCACGGCGGCCTGGTTCCAGGCTCCCCAGGGCTCCAGCCCGGGCTCCTCGAAGTCGCCCTTCAGCAGCGCGGGCACCTCCGGTCGGGCGTAGACCCGCAGGTAGTCCACCACGAAGTCGTTCGGGAAGCGCGTGGCGGCGGTGGGCGGCCGGGCGCTCTCCACCCCGGAGTTCAGCAGCAGGTAGTGGGGCGCGGCCGGCACGTGAGAGCCGTAGACGGCGTTGGTCACCTTCCCGTCCACGTTGTACCGCTGGTAGCCCGGCCCCCACTCCAGGCCGTAGGTGTGCCATCCCCGAAGCGACACGTCGCTCTGGTGGAAGCTGTCCCAACGCTGCCCACCGGTGGCGCTGCGGGTGGCAAGCCCCTGATGCGTGCGGCTGCGGCTGCCCCAGTACTCCAGGATGTCCATCTCCGGCGGCCAGCCGCGGGTCAGCATCCAGAAGGCCGGCCAGGTGCCGGGCCCCGCCTCCACCGGCAGCCTCGCCCGCATCTCCACGTACCCGAAGGCGCACTCGAACTTACCGGAGGTGGTGATGAGCCCCTCCGTGTAGGCGTAGCTGCCGCCGCGTGGGTTGGGCACGCTCCGCCGCTGGGTGGTGAGGTGTAGCGCTCCTCCGCGCACGGCCACGTCGTCATCGGCGATGACGCTGGCGTACTGGTTGTTGTGATGGCGATTCGTGCCGTCGTCCCCACGCCAGGGCAACCCGATGCTCCACTTCGCGGCGTCCAGGCGCCTCCCGCCGAACTCATCGCTCCAGGCCAGCTTCCAGGCCTCCCCGGGCGCGGTGAGGAATCCCCTCCCCTTCAGCGTCTCCGGTGCCGCGGCGTTGGCGGGTTTGGGCTGGACCAACGCCGTGACCGCCAGCACCACCGCCGCGAGCGAACGGCATCTCTGGCCCGCAGGTCGTCTCCAGGGTCCCCTCGCGCGGCAGAAGGCTCGGCAGATGGAAGCTGGCATGGCGGGGTCCGCTCCTTCCTCGGTTCTGGGGCTGACTTGGGGTAGGGTGACGGCGCCATCAGGCGGCCTGGTCCACCGTCGCGCCGCACTGAAGTACGCCGCTCCGGGGAAAGCAAGCCCTCCTTCGAGGGCTTGGGTGGCGCTAGCCGGGGGTTGGGGCCTCCGTTTTCCGCGTGTATGGGGCCTCGGCGATGCACCCAGCACCGACTGAGCCCTCGAAGGAGGGCTTGGGTTCCCCGGAGCGGCGTACTTCAGTGCGGCGCGGAGGGGCTCGATCGACCGTCTGAGGCCTGCCAACGCTAACCTTCAGTCCGGCGCGGAGGGGCTCGGCGGACTACCTCAGGCTTACCAACGCTTGACTTCAGCGGGGCGACTCCGGATGCCACCGGTGGCCACGGCGATCTGGTCGACGGCGCGCGCCCCGGACGACCCTCACTCGCCTGGCCGCCCGGAGACCAGGACCATGTTGGCGTACTGGGTGGTATCGCCGGTGCGGATGAGGCCTATGGCCTTGGGGACGCGCTGCTTCATGGTCTCGTGGGGCTCGAAGATGAGGGGAGCGCCCTTCACGGCCTCGAGGAAGCGGCGCTGGGTCTCCGGCGTGTTCTCCTCCTTGAACTCCTGGGCCATGTAGACGGCGGAGAGGTCGAAGTTGGGGAGCAAGGCCTCGAGCACCTGAAGGACCGTCGGCACGCCGTCCACCAGCGAGATGTCCACCGTCTCGATCACGGGCCAGTAGGGGAAGCCACGGTCGGCGATGACCAGGGCGTTGGTGTGTCGCACCCGGCACAGCAGAGAGTTGATGTGGGGGTTCAGGATGCCCTGCTTGATCATGGTGCGTTCCTACGCCTCCGCGGCGACCCGGTACATGGAGAGGATCTTGTCCGCGGGGATCTCCGCCAGCAGGTTGTGGATGTTGTTGAAGACGTAGCCGCCGTCCTGCTTCATGTAGGCCACCACCTCGGCGACCTCGCGCTCCACGTCCTCCAGGGAGCCCATTGTGACGGTGTGCTGGGTGTTGACGCCGCCGCCCCAGAAGCTGGCGCGCTTGCGGACCTTGTCCTTCCACTCCCTGTAGCTGTGCCCGCCGGCCGGCCACTGCACCGGGTTTATGATGTCGAAGCCGCTGTCCACGATGGCGTCCAGGATCGGGTAGATGGCGCCGCAGTTGTGCATGAAGATCTTCACGTCCGGCAGCAGCCGGTGGATCTCGTCGTTCAGGCGGCGGTAGTAGGGCTGGAAGAGCTCCTTGTAGGTACCCGGAGAGGCGATGAGGGAGGCCTGGGTACCCCAGTCATCGGCCGTGGTCATGATGATGTCCACGGAGTCCTTCACCTCGGGCAGCAGCGCGCGAACGTTGGCGATGGCGTGCCCAATCTGGATCTCGTGGAGCTCCTTCACGTACTCCGGCTCCAGCTTGCAGATGACCGGGAAGATGCCGATGCCGCACCATCCGCCGACGCCGATGCCCGCGCCGCAGTGGTCCGTGAAGAAGACGGCGCGGTCGGTGGAGGCGCGAACGCGGCGAGCCAGGTCGGCGGTCCGCTTCACCTGCTCATCGGTGATGACGGCGGCCTTGGCGTTCTTTGCGACTTCCTTCAGGTCCAGCAGGGGCAGCGGCTGGTCGAGGTCCAGGAGCGGCTGTCCGCTGTGGTCGGAGTTGAAGACGTAGGAGGAGGGCGGCATGAAGGAGCTGCCCCACTGCACGACGGTGCCGTCCGGGCGCGTCTCAAAGGCGGCAGGGCTGAGCACGCGGGCGGGCAGGCGGCCGCCGAAGTCGTACTCGTGCCACTTCTCGGCCTCCTCGAAGGCGTTGGTGACGCCGCCGTCGATGGTGACGACATCGCAGCCGAGGGCGTCCAGCACGTCCAGATCCGGCAGCGCCAGCATCTGGCCGGTATCGTGGACGCGGGGCAGGCGGCGCGGCAGCCCCAGCGCCTCTACCAGCTTCGGGTACGAGAAGCAACTGATGCCGGTGGAGCGCATGGCACCCAGATCCCTGGGCACCCGGTCCGTCTCTTGAAAGCTCAGGGCCTTCAGGACCCTCTCACGGGATGTCATGCCATTCTCCTAGCTGGTCGGTGGTAACGAGGCCATCGGCGCGAACTGCCTTACCACAGAGACACAGAGGGCACAGAGAAGAGACTGAGGGGATGAGGGGGTGAGGGGGTGAGGGGGGG
>DASXUI010000653.1:0-9274 GCA_036504955.1 Armatimonadota bacterium
CCCCCGGGCACACCCTATCCCCCAGGCACCACCTCCCACCCTCTGAGGCCCTCTACACCCCCTCACCCCCTCACCCGCTCACCCCCTCAAGCCTACTGCTCCCCGCCGTAGACGGCAGTGTAGTAATCCCACCCCGGGTCCGTGGCCATACGGATGAAGGCGACCTGACCCATGTGGTAGGAGTCTTCGCCACCGGCCATCGCGAGGGCCTGGCCCAGCTTGGTGGGTCCGGCGAAGAAGAAGATCTCGGTGTCGAGGGGCGCGTTGGCGAACTTCTCAAGAACGAAGTCGCAGAGCTCCTTGTGAGTCCGCTCCAGCAACGCCAGCAGCTTCTCCACGTCCCGCTCCTCCTCCTGAAGCGCGTCGTAGTTCGGCTCGGCTCCGGTCCGGAAGACCTCCAGCCCCGCTCGATCATCTGAGACCAGGTGCTGCAGCGTCTCGCGCAGGGACTTGCACTCGGGGTAAGGCTTCCAGTCCCACTGCTCCTCCTTCACACCCTTCAGGTGCTTGAGGAAGAAGTAGCGCGCCTGCTTCATACCATCCACCAGGTCCGTCAGTTCCAAAGCCATCTCGGGTCTCCTTCCCTAAGGGCACAAGAACAGATGTGCGATTCTATCAAAGCCCCCAGGGAGTGTCAACCCTCATTCCCTCGTGCCCCTTGGACCGAAGGGACTGAGGGCACTGAGGGGACTGAAGGGGCTGAGGGCACTGAGGGGACTGAAGGGGCTGAGGGGGTGTAGGGGCCTCAGCTTGTCTGGGTGATCATACATGTGGACGCTTCTGAGGCCCTGACACCCCCTCACCTCCCCACCCCCTCAGTCCCTTCACCTCCTCACCTCTTCACCTCTTCACCTCTTCACCTCATCGGATTGTACTCCCCAGCGGCCGCGGAACTCCTGGCCGGGGAGGAGCCGCACCAGGCCCCAGTCCGGGTGGTTGAAGGCGTCGGTGGCACAGGTCATCGGCTCCACGGCCAGGGCGCGGCGCGCGTAGGGCTGCTCGATGGCGTCACCGGTGTAGACCACCAGGTAGGGGAAGTTCGCATCCATCCAGACGGTGACCTTACGCCCACTGGAGGGCGCCTCCATCCGGACCCGGATGAGCCCGTCTGCGTCCGCGATGAGGTCGGCGAAGCAGTGGTTGATGCGCGTCTTGCCGATCGCCTTCGGCCTGCCGAAGTCCACCGGCGACCCCTTGAGGGGCAGCAGCTCCCCAGTGGGCATCATACCCTTGTCGAACTCCAGGTAGCGGTCCGCGGGAAGGGTCAGAGACATCTCATCCACGGAGTCTGTGCCCACAACGAAGTAGGGGTGGAAGCCGACGCCCACGGGTGCCGGCCCATCGCCGGTGTTGCGCACCCGGAACTCCGTGACCAGCCCCTCGTCGCGTAGCGCGTACCTCAGCGCAACGTCGAGGCTGAAGGGGTACCCCACCTTCTCATAGGCCTTGGCGTCCATGGCAAAGTGGAACCGCGCCTCCGCGTCGTTGGGCTGCTCGGAGTCCCAGGGAAGTTCCCGGAGGAAGCCGTGGATGGCGTTGGGACCCTCCTTGTCGTTGATGGGCATCTGGTGCTCCACGCCCTTGAAGGCATAGCGTCCCCCCTTCACCCTGCCCGGGAAGGGGATAAGGACGTCTCCCTGCCCGCCGCGCTTGCCCTCACGGCCCTGGTATCCCCAAGCCACGTCCACTTCCCCGCCGCCCTCCCGCAGACGGTAGTACCGGCGCAGCGAGGCGCCTAGCGGCGCCACGACGGCGCGCTGGTCCCTCCATGCCAGGGTGATCTCCGGATCCTGCTGTCTCTCCACCGATGGTCCTCCTTCCAGGGGCGATACCCGCGCTTCTGCTCTGAGGCTTACCCTTCGCACAGCAGCTACACAGGTCCTTCGGGCAGTCACATACCGTAGGGTAGCGGGCCCGGCAGAGGCGGGCGGTAGCCGCGTCAGTACTGGAGCACCCCCGACCCGGATGTCCACCAAACATGTGTCTCTGGCAGGGAACACGGCCACGGCAAGCTCAGTCTAGAGTGAGAAGGGTCGGATTCCGCTGCGAGGGCAGCAGTTCGGAGGAACCGGTAGAACGGCGGGACTAGCTGATGAAGCCTAAGATGTACCAGATGGTCGACTGTAGTCTCTGCGGCGCCTGCGTAGCGTCGGGCCTCGCGGAGACCGAGGTGGATTGGCTCGGAGCGCGGCATTGGTGCCGCCCCTGTTGGCAGGAGCACCTACGCATCCGGCAGAGCGAGCTTACGCCCCTCACCCGCGCTGGGAGCAGCCCTTCCGCCTCCCGCGACTGCGCGTGAGGCTTGGCTTCTTGACGACGGTCAGTCATGCATGCTAGAGTTGGGACAAGCTTCTGCACATGTAAGGGCTGTGATGGGGAGAAGTAGGCGGGCCCGCCGGGCCACAGAGAGTCGCGGATTGGTGAGAAGCGACGCAAGCACCCGCTGAAGAGTCACCCCGGAGCCAGACACTGAAGGGCAACCCCTGGTAAGTGTTCTCGCCTGGCGCCCGTTAGAGCGCCCCAAGTGGCCTGGGTAACCGTGCCGGCAGTTCGTCCGAAGCTTCGGCTTCCTTCGTTTGCTGACACGCCCGGGCAAGCCAGGGTGGTACCACGGGTTAGCCTCTCGTCCCTTTCTAGGGATGAGGGGTTTTTTGTTATCTGGGTACTTCCGACCGCTTGGTCACGAAGATCGCGAGGGGTGGGTAGAAGCGCGAGGGCTGAACTTGCAGCCACGAGTACCACGTCGAGATCAGGCGCCAAGTCACCGGCCGGGGAGCCCTTCGAGGCCCCACGGCACAGCGCCTGAAGCTTAAGGAGGAACCGATGAAGATGAAGGGTACGGAGGCAATTGTTGAAAGCCTGCGCCGGGAAGGCGTCAAGGTCATCTTCGGCTACCCCGGCGGCGTAGTACTTCCCCTGTACGACGCCCTCTTCTCCTGCAAGGACATCCGTCACGTCCTTGTGAGGCATGAGCAGGGCGCCGTGCACATGGCGGAGGGCTATGCCCGAGCCACCGGCAAGGTGGGCTGCTGTCTGGTCACCTCTGGCCCCGGCGCCACCAACATCGTCACCGGGCTGGCCGACGCCCATATGGATTCCGTTCCCCTGGTGGCGCTGACCGGTCAGGTCCGCAGCGGCGTCATCGGCAAGGACGCCTTCCAGGAGGCGGACGTGACCGGCATCACCATGCCGATCACCAAACACAACTACCTGTTGAAGCACACCAAAGACATCCCGCGCGTCCTCTCAGAGGCCTTCTACATCGCTCGCACCGGGCGGCCCGGCCCCGTGCTGGTGGACATCCCGGTCGACATCACCCGCGGGGAGCTGGACTACGAGGCCCCGGATCCGCCGAAGCTGCGCTCCTACAAGCCGCGCATGAAGGGCGACCCAGAGCAGATTCGCCTGGCCGCCGAAGCCATCATGTCCGCCAAGCAGCCCGTCCTCTACGTGGGCGGCGGTATCATCAGCTCCGGCGCTCACGAGGAGATCCGCGAGCTCTCCGAGCGGACCAACATCCTGGTCACCACCACCCTTATGGGGAAGGGCGCCATCCCTGAGACCCACCCCAACTCACTCCAGATGCTGGGCATGCACGGTACAGCCTACGCCAACTGGGCCGTCCATCATGCTGACTTGCTGATCGCGGTGGGCGTGCGCTTCGATGACCGCGTCACCGGCAAGGTGGAGGCCTGGGCACCCAACGCCAAGATCATCCACATCGACGTGGACCCCAGCGAGATCAACAAGGTGAGACCCGCCGCCATCCCCATCATCGGGGATGCCAAGACCATCTTGCGGGAACTGCTGGACCTCCTCGACAGGCGCGAGCCGACCGAGTGGAACGACCAGATCCTGCGTTGGAAGGACGAGTTCCCGCTGTTCTACCCGCAGGACGGCAAGCTGCACGCCCAGTACGTAATCGAACAGATCTGGGAGGCCACTAAGGGCCAGGCGGTGGTGGCCACGGACGTGGGGCAGCACCAGATGTGGGCGGCGCAGTTCTATCGCTCCCTGGGCCCGCGCCAGTTCATCAGCTCCGGAGGGCTGGGCACCATGGGCTTCGGACTGCCCGCGGCCGTCGGCGCCAGCTTCGGAGTGGAGGACAAGCCGGTCTTCGCCATCGTGGGAGATGGCGGCTTCCAGATGACCGAGCAGGAGCTCATGACGGCCACCTGCAACCAGCGGCCCGTGAAGGTCGCCATCATGAACAACGCCTACCTGGGCATGGTCCGGCAGTGGCAGGAGCTTTTCTACGATCACCGCTACAGCCACGTGGACCTCTACCAGTCGCCGGACTTCGTGAAGCTTGCGGATGCCTATGGCGCCGCGGCCATGCGCATCGAGAAGCCCTCGGAGGTTCGCGACGCGCTGGAGGAGTCGCTGAAGATCACGGACCGTCCCTGCGTGATGGACTTCCGGGTGATCCGCGAGGAGAACGTCTTCCCGATGATCCCCTCCGGCGGCACCATCGAGGACATGCTGCTGCACGAGGCCCTGGCGCCGGAGCTTCCGGTAGACCTGATGGGCGACGTGGAGAACCCCGCGGCCCCGCATCCCATCGCGGAGGCCGAACCGGCCGGTCACGGCCACCCGGGGCAGAACTAGCCTCCCCGTCCGGCCTGGCCCTGCTGTCTAGGGCGGGACTGACCCTACAAGCTTCACGGCCAGGGCCAGTCCCGCCCCACCCAGCGGCGAGCCGCCCGAGCCACGACCACGGCAGGCCTCCCACCACGAGCCCCCGTTCCCGGGTGAGGTCTTGGCTGTGGCGCCACGGCGGGCGCGGCACGCGGGTATCCGACGCCGCGCCGTCCGAGCAAGCCATCGCCCACACAGGGAGTGTTCCGCCGCGCGTCAAAAGTAGGCTTGCGCGGAGTCGCCGTGTGCGGGGCTGAGCGGGGCTGCCGGGTGGCCGCGAGGACAGACCCACCGTACCGCACTCGAACCGCCGGAGGCCCTACCCCAGGTTCTGGCCGCAAAGGCGCGGCAGGCGTCCGAGCGCAAAGGAGACCCATGCGTCATACAATCACAGTGTTGGTGGAGAACCGCCACGGCGTGCTGGCCCGCGTGGCGGGCCTCTTCTCCCGAAGAGGCTTCAACATAGACTCTCTGTCCGTCAATATTACCCACGACCCCACCATCTCCCGCATGACGATCGTCGTAGCGGGCGAGGATGAGATCCTGGAGCAGATCACCAAGCAGTTGGATAAGCTGGTAGACGTCATCAAGGTGATCGACTACACGGGAACACCCTCCGTGGAACGGGAGCTTGCCCTCATTCGGGTTCGTGCCGAGAATGGCGCGCGCTCCGAGATCATGCAGATTGTGGCCATCTTCCGGGCCCGCATCATCGACATCAGTGAGCGCAGCTTCACCATTGAGGTAACCGGCAGCAGTGAGAAGGTAGACGCGCTGGAGAAGCTGCTGGACCCCTTCGGCATCGTGGAGATGGTACGCGGCGGCAAAGTGGTCATGGCTCGCGGCATCTGCCTCGAAACCGACGACGAGGACTGATGCGGGGACGTACTAGAGACCTGCTGCTACTGCTCGTGGGGGCCGCGGGCGGATACCTCTTCGCCACCCATGGCAAGGTGCGCACCGCGGCCCTCTCGCCGAACCTGCTCCGGCGGGCCACCCACTACTACAACACCCATCAGGTCGAGGTGATCGCCGGCGCGGTGATGCTGGCGGTCATCGTCTACCTGCTGACCACCGGCAAGGGCGGAGGGGGCGGCAGGGGCCGGCGTTGAGACCGCTGGTAACGGTGGATCAGTTCCTCCGGCTTTGGATACCCGTCGCCCTCCTGGCCGCCGCCACCTGTGTGCTGATGGCGGCCGGTAGCCGCTCCCGAGGCTGGCGCGCGCCCCTGGGCTGGCTGCTGTCGGGTCTGGCAGTGCTGGCGGCCTGGCCCATCTTCGACCACCTGCACGAGGCGATGGGCTTCGATAGCGTGGCGGGCCTGCTGGTTCTGGTGGCGCTCTTCGCCACCGGCGGCTGGCTCCTGGGGCGCCTTACCGCTCGCTGACGCCGCCGCGCGCCGGTTCCGCTTCACCAACCGCGCGCGTTCCCCCACCCGTGCCGGGCCGCCGGCCCCACCGCGCGGGCGGCATGATCTCTTTGACACGCAATAGCTAGCACAGGGGCCCATCGTGGACACGCCAGGATTCGGCGCGTCGAGGGTGGACCCAAGGAAAGGAACCCTACTTTGGCACGCGTTTACTACGATCAGGACGCAGACCTTGGTCTGCTGAAGAGCAAGAAGCTGGCGGTCATCGGTTACGGCAGCCAGGGCCACGCGCACTCCCTCAACCTGAAGGAGAGCGGCATGGACGTGGTGGTCGGCCTGCGCCCCGGCAAGAGCTGGGATGCCGCTAAGGAGGCCGGCCTGACCGTGATGACCGTCGAGGAGGCGGCCAAGGCAGCGGACGTGATCATGATCCTCATCAACGATGAGTATCAGGCGGCCGTGTACAAGAGCCAGATCCTGCCCCACCTGGAGCCCGGAAACGCCATCGCCTTCGGCCACGGCTTCAACATCCACTTCAAGCAGGTAGTTCCGCCGGAGGGCGTGGACGTCTTCATGGTCGCCCCCAAGGGCCCCGGCCACCTGGTGCGCCGCGTCTTCCAGGAGGGCGGCGGCGTTCCCTGTCTCATCGCCGTCGGTCAGGACGCCAGCGGCCACGCTCGTGACCTGGCGCTGGCCTGGGCCAAGGGCATTGGCGGCAGCCGCGCGGGCGTGCTGGAGACCACCTTCGAGGAGGAGACCTGCACGGACCTCTTCGGCGAGCAGGCCGTCCTCTGCGGCGGCGCCATGGCGCTGGTGAAGGCTGGCTTCGACACCCTCACCGAGGCCGGCTACCAGCCGGAGATCGCCTACTTCGAGTGCCTCCATGAGCTGAAGCTGATCGTCGACCTCATGTACGAGGGCGGCATCGCCAACATGCGCTACTCCATCTCCGACACAGCCGAGTACGGCGATCTGACCCGAGGTCCTCGCATCATCAACGACGAGACCCGTGCGGAGATGAAGAGGATCCTGACGGAGATCCAGACCGGCCAGTTCGCCCGGGAGTGGATCCTGGAGAACCAGGCCAACCGCCCAACCTTCAACGCCATGCGCACGCTGGAAGCTCAGCACCCCATCGAGAAGGTGGGCAAGGAGCTTCGCGGCATGATGAGCTGGCTCAAGAAGAAGAAGTAAGCCGGCGTTCTCTTGGGGGCATCGCCCGCCAGCAACAGCCTCAGGGCCGTGGGACCTCCCATCCCGCGGCCCATCCACTTCCGAGGGCTCTAGGCCGCCTCGCCACACGGAGCGCCAGTTTCCGCTTGGCGACAGGGAACGCAAGCAGGCCCAAGGGGACTCCACTGAATGGGTACGCAAGGGCCGTCGGCCCTCAGGCCGCTATGGTCCGCCCCCGTGGCGTGGCTCTGGCGCGACGATGAGGCCGCCCTGTGATGGGTGTCCATGGACCTGAACCTCAACCTCCTCCTGGGGATTCTGACGCTGGCATGGTCCTTGCCCCTCCTCTGGGGACAAGCCAAGAACCACTTTCAGTGGGCTCGGGGATGGGGAACCAAGACCGTTCTCTGCCTGCTCCTCCTAAGCGTTGGTTACCTGGCTTGTCCGGACTACGCAGGTTACCTGGGCTTCGGGGTCTTCGGCCTGCTAATCCTGGCGCCCGCCCTCGCCGTCAAGAGATCCAAGTACCTGCTCATGAAGCAGTGTTACGGAGCTTCCTACCGCTGGGCTCTGCTGGCCCAAGTCCTTCATCCCTGGGACGGAACCTGGACCCTGGCCTGCATGGTGAAGGCGCTGTGGATGGCTTTCCAGGGCGACCTAGCGGGTGCCGAGGTGCTGATCCGCAAGGTGGATGGCCAGTTCCCCGCAGAGGCGCAGTTCGCCAGGATCATGATGCTGAGCCTGTCCGGACACTGGGAGGAGCTGGCGGAGTGGGCCCGGAGCGTGAGCCCCGCGGGGGTCGCGGCTAAGCACCCCGCCTTGAGCCTTGCATACCTGCGCGCGCTCTGCGAGGCAGGCGACCTCAACACTGCCCTGGCAGCGTACAGGGATCTGGCGGACTTGCTGGCAAAGCTGGAGTTCCTGCCTGCCGCCTCCGTAACGCTGCTGGCGCACGCCGGCCAGGAGCAGGCCGTCCGTCAGCTCCTGGCCCGGTCCCCGAAGGCCTACTCCCGGGAAGGCGTGGAATCCACTCTAGCCCTTGCCCAAGCCGCAGCCGGAGACTGGGCGTCTGCTCGGGCCACCTACGAGTCTCTGCGGCAATCACCCAACCCGGTCACGCGCCAGCACGCCGAGCGGAGGCTTCGAGAACGAGTGCCGGTAGCCCAGCAGATCCTGAGCCCGGAAGGTCGGCAGGCCCTGGAGGCGCTGCTGCTGGAGATCGAACAGGAGGACCTCTATGGCGAGCATGACATCGGCCTGGCGCCGGTCTCCTCGCTGCTAACTACCCTCAACGCCCTCGTGTTCACCCTAGCGGGCGTGGTGGCGGGCGGAGCGTACCAGCCTGGCCTGTACCAATGGGGGGTGCTCTCCCCCCTCGCCTGTCTCTATGGCGAGTGGTACCGGGTGCTCTCCTACCAGTTCCTGCACCAAGGCCTGCTGCACATCGGCATGAACCTGATGGGCCTGTGGTACCTGGCGCCCTTCGTGGAGCGACACCTGGGCAAGCTCCGCTTCCTGTTGCTCTACCTGGCCTCAGGCGCGCTAGCGGGCCTGTGCATCGTCTACGCCACCGCCCAGGGCTGGATGCCGGTCCGCGTCTACCTCGGCGCCTCCGGCTCCATCATGGGCCTGGTCGGCGCCACGGCCGCCATCCTCTGGCGCGGCTGGCGCCGAGACCGCGCCCCGCTCGCCAGGTCGCGGCTCACCGGCGTCGCGGTCATGGTAGTCCTCCAGGTCGTCTTCGACCACCTGGTGCCCCGCGTCAGCGGTGAAGCTCACCTACTAGGGCTGACCTGGGGCCTACTCCTGGGTGTCCTACTTCTCCACACGCTGCCCGAACGGGACCCGGACTGAGGGCGGGTCGTGGGGTCGTAAGGTCGTAGGGGAAGGGCCTCGGGGGGCGAGGGTCAGTGGGGTGCCGGGGGCCGGGCCGATGAACGACCCGGCACGGGGGCCTTCGGCCAAGCCAGGTTCTACCCGGCAGCGCGGCCCAAGGCCGGCTAGATAGGGGCTTCCACCCACTCGTCCTGTAGGAGCCGGTCTAGCTCCCAGCTTGGCCGAAGGCCCTCCTGCCGGGTCGTTCATCGGCCCGGC
>DASXUI010000654.1:0-8558 GCA_036504955.1 Armatimonadota bacterium
GCCACACGATCAGAAGCTGACGGGCGAGGCTTGCTTGGGCGGGAACTAGGAGGAGCCCCAGCCCCAGAAGGATGAGTCGGGAGGCCCTACTGATCACTGCCTCGATTCCGCTAGCCGGCGCATCGCCTCGATGGTGTCGAGTCCCCTACGCGCGGCTTCCACGTTCTGGCCCTGCGCGATCTGGCGCTGATAAGCGTTGGATGCCTGCTCCAGCGATGCCTGGGCTTCGGAGTAGCGCTGCTCCCTCATCAGCCGAATCCCCTCTCTCTGCAGATCCGCCGCTCCCAACTGCCGGGGCGCCTGGGGCCTAGGCGCGGCGGCAACGGTCGCTGGAGCGGAGGGCTGCGGCAGGGCCGGGGCCGGCGGGGCTTGAGCGAAGGTGGGCTGCGGCCACCGCCGGGTGGTCGCCACCGGAGCCTTGTCGGCCGGCGCGATGAGGGCGGGGCCGGCGCTCCCGAGGCGAGGGCGGACGGGCTGAGCGGGCGCCGGGGCGGCGGCCTGGGCAGCCTGCCCATCGATCGGCTGCGGCTTGGGGTTCTCGCCGCCCTGCCTGGGCTGGAGCTGGAGGTTCGTCAGATCTGGCTGCGCCGCCGGCAGCTCCGACGGCCCCCTGGGTGAGAACACCCGCGAGAGCGTGAGGGGGGTGCCAGCGTCCGAGGACTGGTCCTGGGTCACGTGCCCTCCGGCGGGTACCCCGTCGGTACGGGGAGGGGCGACCTGGGAGGGTGGGGCGTACCCGGAGGGGTACTGAGGGTTCGTCCTGGGCTGAGTCGTCCAATAGCCGGGCTGACTGGCGCCGGGCTGCGGCGTCGCCTGGCCGGGGGGCACGTAGCTCCCGGCGGTGGCCGGCCCCACGCCCTGAAGGGTCTTGTGTGTGCCGGTCCTGGGGGAGCGCCGCGCTCCAACGCCGTTGGCGATGGCCATGAGCCCGATGATGACCAGGAGGGCTCCGGTGGTGGCGATCAGCCGGTTCGCCACTTTGCTGGCGGGCGATGGCACCCGGGTGATCCGAGGGGAGACGCGGATCAGCTCCCGCTCCAGGGCGGCCTTGTGCAGCACGCTCTGCGGGTGGGTGTGGATGGCGCGCTGAAGGTGGTCCTCGGCGGAGGCCGTCTGGCCGCGCTGGTTCTGGATCACACCCGTCAGAAGGTTGGCGGGCCAGTAGTCCGCCTTCATGGTGAGAGCGCTCTCCGCGCCCAGCAGGGCGTCCTCCAGGTTGCCCTGCCGGTACCACTGGAGGGCCGAGAGAGTCAGCCTCGCGTGCGGAGAGGCATCGGCCCTCACCTCGTCCACCAACTGGTCCCAGGTGCCTGGGACGTCCACGGGGGTGGAGTCAGCCGCCTGCCCCGGCGCCAAGGCCGCGCCACAGGAGTGGCAGAAGCGATGGTCGTCGGCGTTCTCGGCGTTACAGTGGAGACAAAGATTCATAGCGTTTGACACCCCACTCGCTATGACCGCCGGAATCCTCTTAGAGTTCCGGCGAGCTTGGCGGATCGCGCTTGAGCCAGGGGCCCCGGCCCGTGCCCGTTGGGAGTGCGGCGGGCTCAGGCCCCTGTCCCAACCTTGCTGGAACCCGCTTGCGGCGGGCATGACCGCCGCGACGGGCGAGTCCGACGGAGCTTCTAGTAGATGATCTTGTTCAGCGGGTACTCAACGATCCCGCTGGCTCCCGCCCGCTTCAGCTTCGGGATCAGATCGCGGACGGTGGTCTCATGGGTGATCACCTCGATGGCCACCCAGCCCTCGTCCGAGAGGCCGGAGACGGTGGGCCGCTGCAGGGAGGGAAGCTCCGCCACCACCGACGCCACGGAATCCTTGGGCACGTTCATCTTCAGGCCCACCATCGCCTCCGCGTTCAGCGCGCCCTGAAGCAGGAGCGCGATGCTCTCGGACTTGGCCCGCTTCCAGGGGTCCTGCCAAGAGGTCTTGTTGGCGATGAAGCGGGTGGTGGAGACGAGCAGTTCGTCGATGATCTCCAAGCCGTGCGCCTTGAGGGTGCTGCCTGTCTCCGTGCCCTCCACGATGGCGTCCACCAGGTCTGGGACCTTCACCTCGGTCGCGCCCCAGGAGAACTCAACGTGGGCCTTCACCCCGTGCCGCTCCAGGTACTGCTTCGTCACGTTCACTAGTTCGGTGGCGATGCGCTTGCCCTCCAGGTCCTTCGGGCCGCGGATGCCGGAGTTCTTTGGGACGGCGAGTACCCACCGGTAAGGGCGAGTGCTCACTTTGGAATAGACGAGCTCGGCGATCTGGTGAACGTCGGAGCCGCACTCCACGACGTTGTCGTAACCGGTGAGTCCCACGTCCAGCACGCCCGCGTCCACGTATCGGGGGATCTCCTGGGCACGCAGGAGCATGGCCTCAAGCTCGGGGTCATCGCAGGAGGGCTGGTAGGAACGGGACCGGGCCTGGAACTTGAACCCGGCCTTACGGAACAGCTCGAAGGTGGCGTCTTGCAGGCTTCCTTTAGGCAGACCAATCTTCAGTGTCAATCAATACGCTCCGGATCGAGTGGGTGGGGTGGTCCGAGTGGGCCAGTGAAGGGCTCCCCGGCAGCCTCAGACCGCCAGACCGGGTCCGGGCAGGGGGAGCATGAAGGGGTTAGCGCGCGTGAACACCAGGAGCGCCTCCCAGCCCCAGCGCTCTGATGGCGCCGGAGGCAAGGGGGAGGAGTCGCCGCCTGCCTGACTCAGCCAGAGACCTGGTCACGCTCCGAAGGCGGGACTTGGCGGCCGCGGCTGCCCTGTCCAGTATGCCAGGCGTGCCAGAGGGCCGCGCGGGCGAGCGCGCGTCGCTTCCGCTCTGATTATACGGAAGGCTCGCGGGCCCCGTCAACGAAACGGGCTCGCCGCAGGGGCGCCAGTCGGACCCCAGAAGGAGGGGGACGATCAGGTCCCTGACCGGATTCCGCCAGGGGTACCGGCGCTCGCGGAGGTCCATCACCAGCTCCTCGTGGCGCAGGCACAAGAAGCGAATGGCCCGAGGGGAGTCCGTATCTTGGTCACACCTCTGGCGCACGACCGGCTCCAGCGAGGGGCGGAGAGCCCGATTCACCCACTGCCGCCGGGGGGTGTAGCCGGCTACACTCCGGGTGGATACCACGCTGTCATGCGGGAGAGGCTCGAACTCGCCCAGGTCCACAGGCACCTGGCTCCAGGGGAGGATCATGCGAGACGGATCGGTACCCCCCAGGAGCCAGTAGCGGGGGTATCCCTCCGGCGACTTGACGGTGACGTCCGCGAAGTCCGACGGCCGCAGATGGTCGGCGCCGAGCTCCCGCAGCGTCTTGAGCTGCTCCCCAAGGAGGCGCAGCTTGCCGACTGACAGCTTGGCCCAGGCCCCCGCGTCCGCGCCGTTGTGCCCGCCCAGAGGCGTACCGCAGGTGATGATGTTCCGGAGCGTGACCACCTGGCGGCCGGGCTGAGCGTTGATCTGCGCCATGCGCCGGGCCACCAGACCCCCGAAGCTGTGCGCCACCACGTCCACCCGGTCCTCGGGTCGCCAGCCCAACCGCCTCAGCGCCGCCAGCAGCGCCGTCGCGTTTTCCGTGGCGGTGCTGTTGAGTCCCGCTCGCAGGTTGCGCCACTCGACAACTCGGTTCGAGGGGTACCCGGCCTCCCTCAGCGCGCGTCGTAGGTCCGTGTAGTCGGTCTGGTTGAGCGCTCCGTCGATCAGAAGCACTCCGTCCGCGGCCCCACGGCCCACGGTGACCGTGAGCGGGATGTCGTACTCTCGGGAGCCGGCGCTCAGGGTGAGGGTGCCCTGGTACCGTCCGGGGGGCGTGCCCTTTGGCACTTCCACGGCTACGGCCGGCTCCGTCCCCAGCACGTAGAACAGCGACTGCCACAAGGGCATCTGTGGTCGTGGCGGGAGAAACAAGAGCATGTCCGGGTGCACAAGGGTGGACGAGATCACCCCACCAGCAGGGCTGACCAGGTCGCTGGGCAGAACCTGAACTCCGGTCAGTGGTGCCTGGCCCTGCCAAGCCACCGGAAGCCGCGCCCTGGCGACGGTGCCGGGCGAGGCGGAGAGCGTGAGGGGCAGATAGACGAGGGCGCCGACGGGACGTTCCAGGTCTGCCGCAGGCTCCGCCTGGGCTGGGAGCCCCAGCAGAGAAGGGAGAAGGCACAGCAGGAGGACGGTGAGGCGGTGCCTGGCCCAGGGCGGGGTGTGGTCCGCACGACGCCGAGCCGCGCGGACCACCGATGCGCCTCCCTGTAGCGGGAGGGTAAGTCTGCTAAACACGGCGGTCGGGATCATCGCCCGACTGGTCGATCCGCTCCTTTTCCAGCGGATGCTCCCGCTCCATCTCGGACTGGCTCTTGGTGCCGGTCAGGAACACGGGGCTCATGGGGAAGTTCTCCGGATCGAAGTGCGTGTTGTAGAAGTGCCACATAACGATGGCCAGGAAGGCGAGGATCGCCTCATCGCTGTGCGCGATGTAGGCCACCGACAGCCCCGTCTCGGGCAGCAGGTTCCCGAAGTAGATGGGGAACCAGAGGACGAGGCCGGAGAAGACCATGATCGGCATGCCCCAGTAGACCGCGAAGTAGTCGAACTTCTCGCGGAACTGGAAGCGGTCATACCGGGGCCCGTTCGGCGTGAGGCCGAAGTAGTGCTTGCTGGTGTCGATGAAGTCCCGCACGTCCTTGAGGGTGGGGAACATGGTCCAAGACCGGAAGTTGAAGCCGGCCCTTTGCCATCGGTAGATGAGGTAAAGAGTGTGCCAGATCCAGTCGGCGATCATGATTACCGCGGCCACTCGGTGAACCACTCGCGCGCCGCCCATGCCGCCGAAGAAGGCGTACAGTGGGTGCAGCCACTCCACGTGGGCGAAGCGCAGGGGCAGACCGGTCAGAACGAGCAGCGTGAAGCTGATCGCCAGCAGGATGTGCTGCCAGCGCTGAGCCAGGCTCAGGCGCTGGTACTGGCGTTCCCCCGCTGGATGCCGTCGGCGGTGGGGGTTCATGAAGAAGAGAACGAAGGCGACCGCGGCAACGACCAACGCTGCCAGGATGCTCCACTTGGCCTGGCCCACGCCGAAGAAGGCCATCAGCAGCGCGGCACACAGCAGCAGGAAGCTAACGGAGATCAGGAAGGCCACCAGGCGCCCCGAGGCGGGCGCTGGCCCGCGACTGAACACCTTGCGGCGCAGGTCAAGGGCGACTCCGCCCAGCAGGAACAGAATGGTGCCGATGGTCAGCCAACGGAAGAAGAACTCCTCCGTTCTCAGCACCATTGACTGCTTCACCTTCAGCCTCAGGTGGTTCGCGCCGGACATGGCGAAGTTCACCCGTGCCCCGGGATGGCAGCCGGCCTGCGCACAGGTCTTGGCCGCGTGGGCACGGTTAGTTGGGGCGGCGGGGTTGGTGGGCGCCAGAACGTCGTGGTGCTTGTGGCAGTCTCCGCAGATGGCTGCCTTGTTCATGCCGAAGCTCAGCAGCGCCTTGCCGTGGAAGCTCTCATCATAGGAGGACACGGCGTCCGGGTCCACGCCGTAGCGGTTCATGCGGTCCTTCTGTGCGTGGCAGCGGCTGCACAGGGTGACCTTGTCCTTGCGCGACCAGGCGGCCGGACGAGTGATGGTGTGGGGGTCTGCCTCCTTGCTGTGGCAGGAGGCGCAGGTGGGGTGGTCGCCCTTCACCTTGTCCATGTTTGCGTGGGCGCTCTTGGCGATGTCCGCCTGCTGCTGCGCGTGGCAGGTGCCGCAGAGGGCCTTCTCCTTCAGCATCTGGGGCGTGTGTGGCGCCGACGTGAAGGACGTGTGGCAGTCTTGGCAGACGAAGGCCTTGTGTGGCCCGGCCTGGAGAGCCTTGAGCTGAACAGGGGGCCTACCGGTCATCTCCGAGGAGTGGCACGCCATACAGGCGTTCACGTCCTCGCGTGGGATGGTAGGGCCGGTGGCAGTGGCGGGCGCTTCGCGTCCACTTGCCAGGGTAGCCAAAAGACCAGCAGAGCTGAGGATAAGAAGCGCCAAGCAAGGGAGAAGCCAAAGACGTACTAAGCGAGGGGGAGGAGTCATAGGGGTGTAGGCTCCGTAGCGGGCGGTCCTTGGGGTGGGGCCGCCCACCAGCGCCGCGCGGATGGAGCCCACCCTCGCCCATGTTTGGGTAGTGAGGTTAGGTCAAACTACTGACTAGGGGTCGGAGTACAGTCATGGGCTCCCGAGCACCGGAGGCGGCTACTCGGAGTTGCCCGGCGGCCAAGCGGCGGGATGTGGGGCAGCCGTCGCGATTCCTGGGGGAGATTGGGAGGGCGGCGCGGAGTCAGGCCCCCCCAGTCCAGGGTGGTCGAACGCTGGGCCGCTCAGCCTGGCCAGCCCAGCGTATCGATGGCGCTCCCATGGGCCCGGCGGCGGTTCCGGAGCCGGGCGTAGCGCCGATCTAGGGCCAACTACTTGCTCTTCGGGTCTCCGGGAAGGGTGCCCTTCTTGAGTTCGACGCCGTTCTTCACGCCATCCTTGTCGGAGTCCAGCTTCTCAATCTTCTTCAGGAAGGCGGGCGTCAGCTTCTTGGCCTTGGCGGCGTCCATCACCTTCTTCAGATCGGCGCCGAAGGGGTTGAACTTGGGGGTCATGCCCACGTGGCACGCGGCGCAGCCGGCCTTGACGAACTTCGAGTTGGGGCCCAGCTTGTAGGCTTGCTTTACGCTGGCTTCGAAGCCGGGCATGGCCATGCTGACCACGGCGGGCGCCATGAGGGCCAGGGTGAGTCCAGCTCTGAGAGCTTTCATGTTATCTCCTTGGAGTTCGTACTCCGGACGCGGCAAAGGGCAGGGCGGCTCGAGTCGCTTGGCGTGCCACGAAGTGAGGCACCCGGCAGATGAGGCCTGGGGAGACTGGCCGCTACAGAGACCAGAACCGCGGGCCGTCCTGCTGAGGCATTGCTCTCAGCCATTCAGCCCATCCTGCGAACCGAGGTCGTTGCGTATGTGGGGCGCTCCGGCGAGGTACGCGTACAAGGCCGCCGCGGCGAGGTGCATGACTCCGGCCAAGGGCCCGGACGCCGCTGCCTCGCGGCTAGTGCCTGGGCACGCCAGCCACTCGTCTTCCTTACCTGTACTTCGGTGAGGGGGGCGTCCTCCCCTCCCGTTCGAGGGTCGGTGGACGTTGCCCCGCTTCGGGCTCCTCAACAGGGCGTAGCGCCCGTCCACGTGCGCAGGACGCCCCCTAGTTAGAGACTGATCGGCCGCCAAGGTTACGGCGATCCTGTCGTGACCGCATGCCTGGGGCACGAGGTCCGGGTCCGGAGGAGTTCACCAAGGGCCGGCCCGCGAGCTCGTGGCCTGTGCCGCCGTCGCTCCGAAGGGCGCCACACTCAGCCCGGTCTACTCACGAGAGCGTGCTGAAGCCCGCGCCATGCACAACGCGCCAGCGCCTCGCGCATATGCGGGTCAGGGCTGTCGCTGCCGAACCTGGTTCAGTGCGGCGCGGCGTAGGGAGGTGGGTCCTCGGAGGTCGAAACCTGGGCTGTGACCTACTGTGACCCCGTGCTGCTGGCCCTATCGCTCCTATCCCTCTTCTTCTGGCTGGAGGTGGCGCGTGTTCATCTTATCCCTCGGCGCCGACTGACGCGCTTGGCTGACCTCCCCGAGGACCTCCCTGCCGGCCGCCCCTGGCCCCGGCTGGCGGTGATCGTGCCGTGCATGAACGAGGGAGTGGGCGTGTCGCGCGCCGTGGCATCGCTCCTCGAACAGGACTACCCGGACCTTCGCGTGATCTCCATCGACGATCGCTCCACGGATGACACGGGGAGGCTGCTCGAAGAGGCCGCCGCTCACGATCCCCGGCTGAGCGTCCTTCACGTTACGGAGCTGCCCCCGAACTGGCTTGGGAAGAACCACGCCAACTGGCTTGGGTGGCGGGCGGCGGAGGAGGGCGCGGAGTGGCTCCTCTTCACGGACGGGGACGTTCGGTTCCGTCCGGGCGCCCTCAAGAGGGCAGTCGCACGGGGCCTGGCGAGTGGAGCGGGCCACGTTACCGCCTTCCCGCAGTTGGAGCTAGGCGGATTCACGGAGTCGGCCTTCCTCTGCGCCTTCGTGGTCTGGTTCGGCATCAGGTTCCGGCCCCAGTACGCCGGAGCCCCGGGCTCCCGCTGGTTCCTGGGGATCGGCGCCTTCAACCTGGTCCGCCGTGACGCCTACGAGGCCGTGGGCACCCATGAGGCGCTGCGGCTGACGCTGGCCGACGACATGGCCCTGGGGAAACTGCTCCACCAGAGTGGGCACGGCCAGGCGGTCCTCTCCGGTGACGACCAGGTGGTGGTGAGATGGCAGGCCGGGCTGGCGGCGACGGTGAGGGGACTGTACAAGAGCGCCTTCGCGTCGCTTAGCTTCAGTGTCCCCATGGTTGTGGCCTCATGTCTGGGGCTGCTCCTCACCAACCTCTACCCCTGGTTGGCTCTGGAGGCTCACGGTACCGCCCGCGCGGCCGGCGCGGCTGCTCTGGCGCTCCTGTGCGCCACCTACTACACCGCGGCCCGGACGCTGGGTCATGGGCGCCTCACTTCGCTCGCACTGGCGCTCACCAACTGGGTCGGCGGTCTCCTGTTCTTGTGGCT
>DASXUI010000655.1:0-3314 GCA_036504955.1 Armatimonadota bacterium
TGACGAGGATGGAGGCGTCCTTGCCGGCCTCCAGGGTGTCCTTGTCGACCACGATCTCCAGGCCGCCCGAGCGGTACCCCAGGTCAGTCGTGGTGCCGGAGCAGGCCCAGACGCTGGCCTCGGCCTGGATGATGGGGGAGATCGGGGTGGGCACCGGGCGCGCCGGCTTGTCCTGCCCTGTCAGGCTGTCGTCCCGGCTGGTCCAAGCGACCCTGTAGTACCCCTCCTTGGCGGCGGTGAAGGTCACCTGGGCCTCACCGTTGCTCCTGGTGCGCACCCTGGTGGTAAGGATATCCTCGTGCTTGTAGCCCCGGAAGACGAGAGCCCAGCCTCGGCGGGGCGGCTTGGGCGGCCGGGGAGGAAAGATGGGCAGACGCTCCTTCAGACGGTGAAGCTCATCGCCCTTCACTTCCCGACCCTCGGGGTTCCGCCAGATCTCCCACCAGTGGTCACGGGTCACCTTAACGGTGCCCTCCACCTCCACCGGCTGCTCGTTGGCGTCCTCGGCCTTCAGGTTCACGGTGACCTTGTCGCCCGGCTTGTAGAGATTGTGAGCGGGGCGGGGGTACACGAAGTACCGCTGGCGGGTGACCTTCACCGTGTCGCTGCCCAGGATCTCTCGGCGGGAGGCGTCGGTCACGCGGGCCTCTACCCGGAACTGGAGGTCCTGCTGACCGCCCTGCTGGGTTGGGAAGCTCAGGGTGGCCTTGCCCTCCGCATCGGTCTTCAAGGTCTCGCGCTTCACGATCTGACCTTCGCCGTAGTACATCCGGCTGGCGTTGTCGATGTCGCTGAAGTACCACGGATAGGCCCGCGTGGGATGCCACAGTCGGTAGTAGGGAGACTGCGTCACCACCGCCTCTACCGTCGCGTTGGCGACCGGCCCGCCGAAGTAGTAGTCGGCCTGAACCGTTACCTGGACCTCCTCGCCCAGCCGATAGGTCTTCCTGCGGCCTTTAACCTCCGGCGTGGAGACGCTGACCTTGAACTCCGGGAGCTTGTACTCCTCCAGCCGGAGCAGCGTGGCGCTGCCGATGGTGTTGTGCCGGCCCGCGTCCCAAAAGGTGATCTGGTACTGCCCCAGGGGCATCGCCTCGGTCAGATCCAGATCCCCCCAGGCGCTTCCGAAGGCGTTGAGCGTCAGCTTGCCCTTGCGCACCTCGGCCCCTCGGGGGTCGCGGATCTCGTACTCAAGGTCCTCCCTGTTGGGGGTGCTGTAGACGGCCCCGTCGTAGCGGCGAGCGACGATCTTCCACTGTGCCTTCTCGTTGGGCCTGTACGCGGGCCGGTCGGTGTAGGCGTAGATCCGCCATTCCTTCCCTGGAGGGCGGAAGCCCCAGTAGCTGTTGCCCAAGCTGAAGGCCTGGCGGTCACCGGCGACGGAGGCGGCGAAGAGCTCCGTGCTGCTCTGCGAGGGGACAAGAGGGAAGACCGTGATGCCCTGCTCGTTGGTCTGCTGGCTGGCGGCGCGCCACTTCCAGTTGCCCTCATCGTAGAACCGCTGCCAAAGGCGGACCGTGGCCTTGGCCACCGGGGCGCCGTCCAGGGCGCTGCCCACGTAGGCCAGAGCCTGCTTGTTGGAGCTCTTCAGCACCACGGCTACGTCCGTGACCAGCAGCAGGTCACGAGCCGTGGCGGCGCCTGCGGTGGCTACGAGAACGTAGGCCCCGGGAGCCAGCTTCTTCTTCAGCGAAAGGTTGCGGGCTCCGGGGCGATGGACGCCCAGGTCGCCGGTGGCGTAGGTCCAGGAGTCGGTCTTGGGCTTGCCCGCGATGCTGACGTGCTGCAGCCACTGGTAGGCGCCGACGTCCTTGCCGGAGAGGTCCGTGTCGCGCGCCAACTCGACGGCGTAGAGGGAGAGGTCCACCCGCTTGGTGTTGCGCCAGTTGATCTGGTACTGCACCTCCGTGCCGGGCGTGAAGAGATTCGAGACGCTGACGCCCACGGACGCATTGGTAATCTGGTCCACCTGAGCTTTGGCCTGGTCGTAGTAGCGCGTCTCGCCCTTCTCGAACTCCCGGAGCAGCCGCTGGAAGAGGGCCAAGGCCTTCACGTAGTCGGGCTCCTGGCGGATCTCGCCGTTGGCCAGCAGGCGGACGGGGCCACTGGAGGCCATGAACTCGCCGTACTGGTAGAGCGCGTCGTCGTACCAGCCGGACTGCTTGCCGGCTTTAAGGGAGGCTTCAAACTCCTCCGGGATCCGCTGCTGGTCGTTCACGCTGCCGCCCTGCCGGCGAAGCGTCATGGCCACGAGGTAGTGCAGGTGAGCCAGATCCCGGGGCTCCCGCGCTATCTTGAGACCGTTCTGCAGCAGATCCAGCGGAATCATGTTGCCGTAGTAGCCGTAGTAGTAATAGTCGCCCTGCGCGAGGGGGGGCTCGGCGACGCGGAAGAGGATCGCCAGGTAGCGGGCGCGCGCGAGGTCGAGGTCCTTGGAGCCGGCCCACCACTCCAGCGCCTTCTGGTAGTGCTCCCAGGCGGCTCCCCAGTTTCGACTCTCCCGAGGCAGCCAGTAGGAGTCGGCGAGGGACTCCTCCACCTCCGCCCACACGCGGTCCCGGTCCTCCACCCGCTGGATGTCACGCACCAGGAGGTCAAGCTGCTTGCGCGCCGCCTCGTAGTTGGACTGGTCGGACGTCTGGGTGGCGGCCTGAGAGCGCCAGAGGGTATCCGCGAGCCGGAAGTCGACCCAGCGGCGCGCGTCCTCGTTGAGCTGCAGCTTGCCGGCCTCCAGGTACAGGTCCCTGGAGAGGGCGAAGGAGCCCTCCTGGAAGCGTTTCTCCGCTTCCGCTCTCAGTGAGTCGTACCGCTCCTGCTGCGCCCTTAGGGGGAGCAGCGGCACGGCCGCCATGATGGCGACCGCCAGCAGCAGTGCGGCCAACAGGCCAAGACGGGTGAAGCCAGTGGGGGACCTCATATCAGCGCAGCCTCCTCGAGAAGCCTTCCACGGGGCGCGGCGCCGTCCGTGGTGGGGCAGTGATCCTCTCGGGTGGCGCGGAGCTCCACCCTTCGAGCCGATGCCCCGACAAGCAGCGCCCCCCCTAGAGGAGCGCCCGCAGGCCTTGGCATCAAAGGGTTAGACACCTAGGTGCCACAGGACCTTCAGAGAGGGTCGTTGGGTCGTTGGGAAGAGCCTCGGAGGTCGGGGACCTGTCGGACGGGTCGGACCGGTCGGACGGCAGAGGCCTTGGCCCGGTCTGTCGCCCATGGCGCTGCGGCCAGGGCCCTCATCGTCCGGCCGGTCCGACCCGTCCGACAGGTCCCCGACCTCCGAGGCTCTTCCCAACGACCCAACGACCCTCTCTGAAGGTCCT
>DASXUI010000656.1:0-15183 GCA_036504955.1 Armatimonadota bacterium
ACAGACTACCCTCTGAGGCCTTCGACTACGACCTTACGACCCTACGACCTTACGACCCCTTGAGGAAAGGCAACCGAATGAGTGGTACCAGCAACATAGACCTGTCGGGGGGGTTCTCTTGCCCTCTTCCCAGCAGCCAGCACGATACGGTGCTGATGGCGCATGGAGGGGGCGGGAAGCTGATGCACCGGCTGCTGGAGGAGCTGGTGGTGCCCACCTTCGGGGATGCACCCGCAGGTCAGAGGCACGACGCGGCGGTGCTGTCGCTGGGGGCGGGGATGCCGCGCGTGGCCATGACCACGGACTCCTACGTCGTGCGGCCGCTCTTCTTCCCGGGAGGCGACATTGGCTCCCTGGCGGTCAACGGCACCGTCAACGACCTGGCGATGGCGGGCGCGCGGCCGGTGGCGCTCACCTGCGGGCTTATCCTGGAGGAGGGGCTGCCCGTCGAGACCCTGAGGCGCGTGCTGGCCTCCATGCGGGCCTGCGCCGACGCGGCCGGAGTCTCCATCGTGACCGGAGACACGAAGGTCGTTGACAGGGGCAAGGGCGACGGCGTCTACGTGAACACGGCGGGGATTGGCGTCCTCGAGCATGACCAGGTGATCGCACCCGGCAGCGTGCGAGAGGGCGACGTGCTCCTCCTGAGCGGAGACCTGGGGCGGCACGGCATCGCCATCATGGCGGAGCGCGAGGGGCTGGCCTTCGAGACGACCATCGAGAGCGACTGCGCTCCGCTGGCAGGGCCCGCGCTCGACCTTCTCCGCGAGGGGATCGAGGTGCACTGCATGCGGGATCTCACTCGCGGCGGCCTGGCGAGTGCGCTGGTGGAGATCGCCGAGGCTTCCCAGCTTCACCTGCGACTGGAGGAGTCCAGCATCCCCGTCCGCGAGGACGTGCAGGGAGCCTGCGAGATCCTGGGGTTCGACCCTCTCTACGTCGCCAACGAAGGCCGCTTCATCGCGTTCGTGCCGGAGAGCCAGTCACGGAAGGCGCTGGAGGTGATGGCCCGCCACTCCGTCAGCGCGGAGGCCTGCCGGGTGGGGGCGGTTGTACCCGGGCGCCCTGGCTTCGTGACCATGACCAGCTCCATCGGCGCCACCCGAATCGTGGACATGCTCAGCGGCGAGCAGTTACCGAGGATATGCTAGCGCGCGATGCCTTTTGCCTCAGGCAGCCGAGCGTGGTAGACTCCTGGGTGAAGGCATCACGCCCGAGAGCGTGGGAGGGGGTATGGGACATGACTAGCGTGGCCATCAGCCTGGGCGACGAAGCTAGGGAATTCCTCGACCGCCGGGCGCAGGCCCGCGGGTACAGCGATCTGAGCTGGGCCATCGAGGAACTCGTTGAGGAGGCGATGGAACGCCAGGCTGACCCGGAGCTTGAGGCCTTTCTTCTGGAGGGCGTGCAGTCGGGCGGGGAGCACGAGCTAACGCCGGAGTTCTGGCAAGGGGTGGAAGAGGAGGCCTTGTCGCTGGTCGCGGCCAAAAAGGCGTGAAGCGCTTCGTCCTCTCAGATGCCGCTAGAGCCGACGTAGTCATCTATGCTGCTTACCTCAGGGCTCAGGGGGCTCCGGAGGCCGCCAAGCGGTTCCGTGATGGGCTGGATCAGGCGGCGACTAGGCTCATCGAGATGCCTGAGCTTGGCAGCCCCTGGGAAACAGGCCATCTTGAGCTGCTTGGACTTCGGTGATGGCAGGTACCGGGGTTCGCAGCGGCGCGTATCTGCTATCGGGTCGTGGGAACTACCGTCCGAGTGGTGAGGGTCCTCCATGTCACGCGCGACCTTCAGCGCATCCTCGAAGGTAGGACAGGCTGAGCAGCTCCGCTGGCTCTGGATGGAGTGATGGGCGACGACTCGGGGCTCGATCCTAGGTTGCTCCGAGGTAGCCAGCAGGAGTGATGGCAAGTGTTTCGGCCTCGGTTCTTCAGTAGTGCCGGAGCTCGGCCTGGCTGGAGGGTCCCTGGTGCCGGAGCACTCGGCTGGCACTGAGACTGCCCCCTAAGGGGTCCTCCGCGCCACTCGGCGATCTCAGACTCCGCAGGCCGAGGTGGTTCGGCGTCGCGACCATGGGCAGCTGAATCGGCGCGGCTCGCATCCAGGACATGCTCAGTGGCGAGCCATGGCCGAGGATCTGCTAGCGTACGGCGCCCCTTGCCTTAGGCAGCCGAGCATGGTAGTCTGCTGGCGTGTTTGCCGAGGGTTGTTGACACGAGGGCTGAGGTGCACGATGGCGAGCTTGACTGTGGAGCTGGAGGACACGGCGAGGGAGTTCGCTGAGGGGCAAGCCAAAGCGCGCGGGTACAGCGACGTGGGGCAGTACATCGCCTACCTCGTCGCTGAGGCGATGGAGCGTGAGGTGAGCCCGGAGCTGGAGGCTCTGCTCGTCGAGGGGCTTGAGTCCGGGCCGCGGATTGAGGCGGGCCCTGAGTTCTGGGACGCCCTTCGCGCCGAAGCTGGCTTGGTAGTGCGCGAGTCAAGCCGGTGAGTGCGGTTCGATTCCGCCCTAAGGCGGCACGCGGCGTGTTCGAGGCAGCTAGGTACCTCCTGGAGCAGGCAGGGCCGGCTGTGGCCGGCCGCTTTGTTGCGGGGCTGGCGGAGGCAACTGCCTGCGTATCCGGCATGCCTCCAATCGGTAGTCCCGTACCCCTGAGGCGCCAAGATCTTCAGTGCCTCCGGTCTTGGCCGGTTACGGGATTCCGCTCGTATTTCGTCTACTACCTCGCGTCGGATGGGACGATTACGGTCGTCCGCGTGCTCCATGCCTCGCGCGACCGGTATCGCCTCCTTGTTGAGGCGGACGAGAGCTAAGCAGACGATCAGCGCTGCCAGTGGGCTCTGAGGTGGTCGAAGTAGAAGAGTGCGTTGTCCACGGGGACGTTGCTGGGGATGTGGTTGCCGACCGCGAAGATGAAGCCCGGGCATCCCCTGGCTAGCGCCAGCGTGGCGTCCACCTCGGCCTGGATCTGGTCACGGGTCCCGAAGGTGAGGGTGCGGCAGTCCAGCTTGCTGCCCACGATCACGTGGGTCCGCCCGTAGCGTGCCACAATCTTGTCTAGGTCCGTGAGGGGCTCGAAGATGAAGCCGTCCGCCCCGGCCTCCGCGATGTCGTCGATGAAGGGCGTGAAGTTGCCGTCTGAGCAGTAGAGGACTGTCTTGCCCGCTTCGTGCAGTACCTGCCACAGCTTGCGGTAGTGGGGGAAGATGGCGGAGCGGTAGAACGCGGGGTGCAGGAAGGGGCCGGAGGTCCAGACCATGTCATCGTGCTGGATGAAGACCGGCGCGGAGGTACGGGCCCAGGCTTCCACGTAGTGGCGGGTCATTCGGTAGAAGCCCTCCAGCACCTTGGCGAAGCGCGGCTGGTCCGATGCCGCCGTGAGCAGCATATCCCAACCGAAGGCCTCGATCGCCCCTGACACGATCGTCTTGTAGTAGCCCCCCGTCAGAATCTGGTTGGGGTTTTCAGCCTGCCCTCGCTGGTACGCATCCTCGTAGTAGGCGGTCAGCTCGTCGGCGTCCGGCAGTCCGTACTCCTCCACCGCGTCGAAGGCAAGCACCTCCTCCGGGTCCGTGAAGGGGCACGTCACCGTGTCTCTTCGGTCGAGGCCGTCCTCCAGGAACTCCGCGTGACCCATGTCGGTGGCCCGCCCCCTCTGCGCGAAAGAGGCGGGCCCGTCATTGGTGCTCCAGATGAGGTCTATGTCCCAGGCGTCGTTGAAGGCCCGGAAGGCGCTCCCGTCGGTGCGCGGGTCAAGCCCGGTGACGGCACGGATGAGCGCGTAGTTGCTACAGTACTCGGTATGTCCCAGGCGCTCGGCCAGCTCCAGCCGCATCGCCTTCATCCCGAGCTCGTAGCTCATCCCCCGAAGACCTCCAGGCATTCCTGAAGCTGCACCCTGATCTGGATCTTCTGGGGGCAGTGCTCCTCGCATCCTCCGCACTGCGCGCAGGCATCGGCCGCGTTGCCCTTGACCCACGATACCTTGCCGACCTCGTTGTACATATTGCGGGCAAGGTCCTTGAGTCCGTAGACCCGGTAGTAGTTCATCGCCCGGAAGATGTGGGAGATGTTGACCTCGTTGGGGCAGTGGGGGATGCAGTAGTTGCATCCGGTGCAGTAGAGGTCCGCGAGGCGCTTGTTCTCCTCCATGGAAGCGTTGACGGCCTCCACCTCCGCAGGGCTGAGCGGCGCTGTGTTGGAGGCTGTGGCCGCGTTCTCAACCACGTGCTCCATCGTGCTCATGCCCGAGAGCGCGATGTCCACGTTGGGGTTGGCCATCACGAAGCGCAGGGCCAGCTCCGCGCTGCTCCTCACCTCGATACCCAGCTTCTTAGCGGCTTCGGTAGGCAGCCCGGCGATGCGGCCACCGCCGACGGGACCCATGACAACAGTGCCGAGGCCCTTCTCCTTGGCGTTCGCCAGAGCGTCCTCGTTGGCGCGGTCGAGGAGGTTGTACTGGCAGAGCACGGAGGAGAAGATGCCCAGGTCTATGAGCTTGGCCATCACCTCGGGCTTGTCGTGGAAGGAGAAGGAGAGGTGGCGGATGAGGCCTTCCTCCTTCGCCTTGAGGGCGCCCTTGATGGCCTCGTCATGGCGCTCGTGGGTGAAGAAGCCCTCACCGATCCCGTGGAAGTGGTAGAAGTCGATGTGGTCGGTATCGAGCTTTGTGAGCTGCTGCTCAAGCACCTTCCGGATCTCATCATTGAAGGGGTACTTGGTGGAGAGGGAGACCTTGTCCCTCCAGCCCTTGAGCGCCTTGCCGACCGTGTTCTCACTGAGGCCGTCGCAGTACATCCAGGCGGTGTCGATGTAGTTGACGCCCAGCTCAAAGGCGCGGTGGATCATGGGGATCGCCTTGTCCTCGTCCACCACGCTCTTGCCGTCGATATCGGTCATCGGCAGTCGCATCGCCCCGAACCCGAGCCGGGACACCTGCACGCCAGTCTTGCCAAACTCGCGGTAAACCAAGGGAGCAATCCTCGCTTTCAGACTAGCGGACGGGCCTCTTCAGTCCCGCCTCTAGGGAGTCACTTCTAGCCGCCCCAGCTCAGGAGCCTTTGCTGTCACGGCGGTCCATTCGAGCCACCAGAGTGTGCCTGCTTAGCAGACAGTCATAAGTACCTATTCCCCCTGCGGGAAGGACATCTCCTCCACGTAGGCGTCTTGGAACTGCGGATGGGCATGCAGCGAGACGTGCTCGGTCTGTGCGCGGATCCCTGCGTACGTCGCATCGCCCCCCTCCGGCGCGAAAAGAGCCATCTTGGCTCCCAGCAGGGCGGTGTTGCCGACCGGATGGATCTGCTGCTCCTCAAAGCTAAGGAGCCCAATCCGCCGCGCGCTGGCCCGGTTGACGTAGTTGCCAAAGGCGCCCGCGAGGTAGAGCCGTTTCACTCCCTCCGAGCCAGCATCCCAACTGGAGAGGAGCAGACGGATGCCGGCCGCGATGGCGCCCTTGGCGAGCTGAAGCTCACGGATGTCAGACTGAAGCAGCCCTACCGAGTCGGCGAGGGGCATGGAGTCACCTGTGTTAAGCCTTCCCGTGGGGCGAATCAGGCCCAGTTCCAGGCCGGCGGCGGCGGCATCGACGAGTCCGCTGCCGCAGACGCCGCGAGCAGGGACGTTGCCCAGGACCTCGCACTTCAGATGTCCGTCCAGGCGCGCGACCCGCCAGATGGCGCCGGTAGACGCCCGCATCCCGCTGGAGATACGCGCGCCCTCGAAGGCCGGTCCCGCCGCGGTAGACGCACAGAGCAGCCTTCCGCGATGCCCCAGCACGATCTCCCCATTCGTGCCCAGGTCCACCAGGCCGACCAGATCCTCGCTGTTGTGGATCCCCGTCGCCATAATACCGGCGAGGATGTCGCTGCCCACGAAGCCTCCGAGGCAGGGCAGAAACTGCACCGCGACCGTTGCGGGCAGCGTCCAGCCCAGCTCCTCCGGCGTGAAGGTGTGCAGCCCGTCGTCCGCCGCCTCAAAGGGGTAGTGGGAGAGCGGCTCAAGATCTATGCCGCAGAAGAGGTGATGCATCACCGTGTTGCCGACGACCACAACGTGCTTGAGCGGCAGGGCGCTGACCTGCGCGGCCCGTAGGAGCTGCAGTATGAGTTTGCCGATCTGGTTGCGTATGAGGCTAGTCAGCTCCTCTTGCCCGCCCTCTGCCACGGCGTACTGAACGCGGCTCATCACGTCGCCACCGTGCAGAGCCTGAGGGTTCAGCGCCGTGCGCACCGCCAGCACGTGGCCGGTGGAGAGGTCCAGGAGCTGAGCAACAAGGGTGGTGGTGCCTAGGTCCACGGCAACGCCCAGGCCCTCGCCGGGGGTGAAGGTGAACGACGCATCGTCGGAGAGGATGGAGGCGTCCCACTGCCTCAGCTCGATGACGAGGTTGTCCTCAGCCCTGAGCTGGCAGGCCAGGCGCCAGCCGTCCTGAAGCTCCTTCTCGGACAGGTGCTCCCTCTCCGCGTCGCCAATGGAGGCCTTGCCCTCGACCACGCGAACCTTGCAGCCCCGGCAGCGGCCGTGCCCGCCGCACGGGAACTCCACGCCCTGCTCGAAGAGGAGGTCGCGCAGGCCGCCGTTCTCCGTCACTTGGAGGATCGCGCCGATGGGCTGCAGGCGCACCTGATAGGTCTTGGGGTCACTCATGGGATGGGGCTGACTTCCTTCGGGGCACAAGGAGGGGACTGTTCGGGCCACCGGCTGTAGAGGGGTGTCCCCAAGGCTCTGTTCTCGGCGCGGCCATCGCCTGCCTTCAAGGGACGCCGAGGGGCGCGATCCCGAGAGGAGGCTTAGTCAGTGACCCGTCGATAGGAGCTCGTCGACAGTGATCGAGCAGCCTTTCGCCTCCGCCGTGGATGCCCGGCCGAAGACCTGAACGCCCTCCTGGGTTACGCGGCCAAGGTCTTCAGTCAGGATGGCCATCACCGAGCCACGGTTCGCGAGGTCCACGTGCTGCAGAAGACCGACCTCGCCTGGCTCGACCGGCCGAAGAGTGGCGGGGTCGAGTGCCTGAGTGCGGACCCATGGGGGCGCTTTGAGCCACCGGGAGGGGGAGCGGCCCCCGAGGCGGTCCCTGAGGCTGGCCTCGTAGAACTGCGAGGTCATCTCGCACATGCCGTACTCGTTCACGCAGAGGGCGGGGTCCAGGCCAAGCCGTGCCGCGTAGGCCGCCAGCAGTTCCTCACGGGGGACCTCCCGGCTGCGCCCCTTGTAGCCACCTGTGTCCATGAGTCGACTACCCTCAGGCAGGGCAAGGGCCATTCCTCTGGAGGCCATCGCGTCCAGGAGGTGGACGAAGGAGAAGGAGGCGCCGAGGAGCATCTGTGGTTCGGTGGGGCCGCTCAGGTCGCGTAACAGCTCGTCGACCAGCAGCCCTCCCCCCACCACGTAGTGGCGGCTGCCCTCGGCGCCGAAGGCATCGAGTACGAACTCCATCATGCGTGAGAGCGATGAGCTCGGGGCTTCGGCCGAGGAGGGGAGGAGGACGCGGCAGACCATCCTCTCCCTGTCAGGGATCAGGTACGGCCGGAAGTGGGTGACGACGCTGGCACGGTACAGCTCCAGGCCAAAGAGGAAGTGGCGGCTGCGGGAGTGGGCCCCCAGAGTCGTGCCGGAGGACTCGAAGACCGCCTCTGCCTGTTCCAGGGGCTCGCAGGCCAAGTCCATCGCCTTGAAGGCCCGGACAGGCACGGCAGGAATCTGGTGCCAGTCCTCCAGCGAGCGCGGAGCGACGCCGCGAGCATCGCAAAGCCGCTGGTAGGCGACGTTCCGCTCATATTGGTAGGCGAACACCTGACGGACGATCTCATCGAAGGAGCCCTCACCTTGGAGGACGAAGCGTAAGAGCCGGCCGTCGAGTGGGTGGTCCATGCGAGGTCTCTGGTGGGAAGACGGAGGCCGGGGCAGGGCGCCCGCCTGGGGGGCAGTGGATGGCTGATCGTGGTGCACGCAGGCCCTCTACCCCTGCCCCTTCCCCCACTCCAGGGGGAAGGGGTTACCGGGCGCCGATCCCTTGGCGTCTGGGTCTGGGCTCCGAAGGGGGCACGGTCCGACGGGGGGGAACGGCCCTACTCCCTTGCGCGCATCCCCTCCCTTCTCAGGTCCTTCTCTGTGTCTCAGTGCCTCTGTGGTGGGGCTGTTCAGCGCCCTACCGAGCCACCGCCTTGACGGCTTCGACGATGTGGCGGGCGCTGATGCCGTAGCGGTCCACAAGCTCGTCCGGGGTGCCGGAGTGGGGAAGCTCGTGGACGGCCAGCTTGTGGACCCGGACGCCCTGCTTGGAGAGCTCGCCGGCCACCGCGTCGCCCAGGCCGCCCTCCGCGTAGTGGTCCTCCACGGTGATGACCTGGTTGCTGGTGCGAGCGGCCGCTCTGCCGATCCCCTCAGCGTCCAGCGGCTTCACGGAGTAGGCGTCCACCACCTGAATGGCGATGCCTTCCTTCGCCAGCTCGTCGAACGCCTTCAAGGTCTCGTAGAGGGTTACGCCAGCGGCCACCACGGTGACCACGTCCTTGTCGGACTGCCGGAGCACCTTTGACCCGCCGATGGGGAACTCCTCGGAGCTCTCGTAGAGGACGGCCGTCTTGGGTCGGGAGGTGCGGAGGTAGGCGATGCCCTGGTGCTTCAGCATCTCCTCCGTCAACTTCTCGGCAGCCACGGCGTCGGCGGGGTACAGGACCACGGATCCGAAGACCGAGCGCATCATGGAAAGGTCCTCGAGGCCCATCTGAGAGCCTCCGTCCTCGCCGATGCTGACGCCCACGTGGGAGCCGCAGAGCTTCAGGTTGGACTGCGAGATGCCCGCCATCCGAATCTGGTCGAAGGCGCGGCTGAGGAAGCAAGCGAAGGTGGCGGCAACCGGAATCTTGCCGCGCGCCGCAAGTCCCGCGGCGACGCCCACCAGGTTCTGCTCCGCGATGTAGCACTCCACGAAGCGGGCGGGGTTCTCCTTGCCGAAGTACTCGGTGAAGGTGGAGTTCTGGGTGTCGCCGTCAAGGACGACAAGCCGCGGGTAAGCTTTGGCGAGCCGCTTCAGCGCGAAGCCGAAGGCCTCGCGGGTGGCGACCAGCTTGCCGAGCTCGTAGGTGGCAGGCGATGCGGCCTCGGCGGCCGGCACCTTGGGAGCCGGACCGGTGGGGGCGGGGATGGTGACTCCCTTGGCCGAGGCAGCGTGGGGCTGAAGCTCAGCAATCGCGCGCTCTGCCTCGTCCGCCTTCAGCGCCTTGCCATGCCATCCGGAGGCGCCGGCGAGGAAGCTGACTCCCGCGCCCTTCTCCGTGCGCGCGACGATCGCGGTGGGCTTGCCCTTCGTGGCTGCGGCCTCGTCGAAGGCTCTCAGGACCTGCTCCATATCGTGGCCGTCGATCTCGATCGCGTGCCAGCCGAAGGCCTCGAAGCGCTTGCGGTAGACCTCGGTGTGATGCCCGAAGGCCGTTTCCATGCTCTGGCCCAGGGCGTTGACGTCGATGATCGCGACCAGTGAGTCCAGCTTCTCGATGGCGGCCAGGTTGGCGGCCTCCCAGACGCTTCCCTCGGCCGCCTCGCCATCGCCCATCAGCACGTAGGTGCGAGCATCCAGGCCGTCCAGGCGGCAGGCGATGGCTTCGCCAACACCAACGGCCAGGCCCTGACCCAGGGAGCCCGTGGCAACGTCCACGAAGGGCAGGCGCGGGGTGGGGTGCCCCTCGAGGTCGCAGTCCAGCTTGCGGAGGCACTTCAGGTCGTCCACGGAGACGATGCCGGCCTCAGCCCAGGCGCCGTAGAGGATCGGAGCGGCGTGGCCCTTGGAGAGGATGAAGCGGTCGTTCTCAGGCTTGCGGCCCTGGGTGGGGTCATAGCGCATGACGCCAAAGAAGAGGGCCGCCACGATGTCGGCCGCAGACATAGACGAGGTGGGGTGCCCGCTGCCCGCTGCGGTCGTCGATGTGATGGAATGGATACGAAGCTGGTTAGCGATCGCCTTGAGCTGGGCCGCGCTGGGCCTGTCCATGGGTCATCCTCCGAGGTCATGCAATGAGATGGGTTACGAGGCCGGCAAGGGGCGAGCCCTGCATCGACACAACTGAGCCGGGTGGGGGCGGCATCGGACGCGGGAGCGGCCCGTTCAAAGGGTCCGGTTACATGGGGCGCATGAGGCGCGAAGCCCCGAGCCCTCCGACGCGACGCCGGGCGGGACGCGGCGGGCCGAGAGGGCATGGCAGTTGTGGGCCGTGCGCGCCGTAGCCATCTGTAGAGTACCCAGTAACAGCCGCCGTAAGCGCGCCACCGATGGGGCCGCCCGTTCCGCGCGTGAGCCCGAAGCGGTTCACAGGTGTGTGGGCTCGCCCTTTGAGCCTTCGCCTCAGGTCAGCCCGAATCCTCCTCAACAGGGCCGGCCAAGCAGGCACCAGTGGGCCCCTAGCGGCTCACGCGAGCACCTTCTGGACCACCTCGCCCGCCACGTCGGTAAGGCGGAAGTCGCGGCCCTGGTACCTGAAGGTGAGGCGGGTGTGGTCCACGCCGAGGCAGCGGAGGATGGTCGCGTTCAGGTCGTGGATGTGCACAGGGTCCTGGGTGATGTTGTAGCAGAAGTCGTCCGTCTCGCCGAGGACCACGCCCCCCTTGATGCCGCCTCCTGAGAGTAGGACGGTGAAGCAGCGGCCGTGGTGGTCCCGACCGTAGTTGTCCTTGGTCAGTTCTCCCTGGCTGTAGACGGTTCGGCCGAACTCGCCACCCCAGACCACGAGCGTGTCATCGAGAAGGCCCCGCTGCTTCAGGTCGTTGATGAGGGCCGCGGAGGGCTGGTCGGTGTCTTTGCACTGGCCGGCAATCTGCTTGGGCAGGTTGCCGTGTTGGTCCCACCCCCGGTGGAAGAGCTGGATGAAGCGTACCCCCCGCTCGGCCAGGCGGCGCGCTAGAAGGCAGTTGGCCGCGAAGGTACCTGGCTTGCGGGAGTCCGGTCCGTAGGCTTCGAAGGTGGTGGGGCTCTCCTTGGACAGGTCCATCAGGTCCGGAACGGAGGTCTGCATCTTGTAGGCCATCTCGTACTGAGAGATACGCGTGTTGATCTCGGGGTCCCCGAAGGACTCCTCGGCCATTCTGTTCATCTGCTCGATGCCGTCCAGCATCTCCCGTCGGCTGGCCTTGTCGAGGCCCGGGGGATCAGAGAGGTACAGGACGGGGTCGCCGGTCGAGCGTAGCTTGACGCCCTGGTGTACCGAGGGCAAGAAGCCCGCGCCCCACAGGCGGCCGAAGAGGGGCTGGTCGTTGGGGTTCCCGCTGCCCTGTGATATGAGCACGATGTAGGCGGGCAGGTCCTGGCTCTCGCTGCCGAGGCCATAGGACATCCAGGCCCCGATGCTGGGGCGCCCGGGCTGCTGGGAGCCGGTCTGGATGAAGGTGATGGCGGGGTCGTGGTTGATGGCTTCCGTGTGCATGGACTTGATCTGGCACAGGTTGTCCGCCGCGCCGGCCAGGTGCGGCAGCAGCTCGCTGAACCAGGCGCCGGCCTGTCCGTGCTGCGCGAACTTGAAGATGGTGGGCGCCACTGGCAGCGTCTTCTGGCCGGAAGTCATCCCTGTGATGCGCTGACCCATGCGGATCGAGTCCGGTAGGTTCACCCCCCGGTGCTCCTGCATCTTGGGCTTCCAGTCAAAGAGGTCGATGTGCGAGGGAGCGCCGGACTGGAAGAGATAGATGACCCTCTTCGCCTTCGGCGGGTACTGAAGCTCCGTCAGGCTTCCATGGAGGCCTGCCGGCTTCGTTGAGGCCGCCGCAGCCGCCAACAGCTCCGGGTTCATCAGCGACCCCAGTGCCACGGTACCGATCCCCGCCGCCATCCGCCCAAAGAGCTGCCTGCGTGTGAGCAGCAGCTCCCGCTCCCTAATCGGATCCATTGAGTCCTCCCATGGGGGATAGGGGACTGAGGAGGCAGGGGGCTGAGGGGGCTTAGGGGACTGAAGGGGCTGAGGGCAGAGGCCCAGATTGCCCATTGGGGCGCTTCCCCTCAGCCCCTTCAGTCCCCTGAGCCCCTTCAGCCCCCTCAGTCCCTTCAGTCCCCTAGTCCCCTCAGTCTCCTGCCTACTCAGCTCTTGGTGATCGTTTCGTCTAGGTTCAGAAGCATGCTGGAGAGCACTGACCAGGCCGCGAGCTCCGCGGGCGGCAGCTTCTCGTTGCGAGGCGACTCGCCGACGCTCAGCAGCTTCCTCGCGGCATCGGGATCGCGCGAGAGCCGGGCGCGCTGGCTCTTTAGGATATCCAGGAAGAGGTTGCGTTCCCGGAAGGTTGGCTCCCGGCACAGAACTAGGCAGAACTCGTCGCGGAGGCGATCCTGGTCGGTGGCGGCTGGGCTCGTGAGCATTCGCTCCGCCAGCTTCCGGGATGCCTCCAGGTAGGTGGGGTCGTTCAGCAGCACGAGCGCCTGGAGGGGTGTGTTGGTCACCGACCGCCGAACCATGCAGAACTCCCGCTCGGGGGCATCGAAGGTCTGCAGGGAGGGTGGTGGGCAAGTTCTCTTCCAAAACGTGTACATGCTTCGGCGGTAGAGCGCCTCGCCGTGGTCCTGCACGTAGTCCTGGGCGGTGAAGCCGGAGCCAAAGGAGATCTCCTTCCACAGCCCCTGCGGCTGGTAGGGCTTCACCGAAGGCCCGCCCTGCTTGTCCACCAGTAGCCCGCTCACGGCCAGGGCCTGGTCACGCACGACCTCCGCGGGCAGCCGCACACGCGGCCCCCGCGCAAGCAGCCGGTTCTCGGGATCCCGCTTCAGTAGGCTCTGAGTGGCATGTGACGCCTGTCTGTAGGTGGACGAAGTCACGATCAGCCTGAGCATGGCCTTCACGTCCCAGCCGGTGCGGACGAACTCGGTCGCAAGCCAGTCCAGCAGCTCCGGGTGGCTGGGCGCCTCGCCCTGGGTCCCGAAGTTCTCGGACGTCTTCACAAGCCCCGTGCCGAAGAGCATCTCCCAGTAGCGATTCACCGCGACCCGCGCGGTCAGCGGGTGTTGAGGGTCCACCAGCCAACGGGCCAGGCGGAGGCGGTTGGTCGGCGTCTCGGCTCGCATCGGAGGAAGGACCGCGGGAGTGCCCGGATAGACCTTCTCCCCCCGCTGGTCATACTGCCCCCGCAGTAGGACCACTGTGTCTCTTGGCCGGTCCATCTCCTGCATGACCATGGTGGTGGGAATGGAGCTGTCCACCTCCGCCCGGCGCTTCCTCATCTCCTCAAGGTCGGCCGTGGCCTTCCGGTAGGGCTCATCGACGTTTTGGAGGTAGTAGGAGGTCAGTGCCTCCCTTTGGGCCTTGGTCCGCTGGTCGGGTGGCAAGGCAAGGATGGGGCGGAGCACGTCCATTCCCGCGAGCCGCGCCACTTCATCGGCCGTGAGCTCTCGCCTGTAGATGCGCAGCTCTTGCACCATACCCTTGAAGGGCGCCGCGGGGTTCCGCCGCCCGATCAGGACCGGTTTGTTGGCGATGATGGAGTCAGTCAGGGTGTCGTGGGTGACGTCGACCTCAGCGGCCTTGCCGTCCACATAGAGCCGCAGCCCCTTTGCCTTGCTGGAGCCGTCGTAGGTGACGAAGAGGTGGTGCCACTGGTTCATGGGCAGCGCGCTCTTCGAGGTGACACGGATCGCGTTCTTCTCCCACTCGTGGATCAGGTGCACGAAGACCTTGCCGCCCGTCAGGTAGAGGTCCCAGCCGCGGAAGGCCTGGGAATCGTCCATGCGGGACACGACGGCGCCGTCATCGCCGCTGGTGGGGTAGACCCAGGCGCCGTAGGAGAAGGGCTCGGTGCGCTCCGGTGCGATGCTGGTGCCAAGGTCCACGTAGTTCGAGCCGTCCAGCTTCAGGGCGCGGCCGCTCCTGCCGGCGCCGAAGGAGGCCTTGCCGATCAGTGTCGCCTGGGGCCCCATGCCAGGGTATGGGGCCACCTTCTGGCCGATGGCCCCATCCAGCGCGTAATGAGCGGCGAGGCCCTCATCAGACACGGGGCGGAGAAGCTGGACGGCTTGCTCCTTCTCCCACCGCGCGGCATCGGCGGGCGCCTCGTCAGCCCGTGTCCTTACTGCCTTCTCGAGCTCCGTCACCTTGCTGTCGCAGGCGGCCAGGTCTGCCCTCTGCTTGTCGGAGGGGACCTTCAGCATAGGGGCGGCGTTGCCGTTGTTGCCGTCCAACCCCTGCTCCGGGACGTTGTTGAAGAAGGCGAAGAAGCGGTAGTAGTCCTTCTGGGTGATGGGGTCGTACTTGTGGTCGTGGCACTGGGCGCACTTCATGGTCAGGCCCATGAAGGTGGTGCTGGTGGCGTCAACGCGGTCCTCGACGTACGCGGCCGCGTACTCCTCAGGGATCGCGCCGCCCTCGAACGTGATGGGATGGTTGCGGTTGAAGCCGCTGGCGACCTTCTGGTCCACGGTTGCGTTGGGGAGCAGGTCGCCGGCAAGCTGCTGGACGACGAACTGGTCGTAGGACAGATCGCTGTTGAAGGCCCTGATCACCCAGTCGCGCCAGAGCCACATGTCTCGCTGGTTGTCGATGTGGTAGCCATTGGTATCGGCATAGCGAGCGAGGTCGAGCCAAGCGAGCGCCATCCGCTCGCCGTAGTGGGGCGACGCCAGCAGGCGGTCTACGGCGCGCTCGTAGGCGTCCGGCCGGGTATCCTCCGCATATGCCCTCAGCTCCTCAGGAGTAGGTGGAAGGCCCGTGAGGTCGAGGGTAACACGCCGCAGAAGCGTGGCCCGCTCTGCCTCACGCGAGGGATGCAGGCCCTCTTGCTCCAGCCGCGACAGGATGAAGCTGTCGATGGGCGTGCGGACCCATGATCTCTGCTTCACCTGAGGCGCCGCGGGACGCTTGGGAGTAACGAAGGCCCAATGCTTGGCGTAGGGGGCACCCTCGACGACCCATCGCTTGAGTAGGGCCACCTGCTCGGCGGTGAGCTTCTTGCCGAAGTAGGCGGGAGGCATGGAGCCGGAATCGATGCGGCGCACCAGCTCACTGTGCGTGGGGTCGCGGGGCACGACGGCGGTGTCCCCCGATGGCAGCTTGGCGAGGGCTCCTGAGGAGTTGTCAAGCCTCAGCCCGGCCATCCGTTTGGCGGCATCCGGACCGTGGCACGCGAAGCAGTTCTCGGAGAGAATGGGCCGGATGCTCCGGTCGAAGTCGATGTGCTGGGTCGGGGACTCCGCTGGCGCCCGAGCGGCCACAAGGAGC
>DASXUI010000657.1:0-4200 GCA_036504955.1 Armatimonadota bacterium
GTAGGCGTCTCCGGCGGGCTTTTCGCCGCGCTGGGCGCCGCCCGCGTGAACGTCCGCCTCATCAACCAGTGCGCCTCTGAGATCAGCATCATCGTGGGCGTGGCTTCGGAGGACTACCCCCGCGCCATCCGCGCCATCTACGACGCCCTCGCTAACGGGTAGGGGGGAGGGCGCGTCGTAGGGTCGTGGGGTCGTAGGGTCGTAGGGGGAGGGCCTCAGAGGTGCGCTTGGGTCTTCAAGCAAAGTGACGTAAGAGACCAAAGGGACGTAAGGGACCCAAGAGCACCCTCTGAGGCCCCTCCCCCTACGACCCCACGACCCTACGACCTTACGACCCTACGACCCGCCCCCATGCCCTACGACGCGCTCCAGCAACTCAAGGGCCTGGTTTCTCACCTCCTTGGCGTCCTGGTCGGCGCGGACCGGGTGGACGCCTTCCTCGTGACGGAGCCAGGAGAGCTGGCGCTTTGCGTAGCGGCGGGTGTTGCGTTTGAGGAGGCGGACCCCCTCTTCCAGGGGGTAGTGCCCCAGAAGCGCCCCCGCGATTTCCTTGTAGCCGTGGCCCTGAAGTGCGGGCAGGCGGGGGTCGTAGCGCCCCAGAAGGCTCTGGACTTCCTCGGTCAGGCCGGACTCCAGCATCTCGTCGCAGCGGCGGTTGATGCGGTTGTAGATCTCGGCCCGGTCGCGCATGAGGACGATCCAGAAAGGACGGAAGGGAGGCTCCGCGTCCTGGGAGGCGAGCTGGAAGTCCGTGATGGGCTTGCCGGTGGTGTGATGGACCTCCAGCGCGCGGATCACCCGCTTCTCGTCGTGGGGGTGCAGGCGAGCGGCGGCGACGGGGTCGGCGACGCGGAGGCGGTCGTGCAGCGCCTCCGGGCCCTGAGCGCGGAAGAGCTCCGCCATCTCCTCACGAAACTCCGGGTCGGAATCGGGGCCCGCGAAGAAGGGGGCGGTGAGGGACTTGAGGTAGAGCCGGGTGCCGCCGACCATCAGCGGCGGCACTCCCTGGTCAAGGAGGCTCCTCAGGAGAGCCGTGGCGCGATCTCTGTAGTCCGCGACGGTGAAGGGCGTGTCCGGCGTGACGAGGTCGATGAGGTGGTGGGGCACACGGGCGCGCTGCTCGGGGGTGGGCTTGGCGGTCGCCACCTCCATCTCCCGGTAGACGGCCATGGAGTCGGCGGAGAGGATCTGGGCGCCGAGGATCTCGGCGACCTCAACGGCGCGATCGGTCTTCCCCACTCCCGTGGGGCCGGTGATGATGGGAATCAGTGGGGCGGTCTGGGGCATGGGTGAGTGCCAAGGGCAGCTGAGTAAGGGGCTAAGGGGGCTAAGGGGACTGAGGGGGCTGAGGGGCAAAGCCTCAGATGAGCGCCTTGAGTCGTTCCCCTAAGCCCCCTCAGTCCCCTCAGTCCCCTTAGCCCCTGGTCTCTAGGTGGTGGCGTGTTCACCTAGGATTCACGGTCTAGGGCGTAGCGGGTGATGGCGGCGATGCGGTCGAAGGCGCAGGACTGGGCGGGGGCGTCGGCGGAGGGACGCACTTCCTCCAGTGCGCTGAAGGCCTGGTCCGTGAGGTGCTCGACCTGCTGCTGCACGTACTCCCGCGCGCCGAGGCCTTCGGCCACCGCCAGGACGTCAGGCACCTTGTTTGGCTCCGGGGTGGGCGAGGCATAGTAGTCCCTTAGGCACTTCAGATTGGCTCCCGTCGCGTTCGCCAGTGAGAAGGCCACGGGTAGAGACTTCTTCTTCCGAAGCAGGTCCGCGTAGACGGGTTTGCCGGTGACCTCGGTCTGGCCCCAGACCCCCAGGTAGTCGTCTCTGGCTTGGAAGGCGAGGCCAAAGAGGCGGCCGAAGCGCTCGAAGGCGAGCTCCAACGCCTCGGGCCCCTGGGAGCCACAGCTTCGCAGGCCCAGGCCGGCGCCAACGGCGGTGGTCGCGGTCAACAGGGCGGCGGTCTTGCCGCCGACCATGGTCCAGTACTCCTCAACTGAGAGCTGCCGGGCTTGCTCGAAGCTCATGTCCAGGAACTGGCCCTCGGTCATGCGCAGAGTGGCGTCAGTGAGGCGACGCAGGAGCCAGGCCACGGCGTGGGAGGGGAGGCCGCGGTCCGCCGTTCGCGAGGCGGCGGAATAGACGAGGGCCTGCATGTTGCTGCCCACGTTGATGGCCTGCGGGACTCCCCACACCTTCCACACCGTGGGCCGGTGGCGGCGGGCCTCGTCCCGGTCCTCGATGTCGTCGTGGATCAGAGAGAAGTTGTGGATGAACTCGATGCCCGCGGCGGCCGGGAGAGCGGCGTTCGGGCTTCCGGAGATGGCCTCGCAGGCCAGAAGGCAGAGCACCGGCCTCAGCCGCTTGCCGCCTAGCCTAGTGCGCTCCTCCTCCTGAATCGGCGTTCCCTCGTGGTCGCGCCAGCCCAGGTGGTACTCCGACATACGGTACAGCGCCTCCGCTGGCCCTTCGGCGCCGGGCGCATCCCCTGGAGCGGAGAGGGAAGCGGAGCGGACCTCGGAAAGCGTTGCCCGCATCTCGGCTTCCACCAGGGCGGTGTAGGTGGCGGCGAAGTCCAGCGAGCTCATTCGCTCACCTCGGCGGCGGGTCGGGCGGCCCCTCTCACCTTCACCGAGATGCCGTACTCGATGGCGTCAACCAGAGCGTCCCACGAGGCCTCTACCACGTTAGGCGATACGCCGATGGTGCTCCAGGACTCCTCGCCCATCTGGGACTCGACCAGAACGCGGACCTTGGCGGCAGTGCCGACCTTGGCGTCCACCACGCGGACCTTGAAGTCGGTCAGCCGTATGCCGTCGAGCTCGGGGTAGAATTCGCGGAGGGCCTTGCGGAGGGCGCCGTCCAGGGCGTTGACGGGACCGTTGCCTTCGGCAACGGTCAGGTGCTCCTCGCCATGCACGTTCACCTTGATGACGGCTCGGGTGATGGTCTCGGAGCCCGGCCCCTGCTTCTCCACCTCCACGGCATACCTCAGCAGGTCAAAGAGCTTCTCATAGCTGCCCGTCGCCTTGCGCATGAGGAGCTCGAAGGAGGCCTCGGCGCCCTCGAAGACGTAGCCGTCGTTCTCCAGGTGGACGAGTTGGCTCAGGATCTCACGGGTCTCCTGGGAGTTCTTGGTGAGGTCGAAGCCGGCCTCGCGGGCTTTGCTGATGATGCTGCTGCCGCCGGAGAGCTCCGAGATCAGGAACCGCCGCTGGTTGCCCACGGCTTCCGGGCTGATGTGCTCGCAGGACTGAGTGACCTTCATCACCGCGTCCACGTGGGTGCCCGCCTTGTGCGCGAAGGCGCTGCGGCCGATGAAGGCCTGGCGCTCGTTCGGCAGCGTGTTGGCGATCTCTCCGATGTAGTGCGCGACTTCGGTGAGGGTGGCAAGCTGCTCGTCCGTAAGGCACCGGCAGCCCATCTTGAGCTGAAGCACGGGGATAATGGAGCAGAGGTTGGCGTTGCCTACTCGCTCGCCCCAGCCGTTCATCGTGCCCTGCACCTGCACGGCGCCGGCCCTCACCGCCGCTATGGCGCAAGCGGTGCCCAGGTTGGAATCGTCGTGAGTATGGATGCCCAGCGGCACGTCCAGACGCTCGGACACCAGCTTCACGGCCGCCTCGACGTCCCAGGGGAGCATGCCGCCGTTGGTGTCGCACAGGCAGATGAGGTCCGCTCCGCCCGCCGCCGCGGCCTGGATGCACTCCAGCGCGTAGGCTGGGTTGGCCTGGTACCCGTTGAAGAAGTGCTCCGCGTCGTAGATCACCTCGCGGCCCGTGCTCTTCAGGTACGCCACGGAGTCACGGATCATGCGCACGTTCTCTTCGAGGGTGGTGCGAAGCACCTGCTCCACGTGCAGGTCCCAGCTCTTGCCGAAGATGCAGAGGATCGGCGTGTCACTGTCGACGAGGCCCTTCAGGATGGCGTCCTCCTGAGGCCGGGAGAAGGCGCGCCGGGTGCTGCCGAAAGCGGTGAGCTTGGCGTGCTTCAGCCTCAGGTTGGCAGCTTCTCGGAAGAAGTCGACGTCCTTGGGATTGGAGCCGGGCCAGCCGCCCTCGATGGCTTCCACACCGAGGTCATCCAGCTTTCGGGCGATGTGAATCTTGTCGGCCACGGTAAAGGAGATCCCCTCCGCTTGGGCACCATCGCGGAGGGTGGTGTCGTAGATCCTCACGTGCCGCATGACTCACCTCTAGTTTGGCTGAAGAG
>DASXUI010000658.1:0-11024 GCA_036504955.1 Armatimonadota bacterium
CGACGAGGAGGCTCAGGACCCCAACATCGTGAAGGTGGTGGTCGACCGCAACGATGTGGCGCTCTACTTCTCCCGCGCCCGCATACCCTTCTCCCGAGATGGCGTTCGCGCTCTTCCTTGCTATCGACACCTGGGACTGTACGCCTACCGGCGTGACTTCCTCCTGACCTTCGCTGACCTTCCACCGAGCGCCCTTGAGCAGACCGAGCAGTTGGAGCAGCTCAGAGCCTTGGAGAGTGGCTACCGGATCCGTGTGCCCCTCACGGAGTGGGTAAGCGTGAGTGTGGATACGCCGGCCGACCTCCAGAAGGTGCGCGCGCTGATAGCCGCTAAGAGCGCCGTGCCGTAGAGCCGGCCCCCGGCGGCGCGTCCCCCTACACCACCGGCTGTTCCCATACACGTCCGAGTGCCCAAGACAGCGCCGGCCAGTTACCTGACTAGCAGAGGAGTACCTTGTGCCCCGTTACAGACTTGTAGCCGTTGACCTCGATGAGACCTTGCTGGGTGAAGACCACCGCGTCAGCCCAGGCAACTACGACGCCGTCCAGCGGCTGAAGGCGGCGGGCGTGGAGGTGGTGATCGCCTCCGGCCGCATGCACGAGAACACCACCAGCTTCGCCCAGGAGCTGGGACTGGGCGGCCCCATCGTCTCCTACAACGGAGCCATGGTCAAGGAGCTCTCGTCCGGCGAGGTCTACTACCACATGCCGCTTCCCTCTCAGCACGCGGACGCGATCGTGGACTACGCCAACGAGCATGGGCATCACCTGAACTACTACCTAGACGACTGCCTGTACGTCAGAGAGAAGACGAAGTGGTCTGACCTCTACTCATCGAGAACTGGCTCTATCGTGCACCCAGTTGGGGACCTGGTGCAGTTCCGTGGGCGCACTCCCACCAAGATCATTCTGCTCGATTCCCCCGATATGACAGGCCGTCTCTTGAAGGAGATGGCTGACAGATGGAGGAATGAGCTATATGTAACAATCACCAACCCCGAGTACTTGGAGTTCATGTGCGCGGGGGTCTCCAAGGCCGTGGGCCTGGCAGCCATCGGAGAGCGCCTGGGAATCGGCGCCCAGGATATGGCCGCGTTTGGAGACAGCTACAACGACATCCCCATGCTGCGGTACTGCGGGCTGGGGGTTGCCATGGGGAACGCTCACGACGAGGTGAAGCGAAGCGCGGACCAGGTTGCTCCCCGACACTCGGAGGACGGGTTCGCTCTTGCGGTTGAGAAGTGGGTGCTGAACTGACCCGCCCTGGAGCGACGCTCTAGCCGGAAACTCTTGGCTAGGAGCAAGTGGGGACCCGCGCCATGCACCACGCGCAAGAGCCTCAGATAAAACCCGGGCCTGGGTGTGTCCTGAGCACCACTCCCCGTATCACTCACGGTTGTAGAGGGTTGCCGCGCCAGCCGCGCGGCGCCGCGCACACCGCGGATCCGCCCGTTCCCAGGAGTTCATAGAGAGCCAGACAGCTTTGCCGGTCCGGCTGGTTGCTCCTAGTAGTATGGGGGTGCCAGCTCGGCCCGAGGGGAACTAGGCACCCCACGGGCCACTCCAGCGAGGGGCCGCGACGCGGGCAAGACAACGGAGTCGCTCATCCCGTGAGCCCCATCCCCTTTCCGCCTCGCGTGCGTTCTGCTTACTTCTTCATAGCGTGTACATGCCGGTCAGGCAGCCAGCCGATGTCGTGCCGCACCTCCCCCGCTGACTGCCACAGGCCGGCCCCCGGGTCCGTTCCGGTGTACTAGGGAACATGGGCCCGGACCGGAACGGCTGGGTGGGCTTCGCCGAGCCGCCGCCTGCAACAGAAGCGCCCCCTGAGCTGGGCAGAACCGCGGAAAAGCTCATTAGGAGGAGAAGGTTGGAGAACCCGAAGGAAGAGATCACGGCCCGGGACATAGGGCGCATGGGGGGAAACGCGACGAAGCAGCGGCACGGCCGTGAGCACTTCGTGGAGATGGGGCGTAGAGCCGCCCAGGTCCTCAAGGAGAAGTACGGCCGCGAGCACTACTCCAAGATGGCCCAGAGCCGGGGCGCCGCCAAGGCGAAGCCTGAGCCCGAGCCCACAACCTCCATCACCGCCGCCGAGGCGGGCCGCAAGGGCGGCACCATCGTTAAGGAGAAGTACGGCCACGACCACTTCGTGAGCGCGGGCCGTCGTGGCGGCTCCACCACCAAGCAGAAGTACGGCCCGGAGCACTACGCCCGCATCGGCCGCATGGGCGGCATGACTAAGGCCAAAAACCGCGAGGCCAACGCCACCGACGGCGCCGACACCCCCACCAACGGCCACGACGCCAGCTGATCGAGGCGCTGCCAGGGGAACGTCACCACGAAGACACCAAGAACTGCCAAAGCCCTCACCACAGAGGCACAGAGACACAGAGAAAAGCAACCACTAGCTAGGCTCGGCTCTCTCTGTGTTTCTCTGTGTCTCTGTGCCTCTGTGGTGAGGGCTTCGGCAGTTCTTGGTGTCTTCGTGCCTTGGTGCTGACGTTTCCCTGGTAGCGGTTGGCTAGTCGATCACTTCGGGGACCCGCTTGATGTTGGGGTCGGTGAAGATGTCCAGGTCGTCCCTGCTGGTGGTGGAAAACTCCGAGACGACGGCGCCTTCGGGGCCACCCTGGAACCAGTGCGGCGTGTTGTCCGGGATGGTGAACTGCTCGCCCGGGTGCAGCACGACCTCATGCCACACGGTGTAGTGATCTCCCGGAGCCTTCGCCTTGGGGCTGGCGACCGCCTCTCCAGGCACGTAGAGGTACACCTCCCCCGTCCGGCATCGGAAGGTCTCCTCCTTGCCGGGCTTGCCGTCCACCGGGGGATGCCGGTGCTCCGGGCACGTCTGGCCGGGGAAGAGCACTAGCTCTTTGGCGCAGCACCGTTGGGTGTTCACATAGGTCATCAGCACCAGGCCCTGGTTGTCGAAGTCCCCCAGCCCGAACTCCGCAATCTCTACCCCCTTACGCTCCCCCGGAGTCAGGGCGATGCCCGCCTTGTCCAGATACTCCAGGGCACGCTTCTGAGCGGCCTCCACCTCTGATCGCCTGATCGCCATGCATCACTTCCTTTCAGACCGCCCCCAGCCTGGGGCCTTAGTCAGCAGCCAACAACTACCTATCACCAAGAGCCGCGCGCCAGCACGCGATCGTCGTGCGCTTGCGCACGGTGAACAGGGAATCCAAAGCTGGGTTCACCTCTGTGCCCTCTGCTCTGAAAATGCCCCTGTTTTGGCCTCGCCGAGCCTCTGGGACGGAGGCTGCAACTGTGGTGGAGCTTTGCTTGCCCTTCCTGGTGTCTTGGTGTCTTGGTGTATCGCGTGCTAGCACGCGACTCTTGGTGGTGAAGCAGTCCGTGGCCGCTGACTCAGGGCGCCACGTGCTCGAAGTCCACCGCCAGCACCTCGCCCTGAATGGGCTCCCAGTGCTCCCGGATGAACCTCTGATGGGCGGGATGAGGCCCATAGGCCTCCAGGGCAGTCTTGTCGGTAAGGCGGACAACGAAGCCGATCTCATAGCCCCCACCGCGCGGGCAGATGTTGGTGCCCGCCACCGCGTCCACGATCCCGTCGATCTTTCCCCTCAGCGCCAGAAGCCCCTTGATCATGGCCTCACGCTGCTCTGCCGTGGCCTCGGGTTTGGGCTTGAAAAGTACCACATGCTCAATCATTGTCTTCTCCCTTCAACTAGGTGCCCACGAGCACCAGGCGTGCCGGACAGACGCGCTCTCGGCGGGGCCCCTATGGCGCTCCCTCGGCGGCCACCAGCTCATACCAAAGGGCAGGCTCACCAGTGAGCCTGAGGCGCAGGACCGCCCCCTCACTCAGTTGGGGCAACCGCTCCCGGCGTCCGCCCCAGGGGTCAAGGGTGTAGACCTCCAACCTTGGGGCGTTCGCCGCCCGCTTCAGCGTGATCTCCCCCTGGACAGGCTCTACCCGGATCGACGAGGGATCCCGGGCGCCTGCTGGCTCGCCGTTCTGGGCCCTGGAGACCGCCGTGAGCAGCATTCGCCGGCTCTGCCCCAAAGGCTTGCGGTCGAGGGACACCAGGGAAACCGAGGCGAAGGACGTGCGCAGGCGGAAAGTGACCTCACCGAGCTCCAGAACCGGCGACTCGGCGTGCCCCACGGCTGCCACCGACTCCGGGGAACTCAGTGTGAACAGCCCAGGGGTCGCCTGCCAGCGGAGTTGGTCTGTGTCGCTAACGAAGAGCTGGGCGTTGGCCGACTCGGCCCTCGCTGGGGCGGATGCCGGCTTCGGCCCCGCGCCCTCCAGATAAGTGGCAACCCGCCGCCTAAGCGCCGTGCCGGGGGGCACCTTGGCGTCGGGCGCCGCGCCGGCCCACACCTCGTCGGCGGTCAGGCTGCCCAGGAAGAGCTCCCGTGCCTTCGACACGTCACCCCGGCGGAAGAGCAGCGCCGCCGCTGGGTACTGGGCCCAGAGCTGGGGCTTGTCCCCGAGGTCCAGCAGTCCCGTCATTCGTGGCGACCAGTCCGGCCCCGAGTAGTCGTACTGCAGGACACCGTCCCAGTCCTGGAGAGCAGCGTAAGCGGCCATCAGCAGCGGCGAGTCGGCGGCCATGCCGTCGGCCGGGTCGCGCCCCCAGGCAGATACAAGGAAGGGCTTCCCGAGGATACGCTGCCGACCCAGCTCCGGCAGGCTGCCCAGGGGAGCGTCCACCATTGGCGTGGTAGCGGGCGGCCCTACCGGGCTGTAGCCTCCTTGCGGCGAACGCCAGTAGCCATGCCGGTCCACGAAGTCAGTGCCGGCGAGGCTCAAGAGGTCCGCCGCGGGAGTGCCCCAGTAGCTGCTGCCCGTGATCGGGACCTTGATGCCGATGCCCCGTAGATAGGAGGAGGCATCGCGGTAGTACGTCTCCTGCTGAGCCGCCAGGAACCTGAGCGCCGGACGGTTCCCCGCCCTCAGAAGCGTGGCCACCTCCCCCGGAGGGGCCTTCACGGTGTTCGCGGCGCACCAGCCCTCGAAGAGCCGCCGCAACTCCTCCGCATACGGGGGGGGCAGCGACTCCAGGCACTCCGGAGCCAGCAGCGATGACTCATTCACCAGGTCCAGCAGCGCGAGGGCAGGCTCCTCCGCGTAGGGCTGGTCCGTGTAGCGGTTCACGTGGGTGAGCAGCCGTTTGGCCAGCTCTTTCTGTTGGTCCTGCAGCCGCCGGTTGAAGCAGACCGCGGCCCGCCCCCCCTGCCCCAGCCGCTCGTAGTCCGCCACTCCGTCCAGCGTGCGAAAGCGCCGGTCGGAGAGAAGGTCAAGGTAGACGTAGATGCCGCGCTTCTTGAGCTCAGCAATCAGGAAGTCGAGGTTCTCCAGCCCCTGGCGCGAGAGGTGCTGCGTGTCCTCTGTGGACTCATCAAAGAGGCCGGCTCCGGGGGCATCGAGGCGAGTGAGACGAACCAGGTTGACCCCTGCAGCGGAGAGGCGGGTCGCGACGCGGACCGCCGTCACGTGGTCCACGAAGACGTTCGCGCCGGCGATATTGACGCCCCAAAAGCGTGCCCGAGTGCCGTCCTTGAAGGCCAGATGGCCGTCCCTCACCCCCAGGAAGCCGTGACGGCCGGCGGGCGCGTCCTGTAGGAAGCTGACGTCAGCGGCGCTGCCCCGGCCCGTATAGACTGTCGGCTTGGGCCCCGGGAACACATACCACCGCCGGGCGTCGGGCCGCGGGGGTCCACTCTCCTGCGCGGGCGCCACGGGGAGGAGGGCGGCGGCACCCAGCGCCGCCAGAAGCGCGGTCGCCACCTTGACCAACCGAGGGCGCCCTACAGTGGAAACACCGATGAGCCGGGCCGCCGGAAGGTGACAGGCCTGGGCGCCACCCAGGGGCGGGCAGGATGGCGGCCTGAGGAGGCCGAACCCCTTCCCGATGAGACGGGTGATATCGGCAGCGGAGATGCTGGAACGTCGCAAGACGCGGAGGCTGTGGCGCATGATCTTCCTGGTCGTGCTCCTCATGCTGCTGATCGCCTACTACGCCTGGCTGGAACCCTGGGGCACACTACCCAAGCTGTGGACGGCCGCACACGCGCGCTTCCACCGCTAGGGATCGCTGGGGGTCGGCGACGCTGCATCGGCCGGTTACTCACCGGGAGTACGGGGGCCCGACCTACGAGGAGCGGGCCTTGTCTGCGGCGCGCGCATTCCCAGCCGTCCTCGGTGCTTCAGAATGTACTTCAGCAGGCTTCGGAGGTGATGCCGGGCCGCGGGCGACCGCAGGCCCTGGCTGGCCTTCTGGTGGTGGTGCACCACCACCGCCTCAGGGCAGTACGCCACATGCCACCCCGCCTTGTGCATCCTCAGACACCAGTCCACGTCCTCGAAGTACAGGAAGAACCGGCTGTCCATGGGGCCTACGGCCTCCAGCGCCTCCCGCCGCGCCAGTAGACAGGCGCCAAGAAGCCAGTCCACCACCGCGCTCTCGGAATGGTCCCAGTCGGACATCATGAAGTGGCGGACCGGCCGGGTCTTCTCGCAGCGCGCGGCCCACGGACCTCGCCTCAGCAGTAGCGCGGTGGGAGTATGCCACCGGCGGCAGGAGAGCTGAAGGCTGCCGTCAGGGTTCACTAGCTTTGGCCCCACGATCCCCACCTTGGGGTGGTCCTGAAGGTACCTGACGAGCAGGGATAGCGAATTGGGGCAGAAGACCAGATCGGGGTTGGCGACCAGCACGTACCGCCCCTCGGCATTCCGAATCCCCAGGTTCACGTTCGCCGCGTACCCCTGCCTCTCCGGAGGCGTGACCAGTCGGACCTCGGGGTAGCGCTCGAGGGCCTCCGTCGCGCAGCCGTCGTCACTGAGGTTGTCAACCAGCAGCACCTCCTGAAGCACCGGCCCCCCGGTATCCAGCAGCGATCCCAGGCAGGGCATCAGCACCCGGCGGCTGTTATGGCTGACCACGATCGCCGAAACCTCGCGCTGCATACGTACTCCAAGGGAGGGTTGTTGGCGAAGGGCCTCAGAGGGTGTTCTTAGGTCCCTTACGTCCCCTGGGTCTCTTACGTCCCTCCGCCGAAGTGACCCAAGGGACGTAAGGGACCTAAGGCGGACCCCTTGAGGCCCTCCCCCAACGACCTAACGACCCAACGACCCAAACACCCCAATCATCAGCTCCGCAGAGTGCTTCCAGGAGAGCTCTTGGGAGCGGCGGAAACCACGCTCCACTATCTGCTGCCGGTACTCTGGGGAATCCAGCACCTTCCGCAGCCCACGGGCGATGTCGGCGGGCACGAAGGGATCAACCAGCTCGGCGGCGTCTCCGGCGACCTCCGGAAGGCTGCTCCAGTCGGAGGTCACCACCGGGCAGCCACAGGCCAGAGCCTCCACCACCGGCAGGCCCCAGGTCTCGCAGGTGGAGGGGAAGCAGAGGAGTTCCGCCGCGCTGTAGATGGCGGGCAGCGCCTCGTGAGGTAGGTGCCCCACGAACTTCACGAAGGGCCGGATCCCATGGCGGTCCAGAGCGGCCTCCACTTGCTTAGCATAGCCGAACGGCCAGCGCTCCCCGCCCACGATCACCAGGTGGTGCGGGTAGCCGGCCTCCCTCAGCAGCGCGAAAGCCTCCACCAGGCGCAGCGTGTTCTTGTAGGGGATGACGTTCGCCACGTTAAGGATGTAGGGGGTCGGCAGGCCGTAGGTGCCCTGGGCTTCCGCCACCGCCTTCTCGCGCGGGACAGGTTGGAAGTGCTCCGACGCCGCCTCGGGAACCACAACCAGCTTCTCCGAGGGGAGGTCCATGTACATCGCGATGTTGCGCCGCAGGTTGTCGCTGACGCACACCACCCGGTCAGCCCCCAGGGCAACCGTGCGGGTGACCCAATGGTGGTACGCCCGGCGGAAGGCGGTGTAGCAGTGCGGCGTAAGGTATGCCTGCACCATCTGAATGGTGAGCACCGAGCGACATCCCGGACGCACCGGGCCGGAGTTGTCTGGCGAGTAGAGCACGTCCACCCCATGCTTCCGGAGGAAGCCCGGGAAGAGGAACTGCTCCCACAAGATGCGCACGCCCGTGTTGAGGTGCGTGAGGGGGCAGATCACCTCGCGCACGTTGGGGCGACCGGTCTCGAAGGTGCCTGCGGTCCCGCGCGAGACGAACACCAGGTACTCGTTCTCCCGGTCCAGCTCACTGATCGCCGAGAGCAGCGACTTCAGGTAGATGCGGTTGGAGGTCGCCCTGCCCGGCTGCACCTGAAGCGTGTTGACGCCGATCCTCACAGCCCGCCTCCTGCCAGGCGAACTGCCCCACCACAGAGGCACAGAGAGGAGCTGGGCGGTACCACTGGTACTTCACCACTAAGAGTCGTGCGCCTTCGCGAGACACACCAAGACACCAAGAAAGGCTTAGGTTGGTTTCCTCTGTGCCCCTCTGTGTCTCTGTGCCTCTGTGGTGAGGCAGTTAGGCTGCACCTCGATGGCGGGACGTGGTACGTCGGCGCTCTCATTTGGGGGAGGCTGCCAGGGGGCGGGGGGTGTCACCGGCTTGGGAGAGCTTGCGGAAGAGGCGGGCGCGGAAGAGGGCTAGCCGAAGGTCCCAGGCGCGGGCCTGGAGAGTCTCCAGGCCAGGCTTCAGGTGCTTGGCCCGGATACCGTGAGACTCCACAACCATCTTCTCCCACCCGGAGATCGTCTTGCAGTCGCTGTGGACCCGAAGACACGCCAGGGGTTCGGGGAGGTAGCCGACCTGGCACTGTAGGCCGATGCGGATAAAGAAGTCGTAGTCCATCGCGTAGTGAAGATCGAGGTCCAGCGCGCCCACGCGTTCGATGACCGAGCGACGCCAGAAGCAAGCCGGCTGTAGTAGGCTCAGGACCCCCCGGGCGATGAGGCGGCGAACATCGAAGGGCCCGGGCCTCACTACGCGCAGCCGATTTCCGTTCAGGTCCGTTTGAAAGCCGTCGCCCACCACCATGTCGAGGTGCGGGTTCAGCTTCCAATGGTTAGCCACGGCCCACAGCGCACCAGGAAGGTAGACGTCGTCGGAGTTCAGCCACGCCACCACGTCGCCGGTCGCCTGCCGGAAGCCCTTGTTGATGGCGTCCGACTGCCCCCGGTCCGGCTCCGAGACCCAGCGGATCTCCCCCTCGTGGGCGCGCAGGATCTCCTGCGTGCCGTCGGTGGAGCCGCCGTCCAGCACCAGGTGCTCGACCTCAGGATAGCCCTGGGAGCGGACGCTCTCCAGGGTCTTCTCGATGAAGCCAGCCTGGTTGTAACTCGGCGTGATGATGGTGAACTTCAGCATATGCCGCCTGTCAGGTTGGTCCCTGCCTCTGTGTGCTCTTCGGTGCCAGCGATCCCGAGTCCTACCGATCCCACCACGGACAGCCCCACCACAGAGTCACAGAGGACACAGAGGGGCACAGAGAAGACCAAGCCATGCCTTTCTTGGTATCTTGGTGGTGGCCCTTCCTTGCCGCTATCTTGCTCTTCTCTGTGTTCCTCTGTGCCCTCTGTGTCTCTGTGGTGGGGCAGTTTGGTCTACAGCCCGAGCTGTTGTAGGTCCGTCAGCCAGGCGTCTACGAGGTTGAGTTCCTCGGCTGGTACGATGCCGGCGTCCACCAACGCGGTGTAGCAGAGGCGGAGGTCGGCCTTGGTGTCCCCAGAGCCGAGCGAGAGGCCTGACAGGAGCTCCATGAGGCGCGTGTTGTTGAGGTAGCCGGGGACCTCGTCCTGGAAGTCGCGGAGAAGGGAGTGCTCGTTGCGCTCCTGGTAGACCGTGGGTCCGTGGAAGGCGAGGGAGCTGCCCTGCGCGCGCAGGCACACCTGGGCCACGAAGGAGCGCCAGATATCCGTCATCCGGAAGCTGACATGGCTAGGCAGGTACATCAGAGGGAAGGCCGGCGGGTACCAGATCGTGTTCTGGGAGTTGAAGGGGCAGAAACAGCCGGGGGCCAGCACATAGGAGCCTTGACCGAAGAGCACCTCCTGCTCCTGTGTCAGGCGGTAGACGGCATCAACGTCCGGGTCGCCGTCGGCCAAGTACTGCTGGATAGGGCAGTCGTGCTCGCCGAAGGCCTCCGTGGCGGGCAGAGAGTGGAAGCTCGCGTTCACGGCCTCCAGCGGCAGCCCTCGCGGCCACACGCGCTTCTCCGTGAAGAGCCGATAGATGTTCACCCAGCCGGGAGACGTGACCCTCTGGCCCATCACCGTAGGTGAGACGTCCCTTAGGAAGTGCTCGTAGGGGCGGTTGTCGTCATCGGTCTCAGCGATGACCTCGGCGCCCTCGCGCAGAGCCAGAAGATACCCAAGGTTCTTGCGGGAGTAGGTGTTGAAGGGGAGCCTGTTGCCCAGAGTCAGGCCCAGCCGGGCCTGTTCCTCTACTGAGAGGAACCGGAAGCCCTCCTGCGCCCAATCCGCCGGCGTCTTCCGGTCCGCAACGAGAACCGGCTGCCACCCATTCCCCAACCCGCCGATCCTGCGAACCGACTCCGTAGGGTAGTTGATGCTAGTGATGACGATCCATCTCATAAGCTCTGCCAGCACTCCTAGGAAGGCGAACACTGCAAGGGCGAATCACCACCGAGTACTGGGAGGGGTCAGGGGGGCTTAGGGGACTGAAGGGGCTTAGGCCGAACGCCTATGGCGCCCGTCTGAGGCCCTTCCCCTGAGTCCCTTCAGCCCCCTGAGCCCCCTTGTCCCGGTGTCTCCGTGGTGGGGCAGTTCGGTTACGACGCGACCCTGATGAGATACATCTGGCCGGAGGAGAGGTGGACGGGCACGAAGCGGCGACCTGCCTCGGACTCCAGGAACTCCACCACGGCCATGTAGCCGCCCAGGAGAAGCGGCGTGTGGCCCTGGTCCTCGGCGATGATGATTCCGCCGACGGGGATGTAGGGCGCCACTCGACGCAGGGCGGCCGCTACGGCCTCGTAGAGGTCCACGTCCACATTGCAGACCGCAATCCGCTCGATCTCGGCGGGCAGCTCATCGGTGATGACGTTGGACTTCACCAGTTCGTGAGGGACCCTGAAGCCGGAGAGCAGCTTCTCCACTCGGTCCATCTGGACGTCCTGGTG
>DASXUI010000659.1:0-13829 GCA_036504955.1 Armatimonadota bacterium
CGGAGCCTTCAACCACTACGTGGCGGAGGGGGGCAGCCAGATCCTGAGCTTCAGCCCCTGGATGAGCAGCCTGATGGCCCACGCGCTGCTGCGGACCTACCACACGACGGGGGACAGCCGGATCCCGGGCATGCTGGTGGGACTGGCGCAGGCGGAGGTGGACCGAGCGCTGTACCAGGCGACCTTCGACGGGGGAGTGCGGCTGTGGGTGCCCCGCTACGTGGCCAGCAGCTACGGAGACCCCACCGTCTTCGACACCACCGAGAACGACCCCCCCAACGACCTGGAGCACTCCTCGGACGTTGCCTACGTGATCGCCCTGGGGGCGTACTTCACTTCAGACGCCGCTCAGAAGGCCCGCTTCGTTGACGCCGCCTCCAGCCTTCTGGTGTCCAACAACTACCTGCTGCGCTACTGGACGCGGCCCATCGGCTATCCGAGCAACGGCGCTCCGCTGTACCGGGTCAGCCCGCCGCGCAAGTACAACTGGTGGTTCAAGAACACCGGCGCGATTGGCTCGCTCCTGGGCAGCCTGCCCGACCTTCCGGACCCGACCCAGGACCTGGTCCCGCCCACCGTTAGCATCACGTCTCCCAGCAGCGGCGTCACGCTCACCGGCCCCACCGTGGTGACGGCCTCCGCCACGGACAACGCCGGCGTGGTCGGCGTTCAGTTCTCGCTGGACGGGGCTCCCCTGGGCGCCGAGGTGACTCAGGCTCCCTACACCACTTCCTTCGATCCCACCAGACTCTCGGCGGGCCCCCACAGCCTGGTGGCCATCGCGCGAGACGCGGCCGGCAACAGCACTACCAGCGCGGCCATCTCCCTGGTCATGCCTTCTCTCCTTCCTACCATCACCTTCCAGAACGGGGTCGGCGGGTACGCGGGGCAGAAGGACGTCAACATCAACAACATGTACGGGGGCGCGGGATCGACCAGCGACGGCTACCGGCTGCTCCTCCTGAATAGCACCGGAACCGGCGCGTACGACTCCCGGGCGCTCCTTCGGTTCGACGGACTCACGCTGCCGGCCGGCGCCAAGGTCTCCTCCGCCACCCTGACGCTGTCCTACGAGCACGGCATCGCCGGCGCTTCAGTTCAGGGGTACTACCTCAGGAGCGCCTTCGCGACCAGCCCGCTGAGCGCGACCAACTGGGTCAACCGGAACACCGGCACCCCGTGGTCGGCTGGCGGCGCTTCCGGTGACGGCACGGACCGCATCGCGGGCAAGTCCTTCTGCCTCACCAACTTCGACTCTACCGAGGGCCAGGTCAAGACCGTAGCCCTTGATCCGGCAGTGGTGCAGGGATGGGTCGATAACCCGGCGAGCAACCAGGGTGTGGTACTCCAGAACACCGCGCCGGACAAGATCGCCTGGCTCTACTCCAGCCAGCATACGGTGGCCGGTCTTCGACCCAGGCTCACGATCGTCTTCGCCGCTGGCGACACCGTGGCGCCCAACGCGGTGGTCACCTCTCCCGGCGTGGGCGCGGACCTCTCCGGCACGACGATGGTGTGCGCTTCCGCCACGGACGACGTTGGGGTGACGGGGATCCAGCTCCTGCTGGACGGCACCGCCCTGGCGCCCGAGCAGGCTTCCGCCGCCTGCGACGTCATCCTGGACACCACCAAGCTGCCGAACGGGACCCACACGCTCAACGCCAAGGCTTGGGACGCGGCTGGGAACGTCGGCGTATCCGCCGCGGTGAGCTTCTTGGTGGACAACGACACAACGGCACCCACGGTGAGGATCGCCTCTCCGACGGTCGTCAATGTCGCCGTCCGTGGACTCCTGCCCGTCACCGTCGAGGCCACCGACAACAAAGCGGTCGCCTCCGTGCAGCTCCTCGTCGACGGCAAGGCGGTGGGCCCTGCTTTAACGAGCGCGCCCTACACCAGCAGTATCGACACGGGGCTACTCACCGTGGGCAGCCACGTTCTGTCCGCCACGGCATGCGATGCCGCCGGCAATACGGCGACGTCGTCGACCGTGGCCTTCCAGGTGGCCCCCAAGCCCTCGGTGACGGTGAGCTTCCAGACTGGTGTCAGCTCCTACTCGGGCACCAAGGACGTGGCCATCAACAACCTCTATGGAGGCGCCGGAACCACTAGCGACTCCTACCGACTGCTGGTCACAAGCGGCTCCGGCACTAACCCCTACGAGTCGCGCGCTCTGCTGCGCTTCGATGGGCTGAACCTGCCGGCGGGCGCCGTGGTAACCTCGGCCTCGCTGACGCTGACCTTCGAGCACGCCATCTTCGGCGCGCAGCTCCAGGGCTACTACCTCAACACCGCCTGGAACGCCTCCACCTCGGCCGTGAACTGGCTGAACCGGGACACCGGCAAGGCCTGGTCGACACCGGGAGCCTCGGGCGCTGACCGCGTGGCGGGCAAGAGCTTCACCGTGAGCGGCTTCAACTCCACCACCAACCAGCAGAAGCGGATCACCCTGGACACCTCAGTGGTGCAGAACTGGGTGAGCAATCCCACAAGTAACCAGGGCATCGTGTTGGCGAACCCAGTGCTGGACAAGACGCTGTGGCTCTACTCCTCGGAGCAGTCCAAAGCCTCCCAGCGCCCGCTCCTCACTATCACCTACACGGTACCGTAGACCGGATAGAGGCTGAGGGGACTAAGGGGACTGAAGGGGCTGAGGAGAGGGACCCGGGTCGCGCATCTGAGGCCCTTCCCCTCAGCCCCTTCAGTCCCTTAGTCCCCTCAGCCCCCTATCCCCTGCGCTACCTGGCCGCTCGGTCCCAGGTGACTCGCTGGGTGCGGAAGAGGTAGCGGAAGAAGCCGCAGAGCAGGGCGTAGTTCATCAGGTAGAAGTAGCTGATGGGGCGGGTCCATCGGGGGGGACGCTGGCCCTCGGGTTTGTGGCTGGCCCAGGCCGCGACCGCCAGGCCCAGTAGCTGGGCGGCGAGGATGGCGGAGTACGCCGGGGTCCGAACCAGGAACAGGTTGGCGACCAAGCCCACCAGCACGAGCTGCGGGACCATCCACCGCAGTACCTTATGGCTCCAGAAGCCCAGGCAGGGCAGGCCGTAGCGGGGATGCAGCAGGTTGCGAGTGAGCCCCAGGGCCTGGAAGTTGCCGGCGCCGATGCGTACCTTCCGGGTCATCTCCGCGCGGGCGGTGGGGCAGGGCGGCTCCGTGGCGCGGGCCTCCGGCTCCAGCTTCACCTGGTAACCGCGTTCCAGCACCCGCATACTCAGCACGAAGTCCTCAACGATGGTCGAGGCCGGCAAGGGCTCGTACAGGCCGCGCCGCAGTGCGAAGATCCCGCCATTGCAGCCGATCAGGAAGCCTAGACGGCTCTCCTGACGCTTCAGGAACCCCTCGTACCTCCAGTACAATCCCTCTCCGGACACGCCGCCGTCCTGTTCCAGCAGAAGCTCTCCGCTGACGCATCCCACCTTGGGGTCCGCGAAGTGGGCAACCAGCCGTCGAACCGACCGCGGCTCGAACATGGTATTGGCATCGGACATGACCACGATGTCCGCGTCCACCTGCGCCATCAGGTCATTCAGAACTGAAATCTTCCCCCGGCGCTCGGCGAAACAGAAGGCGCGGAGCCGCGGGTCCTCGCAGGCGTTGAGTACCTCGGCGGACGCGTCGGGCGAGCCGTCCGACCCTACGAAGAGCTGGAACCGATCCGCTGGGTAGTCAATAGACCAAGTGTTAGCCAGCTTTCGAGGCAGTATCCGGGCCTCGTTGAAGGCGGCCACAACCATCGCCACCCGAGGCAGCTCGCTGGTGGCGTCCGGAGGAGCTGCCTCCGTCTCTGCGGAGCGCAGGCGCCCAAGCACGGCGAGCAGGAGGGGGTAGAGGGCATAGGTGTAAACGATCAGCCCCCAGGCGCCCCAGAACACAACCATCGCGACCAGCATGGCACCTCATCCCCGGGCGGCCTGTCCTCTCCATATGCAGTGCGCTGCCCACGCTTGTTAGGTGCACGAGTTGCTTGGGGGCGTGCACGGCCAGGCGCGGGAGCCTAGGTGCTTGTGGAGGTGAGAGGGCCGAGGGGGTGAGGGGGTGAGGGGGTCAAAGGGCCCCAGTAGGTAGAGGGGAGTGGATGCAAGGGGGGCGGGAGGCCACCGCATGCGCCGGGCTCGAACCCCGGCACGACCGCCTCGGGGCCCCATGCATCTGCTCTCCCCACCGTGCTGAGGCCGTTTCGCCCCCTCAGGCCTCTCGCCTCTTCGCTCGTCGCGCGTGCCCAGTAGTGAAGGCCTAGAGGGCGGCTAGGGCGTAGAATGAGGTAGGAGGAGAGCCATCATCACGGAGCAGATACAACCCCAGCCCGTCACGCGGAGGCGGTCCAAGCGGAGGCGGTGGCCTCTGGGGGTCATGGCGGTCTACGCCTTCCTGCTGGCTTTGGTTCAGGTCGCGAACGTGCTGGGCCCGGAACGCTGGTGGTGGAGTGGACTTAACCTGTTCCTGCCCCAGTGGATCTGGGCGCTGCCGGGGCTGGCGGTGCTGGCGCTGTTCGTCACAACGCGCCCCAGGCTGGCCTGGCTGCCGCTTCTTGGGCTGGCGTGGGCCCTGGGCCCCATCATGGGACTTCAGTGGCACCCTTTGGCCGGGCGGGCCATCCCCGGCACCAAGCGGTTCCGGGTCATGACCTACAACATTAAGTGGGGCCGCCGGGACACCCGTGCCGCGCTGGACGCCATCCGTGAGGCCAACCCCGACGTCCTCCTGCTGCAAGACGCCTACCAGTTCAACCAGGGCGCGCTCCATGCCATGCTGCCGGGGTTCAGCATCTTCGCGGTGGACCAGTACGTATTCGCGACGCGCCTCCCGCTGCTCGGCGTGACCCACGAGATGGAGGCCGTCGAAGGCGCGGGAGGCGGCACCTTCCGCTACCTGCGGGGCCGCGTGAGGGTTGGCAACCAGGCGGTCACCATCTACAACGTCCACCTGATCACCCCTAGAGAAGGGCTGAACTCCGTTCGCTGGGGTTGGGAAGAGGGCATCCCCGCCTTCCAGGACAATGTAGACCTGAGGCTTCGCGAGGCGGTCGTGCTGAAGCGCAGGCTGAGGCAGGAGGAGGGCCCGGTGCTCCTGGCCGGGGACCTGAACGCCCCCATGCCTTCAGTAGTGTGCAAGGGATTCGAGCGCGCTGGCCTCGAGGACGCCTTCAGCTCAGTGGGAAACGGTTACGGCTACACCTACGGCCACTACGTCAGGCTGCGCCACTCCTACCTGCGCATCGATCACGTGTTCACCAGCCCCCACCTCACCCCCGTGAGCTGCTGGACCGGCCCCCCGGAGGGCTCCGATCACCGCCCGGTTATCGCCGACATCGCCGTGCGGCAGAACTGGCAGGCGGTAGACAGCATCACCACAGAGACACAGAGAGCACAGAGGGGCACGGAGAAGGGCGGGAAGAGGTGAAGGGGTGATGGGGCCTCGGAAGCTGGCCCGCGTTCGGCAGGGCGACTGGCGTGCGGTCTTCTAGCTAGTCCCCGCCCTTCTCTGAGTTTCCCTGTGCCCTCTGTGTCTCTGTGGTGGGGCAGTCTGCCGGGCGGTGGCCTGAGCCACCGCAGCCGAGGAAGGAGTGTTTGTGCCTACAACTGAGCAGGAGGCAGCGCCGGTGGTGGCGCCTGAGGCGCCCAAGGGCCGCGGGGTCTCCTGGCGATCCATCCTCCTAGGCTTACTGCTTATACCCCTCAACTGCTACTGGATGGCGGTGATGGAGGTCCAGTGGAACTCACTGGACACAACTTGTGTCAGCCTCTTCTTCCACGTAGTCTTCCTCATCTTCGTGCTCACCGGCCTCAATATGCTGGTGCATCGCCGGTGGCCCTCCGTGGCCCTGACGCAGTCGGAGCTACTCACCGTCTATGTGATGCTCAGCGTGGCGTCCGCCATGATGGGGCGCGATACCATGGAGAACCTGCCCCCCATGCTGGGGCACCTCTTCTGGTTCGCGGACCCCGGCAACCGCTACAGCCGCTTCTACGAGTACGCGCCCAAGTGGTGGACGGTGCAGGACCACGCGGCCCTGCAGGGTTACTACGCGGGCAACTCCAGCCTCTACCTCAGGCATAACCTGATGGCCTGGCTGACGCCCATGGCCTTCTGGGTCGGCTTCCTCGCCGTCCTCACCTACGTGATGCTGTGCCTGAACGTACTGGTGCGCAAGCAGTGGATGGACAACGAGCGGCTGAGCTTCCCACTGGTCCAGCTACCCCTGGCGATCACCAACAAGACCACCTACAACAGCCGCCTGCTGTGGATGGGCTTCGCGATCCCGGTGGTCATCCAGACATTCAACAACCTGCACTACCTCTATCCCTCGGTGCCGGAGCTGTACCTGAAGTTACAGGACGTCAGCTTCCTCTTCACGACCGCCCCGTGGAACGGCCTGGCCGGACTGAGGATTGGGTTCTTCCCCTTCGCCATCGGCTTCGCCTACTTTCTGCCGCTGGACCTGACCTTCTCCTGCTGGTTCTTCTACGTCTTTCGGAAGCTGGTGGACGTGGGGTGCGTGGCCTTCGGGCTGCGTGACCCGGGGGCCTCCTCCGTGAGCGCTCGTATCCCCTACGTCGCGGAGCAGGGGATCGGCGCGTGGATGGGTCTCTCCATCGCGCTGGTTTGGATCTCCCGCAGCTACGTGATCGGCGTGCTGAAGCAGGCGTGGAAGGGCGGGCCCGAGGGGGAGGACCCCCAGGCCGGCATGACCTACCGGAGCGCGCTGCTGGGCATCCTGGGCGGCATGGTGCTGCTGGTGGGGGCCTGCATGGTCGCCGGCATGTCCTGGTGGCTGCCGGTGATCTACTTCGCCTTCTATCTGATCCTGTCGCTGGGCATCACCCGCGTGCGGGCGGAGTTGGGGCCTCCGGCGCACGAGCTCAACTGGGTGAACCCGGAGAAGCTGATGGTGATGCTCTTCGGCACCCAGGCACTGGGCACGCAGAACCTGACGCTGCTCTCCTACATGTTCTGGTTCAACCGGGGCTACCGCTCTCACCCGATGCCGCACCAGTTGGAGGGCCTGAAGCTGGCCCAGACCAACCGCATGGACGCGCGGCGGATGATCCTGGCGATGGTGCTGGCGGCCGTGGTGGGCGCCCTCGCCGGGGGATGGGCGCTGCTGGACGTCTTCTACCGCAACGGCGAGGCAACGGCCCGCATCGCCTCCTATTCAACGGGCATCGGCCGGGAGGCCTTCACCCGCCTGGCCGACTGGCAGGACAACCCGCGCCCTACGGACCCCTTCGGCCTCGGCTTCGCGGGCCTGGGAGCGGCGGTGACCCTGGGGCTGGCGCTGGCGAAGACGGCCTTCTTCTGGTGGCCCTTCCACCCCATCGGCTACGCGCTGGCGAACAGCTATGCCCTGGAGTACTTCTGGTCGGCGCTCTTCGTGGGTTGGCTGATCAAACTGCTGGTGGTCCGCTACGGCGGCATCAAGCTGTACCGGGGACTGCTGCCCTTCTTCACGGGTCTCATACTGGGGGATTACATCATCGCGGGCCTGTGGTCGCTGATAGGCTGGGTCTTCGGCATGAGTACCTATCGGACGTTTATCTTCTAGCCGGCATTGGCCGCATGCGGCACGCGGCCCCTGGTCGGGGCAGGTACCCTAGGCTCGCGGCGCGTAGCGTGGGCTGGCCTTCATGGAGCAAAGGAGTATCGGGTGGAAATGGGCTCTCTTGTTACGCAGGGCGCGCTGAAGCCCGCGCTCCTGCTGGTGCTGATGGGCTGTGCGCTCGCTGCCTCGGCGGCTCCCGCGCCCCGGCGACCCGTCACGCCTCGGGTAACCGTGCCGAAGGGCGTGGCGGCGGCGCTGAAGTCGGCGGGAGTGAACCGTCCGGAGCTGGAGGCCGCGTGGCGAAAGGTGCCCGCGCCCCAGCGTGAGGGCCTGCGTTTCCTGCTGGAGAACATGCCGGAGCAGGACCTGAAGACCCTCTCCGCCGGCTTCCTGCTCGGCAACGTCTCTCAGGCCTATGAGGCGCTGGCGAAGGCGCCGTGGAAGGCGAGCATCCCCAAGGACGTCTTTCTTAATGACGTGCTGCCCTACGCCTGTCTCAACGAGCGGCGCGACGTCTTCCGGGAGGACCTGCGCGCCAAGTGCCTGCCGTTGATCGAGGGCTGCAAGACGGCCACCGAGGCCATTCGCCGGCTTAACGAGAAGCTGTTCCCCTTGGTCAACGTCCGCTACTCCACGGAGCGCAAGCGTCCGGACCAGAGCCCCATCGAGACCATGGAGAGCGGCAAGGCGACCTGCTCCGGCCTCTCCATCCTGCTGGTGGACGCCTGCCGCTCCGTGGGAATCCCCGCGCGGGTGGCCGGCACCCCCCTGTGGACGAACATGCGCGGCAACCACACCTGGGTGGAGGCCTGGGACGGCGGCTGGCACTTCCTGGGCGCCGCGGAGCCCGACCCCCAGGGCCTGGATCGCGGCTGGTTTGTTGGTGATGCCTCGAAGGCTATCAAGGATCAGCCCGAGCACGCCATCTACGCCAGCAGCTTCCGCAAGACCGGCCTCGCCTTCCCCCTTGTGTGGGCTCGCGACCTCGACTGGGTGCCCGCGGTGAATGTCACCGACCGCTACACCGGCAAAGCTCCCGCGGCGGACCCCGCCAAGACGCGCCTGCTGGTGAAGGTCGTGGACGCGAAGGGCAAGCGCGTGGTGGCGAAGGTCACCGTCAAGGGTCCCGGAGACCTTTCCCTCTCCGGCACCAGCAAGCCCGACACGGCGGACATGAACGACCACCTCGGCTTCGCCGTGCCGAAGTCGGATCCGCCCGCCCGGTTCACGGTCACCGCCGAGTACCAAGGTCAGACCGCAGCCAAGGAGGTCAGCCTTGGGCCGGGCGCGGAGACGCTGGTAACTCTCACGGTGGCGCCACGCGCGGGCTCCGGTGCCTCTCGGGCACCCGCCAAGCTGTCTCCCTCGCAGCTTCCGAAGCTGCTGCACGACCGCTTCGGCACGGACGAGGCAGCGAAGGCGGCGGCGGAGAAGGCGCTTCAGTCCGTGCCCTACACCCCTGCCCTCGGCAGGTTGGCCTGGGGCGCCTACCGCGCCTCGTCCGCCCACGCGGCGCTGCGCCAGGAGTTCGACCAGAAGATCGTCGCCACTGCTGACCGCAGGAGCCCCTACCTCTGGCGCACGGTCGGCACCAAGCCGGCGGACGGCTGGGCTCTGGTCATCGCCATGCACGGAGGCGGCGGCGCTCCCAAGGCCGTGAACGACCGCGAGTGGGAGGGGATGTTCAGCTCCTACTACCACGATCACCCGGAAGCCGGTGGCTACGTGTACCTGGCGCTCCGGGCGCCCAACGATGAGTGGAACGGCTTCTACGACGACGCCATCTGCCCGCTGGTGGAGCGCCTCATCCAGCAGTTCGTCCTCTTCGCCGACGTGAACCCGAGCCGGGTCTACACCCTGGGCGCGTCCCACGGCGGCTACGGCGCCTTCGTGATCGGCCCCAAGATCCCGTATCGCTTCGCCGCCATCCACGCCTCCGCCTCCGCTCCCACCGACGGCGAGACCCTGGGTGAGAACCTCCGTGACGTCCCCTTCACCTACATGGTCGGCGTGTTGGACACCGCCTACGGCCGCGCGGACCGCTGCCAGAAGTTCGCACAGAAGGTTGAGGAGTGGCGCAAGGAGTACGGCGGGTACCCCGGCCGCCTGGAGTTGAAGGAGAACACCGGCCACTTCGTGCCGGACCGCGACAAGCTGGCCGAGATGCTGAAGAGCGAGCCACGCGACGCCTGGCCCAAGCAGGTAGTCTGGACCCAGTCCGACACCGTGCTGCAGCGCTTCTACTGGCTGGAGGCCCCGAAGCCCGCCGAAGGCGGCCACCTGGAGGCGAAGGTGGAGGGCAACCGCATCACCCTGAAGGCCGACAAGCAGAGCGAGGTCGCGCTGTGGCTGGACGCGAAGCTGGTGGACCTGACCAAGCCGGTCACAGTGGCGGTGGAAGGCGGCCCCACCCAGACTCTGAAGCTGAAGCCCACGCTGGGAACCTACTGCTTTGGCCTCGAGCGCACCGCCGACCCCAACCTGGCCGCCCCCGTGCGGGTGGTGGTGCCGCTCACCAGATAGGGTCGTAGGGTCGTAAGGTCGTAGGGTCGTAGGGGAAGGGCCTCGGAGGTTGGGCGCAAGACAGCCGCCGTGAGGTTGTGCCCGACGGCGGACGGCCCCCGGCAATCGCCTGCGGCTACACCTCCGAGCTGCCCGCAAGGCCCTCACCGTCCGACCGGTCCGACCCGTCCGACAGGTCCCCGCCCCTCCACCCTCCTCGGCCCCTCCCTACGACCCTACGACCCTACGACCCGCCCTCTCCCCAACTGCACACCCCCATCCCCAGAGAGCACATACTCCTTGGCGGCGTGGGCTTCTGCGTGAGTCTGCCCCAGAGTGCCCGCGCGTTCGCCCCTTTCTCCAAGGAGTCGACAGATGTCTAGGAACGCGATCGGTTGGGGTGTCCGGACCCTCTTGCTGGCGGTATTGGCTCTCATGGTCGGCCTCAGCCCCCGGATCGCGGGCGCCGCGGAGCCCACCATTCAGAATGACAGCCTTCTCTCCATCCAGGTGAGCGGCGAGCCCAGCCTGTCCAAGGAGTACACCGTCAACGGACAGGGCGACATCACCATGGATATGCTGGGGAAGGTTCACCTGGGCGGCCAAACCCCAGACCAGGCGAAGGAGACCCTGACCAAGGGGCTCACCAAGTACCTGAAGCTGTTTGAGGTAACCCTCTCCATCGTGGGCGAGTATGGGGGCCGCGTGCTGGTCTACGGCGAGGTACTGAAGCCGGGCGCCGTGCGCGTACGGTCCGATAGCACCCTCCTGGACGTGTTGGCGGAGGCCGGGCAGCCCACCGCCGCGGCCGACACCAAGCACATCAAGATCGTGCGCAAGGAGACCAAGGCGGAGGAGGTCCGGGACCTGGAGGCCATCCTCAAGGATAACGCGCTCAACACCCCCATCTCCGCTGGCGACACCGTCACCGTGCCCTCGCTCCAGACGCACCTGGTGCAGATCGACGGCGAGGTGAAGAACGCCGGTATGAGGTCGCTGGACTACTACAGGACGGCCTACGCGGCGATCATGAGCGCCGGGCCGACGGAGCAGGCGGACTGGACCCGCATCGCGCTGCGCCACCAGGGCAGCAGCCTACCGATGATGGTGGATATGTCCAGCATTCGCAGCGGCGAGCAGAAGGACGACCTGGAGCTGCAGCCGGGAGATCACCTTACGGTGATGTCCCGAATCCTCGGCTCCGCCGTGGTGCGCGGCGAGGTGAAGGTGCCCGGCGAGAAGCCGCTGGCCAGCCAGATGCAGGTGTGGGACTTCATCGCCACGGTCGGCGGGGGGTTCACGGACTCCGCGGACCGCTCCGAGGTGGAGATCCAGCGTGACGGCAAGACTTTGCGGAAGGTGAACCTGGAGGACGCCGCCGCCGGCAAGACGGGCAGCGCCGACGCCGCGGTGATGGTGAAGCCCGGCGACGTGGTCTTCGTTCCCAACAACGAGAAGAAGCAGTTCGCCATCATCGGCGGCGTGCGCCGCGCGGGCCGCTTCGTGGTCCGGCCCGGCATGAAGATGCTGGACGCCGTGGTGGCCGCCGATGGCCTCAACGAGCGCGCGGTGGAGCAGCGGATCGTGCTGGCTCCGGAGGACCCCAAGGACGACCGTCTGGCGGCACTCCAGGCCGCGAACAAGTCGAAGAAGGACCAGTTCGCCTCCAAGGGCATGGCCGTCATCGACTACAAGAAGCTCGCCAGTGGCGACGAGACACAGAACGTGCCTATCAAGCCGGGCGACCGCATCCTTGTGCCGGAGAAGGAGCCCCGAGTTCGACGCAGCTTCTTCGACGCAGCCCTCGGCCTGATTCCCTTCGCCGGGCTGATCCTGCGCGGGTACTAGGCCGCCATGGTTAGGGCTGATAGTGCGCCGCTGGCTCCGCCTCAGGAGGATAGCCTTCGAGGGGCGGGCCAGTGGCTGGGGTGGGGCGCCCTCCTGGGGCTGGGCGCCATGCTGTGGGCGCCGGTCCTCTCCGCGCTCTGGGTCACCTGGCGCAAGGACGAGAGCCTCTCCCATGGGCCGGCCATCTTCGTTCTAGCCCTGGTGCATTTGTGGTACCGCCGCGGGGAGCTGGGCCGTTGGGACGCGGCACACCCGGCCGGCCTGGCGCTGCTGATCCCGGCTCTGCTGCTACACCTGGCCTCGATGTTCGCGGACATCGTCTTCCTCAAGGCCTTCTCGCTGCTGGCAGTGACCCTGGGCGTGATCTGGTATCTGGGCGGCACGCGTGCCTTCCAGGTCTGCCTGGGCGCGCTGGGCTTCCTGGCCTTCGTCATTCCGTGGCCCACCACCCTCAGCGAGAAACTGGCCTTCCCGCTGCAGCTCACCAGCAGCGCCTACGCGGGCCTCTTCGCCGGCATCCTGGGCGTCCCCATCGTGCGAGAGGGTGTCCACCTGGCGGTCCAGACCAGCCCCACGGCGAAGCCAATCTACTCCGTGCTCGTGGCGCAGCAGTGCAGCGGCCTGACCTCCATGATCGTGCTGCTGTCGCTGGGGTACCTCATCGCCTACCACACGCCAGTCAAGCTGTGGTGGCGGGCGCTCATGGTGGCCGCCATGGTGCCGCTGACTCTGCTGGCGAACACCGTTCGGCTGACGCTGATCCTGATTGCGGGCGCCTATTACAGCCCCGCCCTCGCCACCTGGGTCCACGACCACGAGGCGCCCGTGCTCATCTTCTTCTGCTCCATCGGCATCCTGGCTGTCCGCCAGGCGCTGCTCAGCCTTCAGAGCGCCCAGAGCTCGGAGCCGGAGGCAGCGGCATGATGCGCTACCGCCTACTGGTGGTGAATGGGCTGCTTCTACTCGGGCTGCTGGGAGCGCGCTGGGCGACCGGGCTCCAGAACACGGCGCTGGTGGATCGCGACTTCCTACGCCCGCTGTCCCTGCCCTTCCGCGACTGGCGTACCTCGGACCTGTCGGTGCCCAAGGACCAGCTCGAGGTCCTCCAGCCTGATGCCGTCCTGCTGCGGCACTACGAGTCCAAGCGTGGGGATCAGGTGGAGCTGGCGGTCATTGCCGGCAGCCGCAAGCGCAGTGTCCACACACCCGGCTACTGCATGCCCGGCGGAGGCTGGGAGGTGATCGACCAGAGGCACGCCCCGCTGGAGCTGCCGGGCCGCTCCATCACCGCCACTCGCGCCCTGATGGCGAACGACAAGGGCCAGGCGCTGCTGGCAACCTACTTCTTCACCGACGGCGATTACGCCACGGACAACCTGGTACGCTTCCAGGCGATGCAGCTCTGGAAACGCCTCCGCCGCGAGGTCCCCCTGGGCGCCCTGGTCCGCGTGCTGGTACCCCTGCGTAAGGACTCCGCCTCCGCCATCAAGCTGAGCGACGAGTTCTGCCGCGCCACTCTCCCCCCAACCCTCGCCCGACTCCATCAGGTCCGCCTCGAAGGCCGCACTGCCCCCCAAGAGGCAGTCGCCCAGGCGAGGTAGGGTGAAAGGCGGGTCGTAAGGTCGTGGGGTCGTAGGGTCGTAGGGGAAGGGCCTCAACGGCTGGGAGGTGGGGGGAGTGCCGGGCCGACGAACGACCCGGCACCAGGGCCTTCGGCCAAGTCAGGCCCTGCCAGGTTGCCCGGACCTAGGTATTCGCAGCAGGAGCTTCAACCCGCTCGTTAGGTATGAGCCGGGCCAGCTCCCAGCTTGGCCGAAGGCCCTCCTGCCAGGTCGTTCATCAGCCCGGCACTCCCCCCACCTCCCACCCTCTGAGGCCCTTCCCCTACGACCCTACGACCCCACGACCTTACGCCCCGCCGTTCACCCTACCTCGCCGG
>DASXUI010000660.1:0-9832 GCA_036504955.1 Armatimonadota bacterium
ATCCTGCGGCGTGCCCACGGAGGGGCGAGCGTAAGGGCCCGTCATCGCTTCAGAGGCCAGCCTGAGGAGTAGAGCATCCAGGGGCTCGGAGAGAGTTCGGACCATCTCTTGGGCTATCACCGCGCGCTCGCGGTCCAGGTCGGCCGCCTCGATGGCAGGCGGCGACGCCACCTCGGCCAGAATGCGGAGGGCTGCATCGACCGCGGCGGCCGGCACCGTGGTATGGAACCGGACCCAGTCCTTGGAGGTTGCCGCCTCCAGCGTGGCGCCAAGGTTCTCGATCACCTCGTCGGGGCGCGCGGCGGATCCCGCGCGTTTCTTGAAGGCCAGGTGCTCCAGCAAGTGCAGAGCTCCGTGCTGCCCCTCCGCCTCGCTGCCCGTGCCGCTCCGCACCCAGAGCTCCAGGGCTGCCAGGGGAAGGCTGTGGTCTTCTTTGACGATCAGCCTCAACCCGTTGGGAAGCATTTCGGCCCGAACGGCGGGGGGCTCGGCAGGCGAAAGCGGCTGGGCCTCGGCCCAGGTGACCCTGCAGGCCGAGGTGAGGAGAACACAGAGGGCTACTAGGGGCGTACGGCAAGTCATGCGAGGTGTCAACAGGTACATTCGAGAGGGCGTGTGCGTATCCTTCAGGCGAGCGGCGCGGCCTTGCGCCTGGAGATGCGCGCCGCGGTAGAGGGCCGGCTGCTCTGGGTTCCGAACTGGTGACTGGGCTCCGCCCGACTCGCGTGGCCCTGCTTCTCCCACGGCTAGGACCATTCCACCCCTGTTCGACGCGTGGCCGTGAAGCGTGATGCACGGGGCGCCCCTCACACCTGGTAGACGCCTTCCGCGGGCTTCCGTTTCGCTCCATCGCCGGCGGCCACACCCGCCGCGGTCAGTTCCCGCGCGCCAGCGAGTGGCGCGAGCAAGCACAGGCATCGACTCCAAGACGCAAGCTAGAGGTGTCCCCACTTGATAGACCTGTCCTCACGCCAGAGAGCGGACCCCGTCCTAGTTGCCGTCCCGCTGATCCTGTCACTCGCCGGCATCGTCTTCATCGGGAGTGCGACGGGCTCGCCGGCCTCGGGATTCGTCGTGCGCCAGGTGGAGGCTGCCATCATTGGGCTGGGGCTGGCCGTCTTCGTGGCCCGTCATGACTACCGGGCTCTGACGCGTCACTCCAAAGCCGTCTACATAGCCAACCTCATCTGCTTGGCCGCCGTTTTGGTGCTCGGAAACGAGTCCAAGGGAGCTCAGCGGTGGATCCTGCTTGGGCCGATGACCCTGCAGCCCTCTGAGCTGGCGAAACTGGCTCTCATAGTCACACTGGCGGCCCTGCTCACGAAGGACGTTGCCGAGATCGACACCCCCGGCGTGCTCTGGCGCAGCCTGCTGCACATGGGGCCGCCGATGCTGCTCATCTTCAAGCAGCCTGACCTGGGGACGTCCCTTGTTCTGGTTGCCATTTGGTTCGCCATGACAGCCACCGCCGGGGCCCAACTGAAGCACCTTCTAGCCGTGCTCCTGATCGGGTTGTGCGCCTTCGGCGTTCTGTGGCACACAGACGTGATCAAGCCCTACCAGAAGAACCGGCTGGCGATCCTGTGGAACCCCGCTCTGGACAGCGAAGGGGAGACCATCGGGTACCACATTCGCCAGTCCCGTATCGCCATCGGCTCAGGACGGGAGACAGGGAAGGGGCTGTTCGCGGGGACGCAGAAGAAGCTGCGCTTTGTGCCGGAGAGGCACACCGACTTCATCTTCACAGTGGTGGGTGAGGAGTTGGGCTTCGCCGGGAGCGCCGCCGTGCTGCTGCTCTACTGGATACTCATCACCCGGGGGTTGGCGGTGTGCAGGACCTGTGAGGACCTTCAGGGGCAGCTTATGTGCGCGGGAATCGTCGCTATGTTCACCTTCCACACGGTGGTGAACATCGGGATGACGCTGGGGGTGATGCCCGTGACAGGGGTGCCGCTGCCCTTCCTATCCTACGGGGGCAGCAGCATGATGACCAACTGCGTCGCCGTGGGCCTGCTGCTAAGCGTCCACCTGCGTCGCCACAAGATCATGTTCACTTAGGGGCGGGTTGTAGGGTCGTAGGAGAAGGGCCTCGGAGGGCGGGGACCAGTCGGACGAGTCGGACCGGTCGGACGATCAGGGCCTTGCCCGGTCTGTCGTGCGCGGCGTTGCGGCCAGGGCCCTTGCAGTCCGACGGGTCCGACTCGTCCGACTGGTCCCCGCCCTCCGAGGCCCTTCTCCTACGACCCTACGACCCTACGAACCGCCCTAGATCTCAATCAGCTCCTTGGTGCTCTGGGTGAGGACCTCGGCGCCGTCCTCGGTTACCAGGACGTCATCCTCGATTCGGACGCCACCCCAGTCTTCGATGTAGATGCCGGGTTCCACGGTCACCACCATGCCCGGAGAGAGGGTGATGGTGCTGCGTTGGCTCAGGCCCGGCCCGTCGTGGACCTCGCGGCCCAGGGAGTGGCCAAGGCCGTGGCCGAAGTAGTCGCCGTACCCGTGGGCGGCGATATAGTTGCGGGCCACCCGATCCACGTCACGGCCGGGAACCCCCGGCCGGATGGCGGCCAGAGCGGCCAACTGCGCGCCCAGTACCACGGAGTAGACCTGGCGCTGCTTTTCCGTGGCAGGTCCCAGGCAGACGGTTCGGGTGATATCTGAGTTGTAGCCACCCATGTAGGCGCCGAAGTCCATCTTCACCAGGTCCCCACGCTGAAGGAGGCGTGAGCCCGGGTGGTGGTGCGGGTAGGCGGAGTTGGGGCCAGAGGCAGCGATGGTATCGAACCCCTCCTTGTCCGCTCCATTGCGCCGCATGAAGAAGTCCAGTTCGAGCGCGACGTCTCGCTCCGACATCTTCGGAGCCAGCTTGGTCAGGATGTGGGAGTAGGCTCGGTCTACCAGGGTTACCGCGCGCCGGATTGCCTCGACCTCATCGGCGTCCTTAACCTGGCGCAGGCGCTCCACCAAGTCCTCGGAGGGCTCGAGCTCAACCCCCGCCAGGGTCTTCCTGGTCTTCTCTGCCTCCGAGTAGCTGAGATGGGCGGCCTCGAAGCGGAGCGCCTTCACTTGATGGGCGGCGAGCTGCTGGGCAATGGCCTCCAGGCGGTCCACGGAGCCCTCATAGCAGATGATCTCCAGGTCTGGGCACTGCTGGCGGGCCTGGTCGTGGTATCTGGGGTCCGCGAAGAACAGCGCGCGCTCAGAGGTAACGAGGACTGCCCCGGCGCTGCCTGTGAACCCGCTGAGGTAGCGTACGTTCTCCAGGTTAGTGATCAGCAGGGCCGGCGCGCCGTCCTGTGAGAGAAGGTCCCTTAACTTCGCTAGTCGCGCGGTCATTGGCGGCTCCTCTCGAGGGCGTTGACGACGGCCCTCAGGCCCAGAAGGTAGCTCTGGGCGCCGAAGCCCGCGATCTGGCCCATAACAACCGGAGCGATCACCGAATGGCGCCGGAACTCCTCACGGGCATGGATGTTGGACAGGTGGACCTCCGCGGTGGGAAGCCTGAGGGCCGCCAGGGCGTCTCTCAGGGCGATGCTGTAGTGGGTATAGGCGCCGGGGTTAATCACGATTCCCTCCGCCCACCCTATGGCCTCGTGAAGGAGGTTGATCAGCTCACCCTCGGAGTTGGACTGGGCGATTCGAAGCTCGGCGCCAAGGGCCTTCGCCAGTTCAAGCAGCTTGTCGTTAATGTGGTCCAGGCTCTCTGAGCCATAGACCTGAGGCTCGCGGAGGCCCAGGAGGTTCAGATTGGGGCCATGAAGGACTAGAATGTTCATACCTGGGGTTGCTCGCCGTTGTAGTATTGAGATGGGTGAGGGACGTCATAACCATGGCAGTCGCCCTACCGCGGGGCAGGCGACCTGCTCGAGGGGCGGGGCAGGGCGTGCGCACGCTAGGCTGGAGGGCAGGGCCGCGAGGCCGTCCCATCTTAGGCCGGCCGAACCGGGGGTGTCAACCTTCGGGCGGGCCCGCGCAGGCGCCCGAGGTAAGGGAGGACGCTCCTTGGAGCCGAAGAACTACAGGAATGAGAGTTCCCATGAGTGCCACCGCCGGAGGGCTTCGCCACAGAGGCGTGCAGAAGACCGGTCGCTGGCCCGCTTGGCATCCTTAGGCCCGCCCAGTGGACCCGGTGCCGGCGGAGCGCCGCGAGCCCATGGGGCCGCAGGCGCGCCAGAGTGCGCGGTCCGCTCCCTGTAGGCGCGGAGCGAAGTGGAAGGAGTGTAGGGGCTATAATGCTGAGATCTGAGCCAAGAGTGCGCCTGGGAGCTGTCCTTGCCACGGCGCTGTTGGGCATGGGGCTTGGCGCGGTGTCCGCCGCGCCCACTCGCGTTCTGCCGGAGAGGGCGCTGGCGGGAGTCCGAATCGGCACCCGTGGCATCTCCATCCTTCAACGGTTTGGCGAGCCCACCAATATCCAGATTGGAAACGGTCCCGTGGACCAGGGCGGCGCTGGTGGCGGCTTCACCGGTGGCGCACCGACCCCTGGCATGGGTCCCACGCCAGGCGGCGGCCCCGCTCCTGGGTCCTATGGACCCACTCCTGGTGGCGGGCCCCGTCCCTATGGCCCCGCCGCGTTGCCGGCCGTAGGTGCCGCCTTGGGGGCGGCGCTGGGGACCAGCGATACCGCCGGTGGTGATAGCGGTGCCAGCCCTGACTTTACCAGTCGCCTGACTACTTGGACCTATCGATACCCGAAGCAGGGCCTCGTGCTGGACTTCCAGCTTGATGAAGACGGCCGGGTCGTGCAGATCGTGGCCACCGGGCTGAAGCCGAACTCTCTGGGGCGCACCCAGCGTGGGGTTTCCTTCGGTGATAGCTACAGCAAGGTCCTGAAGATCTACGGCTTCCCGGAGTCCCAGGCCCAGCCCGGCGCCGGAAGCGTGGTGGTGGCGGACTACCGCAACCGGTCGCGCGTTGCCTTCCAGTTCATCAACCGCAAGGTTGCCCGCATCGTAGTCGCCGAGATGTAGCTCCGGAGCCAGTTCGGGAACAGGTATCGCGGGCGGCTCTCCACAGGCTGCCTGACTCGCACCCTCTGAGGGCCTACCCGCCCAAGGAGGGTGCTTGTTTGGGGGTGCCGGGGCCAAGCCCTGTGAGGAGTAGCTGAGTGCGGTCTGGGAGTGACACTCTTGAGGAGGTCAAGCGGCGCACGGACCTCGTGGAGGTCGTCTCCGGCTACGTGAAGCTGCGCAAGAACGGCCAGCGTTACCTGGGACTGTGCCCCTTTCACCCCGAAAAGACCCCGTCCTTCAGCGTCCACCCCGAGAAGCAGGTATGGCACTGTTTTGGCTGCGGGATCGGGGGCGATGTGCTCTCCTTCGTGGAACGCGCCGAGGGCCTCACCTTCCGGGAGGCCTTGGAGAAGCTGGCCGACCGCTGCGGGGTAGTCCTCCGCGAGGAGAGCGCACAAGACCGTGCCAAGAGGGAGACCGGACGCGCTCTGATGGACGACGCGGTGGCCTTCTTCCAGGCGGCGCTCGGCAGGTCTGCCCAGGCCAAGCAGTACCTGGAGAAGCGGGGCGTGAGCACCTCCATCGCCTCCAGGTTTGGGCTGGGATTTGCGCCAGACTCCTGGGACTCACTGCGCACCCATCTGCTTCGCAAGGGCTTCTCCGAGCAGGACCTTCAGGGCGCTGGCCTGGTGCGCGAGCGGGAGAACGGCAAGGGGTCCTACGACGTCTTCCGCAACCGCCTCATCTTCCCCATCTGGGATGACAAGGGCAAGGTCATCGCCTTCGGGGGGAGGGCCTTCGGAGACGACCCACCCAAGTATCTGAACTCCCCGGAGACCGAGTCCTTCCACAAGGGCCGCACCGTCTACGCCCTGCACTTGGCCCGTGAGGAGATCAGGTCGAAAGGGTATGTCCTCCTGATGGAGGGGTACATGGACGTGCTGGCTTGCCACCAGCACGGGTTCTCCAACGCGGTGGCCACCCTGGGCACCGCCCTGACGGCGGAGCATCTGAAGACGTTAAGGCGGGTAACCCAGGAGGCCGTACTGGTCTATGATGGCGACTCCGCGGGGTACAACGCGGCCCTGCGCTCCCTGCCCCTGCTGGAGGCCGCGGGGTTCGGCGCCAGGGTGGCCGTGTTGCCGGAGGGGCAGGATCCGGACAGCCTGCTAAAGGAGGCAGGCCCGGAGGGACTCACCGACTGCCTGGACGCCGCCCTGCCTCTCGTGGACTACCAGATTGAGTTCCTGCTACGTAAGTATGGGCTCGATAGTGAGTCCGGTCGCCGCGAGGTGTGGAACGGCGCCGTGGAGGTGCTGGCCCTGGTTCGGGATCAGGCCACCTACGATCACTGGCGCTCCCGCTTGTCTGGCCTGTGGGCAGGCCGCGAGTCACACAGGGTGGCACTGGTAGAGGCCGACCTGATGAGGGCGGTGAACCAGAGGCGGACCCAGGCGGGTAGCCCTAGGGCGACGGCCGAGGATGGGCCTGCCCGCGCCTCCGCAACGCCCCCCAAGCAGCCGGCAAGCAAACTGACTCGTATGGAGGCCGCGGTGCTTCGGGCGGCGGCCGAGGAGCGTGAGGGGGCCGAGAAGGTGCTCTCCAGGTTCCCTCCCGAGCGTTTTGGAAGCGCCGAACGCCAGGCGTTCGCGGGCTTCCTTAAGGAGACACTGGAGCGGTCGGCATCAGAGGACAGTCCTTGGGACCAGAGCCTGTGGTCCCAGGCAAACGAACGGCAGAAGGTGATCCTCTCTCGGCTGCTCGCCAGTCCGGAGCCGGCTCACCCTCTTGAGGAGTGCTTGATCGAGCTGGAATCTTACTGGGAGTGGCAGGAGTTTCGGCGACTGAGGCAGCGCCTGCTGGCAGGGGAAACACTGAGTCGGGACGAAGTAGACGCAATGGATAGGTTGGCGCGCCAGATGCGCACGTAAGGGAGCCTGGGGGCCACCGAGGTCGGGCGGGCAGGGGCGGCCCGCCCTGCGGCAGGTTCATTGAACGCGCCGCGAGCACCCGGAGGCCTGCATCGATTGCGAGTCGTCGACGTCTCGTAAGTGATGTGAGTTGGGTGGTCCGCGCCCCCTGGACGTTGGGGCTTACGTGAGCTTGGCAGTATAGTGAGGGCTACGGTAATGACGCAGGAGCTAAAGGATAACGCGGACGTCCGGCGGCTGTTAGAGCTGGGCAAAGAGAAAGGTGTGCTGACCTACGAGCAAGTTAGTGAGGCCCTTAACCAGAACGAAGACCTTAGTCCGGAGCAGATAGAGGAGATCTACCAGGCGCTGCACGATGAGGGCATCGAGATCGTGGACCGCGCCAAGCCCACGGCCAGCGACCGAACCACCGATGGCCACGACATGGGAAACCACGAGGAGGAGATCGCCGCCGTCGAGGGGCCCATCGATGACTCCGTCCGTATGTGGCTCCGTGAGATTGGCCGCACGCCCCTTCTTCGCTTCGACGAGGAGATCCGGCTAGCCAAGCGGATTGAAATGGGGGAGCGGGCGACGGCCCGGCTGCGCGAGTATCGGGACCGCCTGAGCGTGGAGGACCAGCTTCGCCTGGAGCGCCAGATCGAGAGCGCCCGCAAGGCCAAGGAGATGGTCATCCGAGCCAACCTCCGCCTTGTCGTGGCCATCGCTAAGAAGTACAGTGGGCGTGGGATGGCCTTTCCCGACCTCATCCAGGAAGGGAACATCGGCCTGATCCGGGCAGTCGAAAAGTTTGACTACCATAAGGGCTACAAGTTCTCCACTTACGCTACGTGGTGGATCCGGCAGGCTATCACCCGTGCCATCGCGGACCACAGCCGGACCGTGCGGATCCCCGTGCATATGGTGGAGACGATCAATCGCCTGGTAAAGACCTCAAGCCAGCTTCAGCAGGACCTGGGGCGCGAGCCTACCGTTGACGAGATCGCGAAGGAGATGAACCTCCCGACGGAGCGTGTCAGCGAGATCGTGAGGATCGCTCCGGAACCCCTCTCCTTGGAGACCCCCATCGGTGAGGAGGATGACAGCCACCTGGCGGATTTCATCCAGGATCACGAGGCTGTGTCTCCCGATGAGGCCGCCTCTACCCTCATCTTGAAGGAACAGATAGCCAGCGTTCTGAATACCCTGACAGAGCGAGAGCGAGACGTTCTCAAAATGCGGTTCGGTTTGGACGATGGGTACCCCCGTACCTTGGAAGAGGTAGGGAGGTACTTCAAGGTGACGCGGGAGCGCATCCGGCAGATAGAGGCCAAGGCGCTCAAGAAGCTGCGCCACCCCAGCCGTAGCCGCAAGCTCAGGGACTACATACAGTAGGCCTTGGAGCGGGACTCCATTGCCTATGGAGAGGGGGGATGCCTGGCAGTGTCACTCCTGGCTGAGACTTCATATCCGTCCTTCCCATTTCGGGCTCCAGCCAGAGCCCAATTCCCCAAAGGAGATACCATGCTTCCACGGAGATCCAATCGACGAGGATTCACCCTCATCGAGCTCTTGGTGGTCATTGCGATCATTGCAATCCTGGCTGCCATCCTGTTCCCGGTCTTCGCCAAGGCCCGAGAGGCTGCGCGCAAGTCCTCCTGCCAGAACAACATGAAGCAGCTCGGCGTGGCCTTCGCCCAGTACACCAACAGCTGGGACTCGAAGTACCCGAGCAGCATGCTGCTGGCGAACCCCACCCTTGACAAGGCGGGCGTCGACTACAGCGCGTGGGACCAGCAGGTCTTCAGCGAGAGCAAGGGCGACGGCATCTACAAGTGCCCCAGCAGCAGCCTCAAGAAGTACTCTGTCCACCAGCCCCTGCAGACCGTCGACGGCAAGCTGCAGAAGACCCGCATCGTGAGCTACGGCTACAACGACCAGTTCATGGGCGTTGCCGCCAGCAACGCGCTTAAGTTCCCCACCCTCAACAAGACCACCGGCAAGATCACCGGCGGCGCGGTTGTGGGTGAAGGCCGTGTAACCAACCCCTCCGAGACCATCCTGCTGGCCGAGTTTTCCAGGACCGCCAAGGGCGCCGCTCCCAGCACCGCGCAAGCGGCTCCCGCTGCCAAGAACACCGCCGACATCCACGTGTGGTACCACATCACCCAGGGCCTCGCGGATACCGTCGGCACCTGGCGGAATGAGGACACCTACGACACGAGCTGGGGCGTCGCTCGCGACGTTCACACCGGTGGCTCCAACTACCTGTACGCGGACTCCCACGTGAAGTACGCGAAGATCTCCGCCACCGTTCCCACCACCGGCTTCGTGGCCAAGTCCGGCATCTACCCTGGCAACCCCTGGATGCTGGACAACTCCGCGCAGTAGGCATCGCTCAGCGCCGGATTGCTCCGGCGTGCTGGTACGGGCTGGCCTGAACGAGGCCTAGCCTGTGCCAAGCGGCAGACACGAGAAGGCCCCCCAGGAGGTTTCTGGGGGGCCTTCCCGTGTCTGGCTGGGTTCGCGTCGAGGCCCGGTGGGGCCCCGGGCGCCCCCGGGCCCGGCCAGGCTACCACTCCCCGGCCGCGGACCCTCGTGCAGCGTCCTTCACCGACCCGCCACGCATCGGGGCGGACACCCTTGGTGGCCTCCGCAAGGTTCCTGTGGCCCGGCGTCAGGGGGAGTGGTCGGCGCGCGCTCAGCCCCCATCGTCGTCGCGGAGTTGGCGGCGAAGCTCCTTCTGGTCGGCCTGACGCAGGGCCTTCTGGCGCTGCCGGCCACGCTTCTCCAGGGGGCCGGCTCCGCTCCGCAGATGCGCGCCAACGGCCACCCAGTTGCGGCCCAGTACGGGCCTGGCAGCCTTGCCTGCTTTGCCCATGGCATCGTGACTCCTCTCCTGGGCGTCCCTGCCCAGACATGAGCGGAAACAGAAGGGGCCCCGCGCGCGCTGGGCCCCCGGGGGGC
>DASXUI010000661.1:0-7195 GCA_036504955.1 Armatimonadota bacterium
AGAGGCTGGTCGAAGGCAACGACTTCCGCCGGCGGTGGGGTGGTCCAGCTCGCCCGACTCCGGGTGGTACAGATCGGGCGACTCTGGGTGGTACAGATCCACCCGACTCCTACTGGTACAGTCTAGGGCGGTCAATGACAGGGCCAACCGTGGGTGTGAGGCAGGCGCGCGCGGAGTGAGACCGAGCGTCTACCCCACCGAATGGTGCCCGTGTCTAGGGTGGGAAAAGAGGGTAGCTTATCGGAACTGGTGGAGGGTTGTCTCGAACTAGCTCCATCGCGTGTACGTCAGCCGGAAGGTAGTCGCCCCTCTGCAAGCTGGACCGTGGGGCTCCATTCTTCCTCGGGATCATGAGGGCCCAGTCCAGGCAATTGAACCATTCGAGGTTGTACTTCCCCCTGATCTACGCCTCATTTCTGCTAGACATAGGGCCCGGACCTTCGCTGGGTCAACTGGCACTGACCAGTAATGATCACCCAAGCCGTTGTAGGGCCCCTTCTCTGGGTGAGCGCACTTGGTCTCGTCCTTCACATAGCCAGCGTCCTTGGTGAGGATGGCACTCGCAGTGAACCCGTTGCGGGAGTTGAATCCCCACGCTCCTTCGGCCTTATGGCTATCCAGATCGCATATCTCGATCCAGTAGTGCATCGGTGCCGTGAACTCAACAGGCCAGCCGTCGGCCCAAGTCACCCAATGGGATGCGAGCCGCACGACCTCGCGGAGCAAGCCCAACGAGTCGCTCCCACCCACCGGATCGCCGCCCACATACCCGTAGAGGTTGACGCCGCCGCCGTAACCGATGGGGTCCTCGTTGAGCCAGCGCGCCTCCCTGGGGTCACGCGCTAGCGCGTCATTGCTCGTAGTAGGGGAAGGTGCACAGGTAGAGGCCGGTCTCGCTGTCTCGGTAGTAGCCCGACTGCCCCTGGTAGCCGAAGGGGTCCGTGCTCTCCGTCGTGTTGGGGTCCGCCCACTTCCCGTAGGCGTCGTAGAGGCAACTGCTGGCGACGCCCTGCCCCTCGTTCAGCCGGTTCACCACATTGCCCGTGGGTGCCGCGCAAGCGCGCCATCGGTCTCAGAGGTAGAAGCGGCTGTAGGAGCTGGTGGGACCCAGGGTCCGGCGGGAGAGCAGGCCCAGGGGTCCGAAGGTGTTCCAGGCCGTGGGTGCGCCCGCCCTCTAGTCAGCCGACAGACCCCTGTCGCACCCTCACATGGCTCCCTGCTCGCTAGTCCCGTCCAGGTACGAACACGCCGAACGGGGATGGACCGCTCACCGTAGGCCCAGGGTCTAGCACCTGCCACCTCAGGCGCTTCGTGTGTGCCGGAGCGACCTCACCCAAGGCCTATCCCAGGATTCCCAGCGGGCTGCTACCGGTGGTGATGGCCACCTATCGCCGGGACATCCTGCGCTGCCGCCATCTCAGGATGTCCCGAACTACACCTATCAGGAGGACGCCAAAGATGGAACCGAAGATGACTCTGAGCACAAGCGTCTTGCGCTGCTGGAGTTGCTGTGTCGGGACGCGCTCAACTGGCCTGGAAACCCTCCGGCTAGGGTGGTCGCGCGGTTGGTCATGGCTGTCCATCGCTACCTCCTGGGCTGCGCCTGGTTACGGTTGCGTCAGCAACGTCTAGGCACAGTCCATTGGTCGTGGCTAGTTGCAGCGTGTGTCACTTGTGACTCTTGCCAAGCTTTCCGCCGGCCCGGCGTATCACGTCCCTGGCGTAGTCGTAGCACCCGCCCGCCATGATGTTGTACGGGACTGCCTTCTTCATGTCGGCCTTGACAGTGGCTAGGACCCTCGCCGGGTCAGCAGTGGTGTCCGTATAACTGCTCCTCTCGCCATTCAGGTGCTCATCTTCATCACGAACAACACCGGGCATGCCTATCAGGCCCAAGAGGCCGCCATTTGAGAGCGACAGGTCAGGATATAGACCATAGCCCTCACTGGCCTTCCCCGTTCTGTCGTCGTAGATCTCGATCCACACATGCTCCGGTGCCCAGGGTATTCGGCCAAGCACACTCCTGCCGTACACAACCCGAACACGAACCTTCAGGCCCCGTGGATCGGCTCCGTTAGCGGGGTTTGCCTGGCAGTACCCGTAGAGGTTGACGCCCCCGACGTAGCCGATGGGGTCCTCGTTGAGCCAGCGCCCCTCCCGCGGCTCGTAGTAGCGGAAGGTGCACAGGTAGAGCCCGGTCTCGATGTCGCCGTAGTAGCCCGCCTGCCCCTGGTAGCCGAAGGGGTCCGCGCTCACCGTAGTGTTAGCGGCCGCCCGCCCCGCCCAGGCATCGTGGAGGCAGCTTCTGGCACTCCCTGCCCGTGGTTGGGGCTGCTGCTTGATGGTCCGTCGAACCGCGGGAGGGTGTGCGGAGCGTCAGGAAGGTCAGGTCGAGGCCCTGTCGCCTGCGAAGCAGGTCCCGTCTGCCGCATCTGCGGCCGACGGGACGACTGAGCTGGCGGCCAACTAGTCCCGCCTGGGCTTGCCTGGGCGCAGGACAGATGGCGTGAAGAGCAGGAGCCCAATCCAGAGAGCGTACATGATGCCTGCACCCGTCGCGTCGAGCAGCGATGCATTCACCGACTGGGCGTCCTGCAAGCGCGCGACGAAACCACCAGCCAGCGCGTTGGAGGCTGCCAGACCTAGGCCCCCTGCAAGGACGGCTCTGTCACCCCTCGCAAGAGGCATGACAGCCAGGCCCATCGCGACGAGCGCTAGGCAGAGCAGCGCTAGGATGGCCCTGGTCCGCAGGTGTATGGCTAACACAGCTGCCGCCCACAGCCCATCGTGGACCCGGCCAGCCGCGATATCGGCTAGTGTGGCCGAGTCCTGAAAGGTAGCGAGGGAGGTAAGGAACACGAGGATCGCCAGGGCCTCGAGAGAGAGTGACTGGCTGAGCGTCCGTGACCTGGAGAGCCCCAGGGGTAGGACCAGGGCGAGGGAGACCACCCAGACAGTGATAGCTCGGTCGCCAAGGTAGTGCCACGACCACATCCCTGCCGCAGACAGGAGGGCGAGCACTGCCCACGCTCTCAGAACACAGGCCGTTCGCGGGCGGGGGTATACCTCTCTGGAAGCCTCCCTCACCGGCGTGGTTCCAGCGATTGCTGCCTGAAGAGGAAGAGATCCCAACTGCCACCCGGCACCCTGCCGTCCCAGCCGCTGTAGTCGACACGGAGCTTCAGTCTGCCCTTGTGCTTCTCGATGATGCCCTCAATGACGCTCCTGTCGTTTGGCCCGACGTCAATGCATCCATGGCTGCCGACCTCGGAACCGCCGTGGATGAACATGCCGTTCCGGTCATGCGTGTCGGTGCCGGCGGACGGAGTGATGGGCACTCGGAAGTTGCCCCACGAGCTCAGAGGAGTGGAGTAGCGGGGGTTCCCAGGGACCCAGGACAACGGGTTGTACCAAGGCGTATGCCACTGGACCGTAGCTGGGTCCACCCAGTAGTCCCCCTCGGGAGTGGGCCCGTGGAAACCCGTGGAGTCGTCGGCAGTCATGCCAGGGATGCCGGAGAACGCGGGTACCGTCTTGAGCAGATGACCGCTGTCGTCGAAGACCTTCAGTCTGTCACCCCCAAACACGATAGTGTGCTCACCCATCGGATCCGTTCCACCCACTGGGTCGCCGCCCACGTAGCCGTAGAGGTTGACGCCGCCCCCGTACCCGATGGGGTCCTCGTTGAGCCAGCGCCCCTCCCGCGGCTCGTAGTAGCGGAAGGTGCACAGGTAGAGTCCGGTCTCGCTGTCCCGGTAGTAGTCCGCCTGCCCCTGGTGGCCGAAGGAGTCCCTTACTCTCGAGACCCATACGCCCCGGCCATTGGCCGCCTGGCGGCGTAGGCACGCGGAGATCTCTGGTAGCCTAGACGCACCCACTGCCCCAGACGCGTAGGGCACCATCCTTCAGTACTGCCAAACGCTCCGCCTTTAATGACAGGACTTCACTTCGGCCAATCAATGTTAAGGATACGCCCGTCCTTGCGAGCGACCTCCACATGAGCCGCGCCCCCGAAGTAGATTCTGAAGTTGGGAGCTCTTGGGTTGGTGGACTGGTAGCTTGCAGGACGTCGCAGATGCCCTGTCACGGTCCAGATTCCGCGTCGGAGCACAGCTCGGAAGGGCCGAGCACTCCTGACCGCCTGGGAACCGTAGATGGGACCCAGGACTGCTTCGGCGATCTGTATAGCCACCTTCTGCTTTGGGACGGCACCACCCGGCGGCAACCAGGCGCGGCCCTCCCGGTACGTGGCGCGTTCGCCACCCGGCGCGGCGACAGTGCTCGGGTAGCCGCCGAGACAGAGCAGTGGCACCATGGCGATCACGGTCCAGCACGCACGCCTCATTTCTGGTCCCTCCTGGATTCCCTATGGATGCCCTGCCTAATCGCGACCATCCTTCGGCCCGCAGTCACTTGGCGGGAGACAGCTTCAGCTCCTCATCCCGTGTTGCCAAGTATCGTTACCTTCCCTCTGCACGACCGATTCTTTGCCGAGATCGGCAATGGAGTATACTTCTTGATCCTGTGGAGCGGTGTTCCCAGATAGCCAGGCGCCCGCTCCGCGTCCTGCTCTTGCTTATCTGTACGAGAGAAGTCATCATCAGACGGCCTCATGAAGCGGCCGTGGGTATGGTAAGTCCCGGAGAAGGCCGTACCCGCCGGATAGGTCACGCTGCCCCCGCTGGCGATGGCACCGCCTGGTTGTGGCGAAGTGTACGAGTAGCGAGTCGCCCCTCCAACCTTTGCACGGTATAGGACTCCCCAGAACTCGGTGCCTGTCCGGATAGACTCGGGGTTGATATCCCGTACCGCCTGCTTGCCTGCAGCGTCGCGCGATGGGTACCAGTCCCCAGGTCGCTGACCCGAAGGATCCTGGTCATCAACGGGGTCGCCGTCGCAGTATCCGTAGAGGTTGACGCTCCCGTCGTACCCGATGGGGTCCTCGGTCAGCCAGCGTCCCTCCCTCGGGTCGTAGTAGCGGAAGGTGCACAGGTAGAGGCCGGTCTCGCTGTCTCGGTAGTAGCCCGACTGCCCCTGGTAGCCGAAGGGGTCCGTGCTCTCCGTCGTGTTGGGGTCCGCCCACTTCCCGTAGGCGTCGTAGAGGCAACTGCTGGTGACGCCCTGCCCCTCGTTCAGCCGGTTCACCACGTTGCCCGTGGGGTCGAAGAGGTAGAAGCGGCTGTAGGAGTCGGTCGGTCCCAGGGTCCGGCAGGAGAGCAGGCCCAGCGGTCCAAAGGTGTCCCGGGCCGTGGGCACGCCCGCCGCGTTCAACTCCAGCACCGGGGTGGCGCCATCATGGGCGGAATGGTTATGCCATCTCAGGTGACTTCTGCCAACGCATCCGCGGCCGTGGTTCGATGGAGGGGTGCCGCCTCTCGACGGCCAACCCACATCGCCGCCACCCAGAGCCGCCAGGCGCTGCAGGGCCTATCCATGAGCTATCGATCCTTCCATGGTTCTGCCGTGGCTGATGCTCTTTGACGAAAGATCAGGATGACGCAAGGAAAGGCCAAGGGCTCTCTTTCTCAAGGCCGCTTCGCAGGCCCTCCAGCGATGATATCGGGCCGCGCGAACGGCCCCTTGCCCTAGCTTCCCTTGAGCGACTCAGGGCCTCCGGCGTCATCCTAATCTTTCGTCAAAGAGCATAAGCCACGCGATCATGCGTGCCCACTGTGCCCGCCGCTCCAGGAAGGTACCTACTGGGTGGGGCCGGCGCTGGTTTGGGCAGGAGCGCCCGGTATCCCTGCGGTCGTCGAGGAGACCTCCACAGTCCGAGGCCACGGTGTACGGAAGTGCAATTGCCCCACACAGGCGCGGCCATCAGCGGCGGTGACTACCAAGCTTGGCCCGTAGTTGCTGTGGACGGTCTGGAGCATTCGCACATAGGCTACAGCAGAAGGCATGGATGCCACCGTTCGAGCGAGGTCCCTCGGCACACCAGACAGGGACCTCGGCCAGTGACCCGTGACAACCTTCTGCCGCGGCATGTACTTGCTTTGAACGTAGACGGCGTACTTGTTCTGTGCCGTCACGCAATCAATCAGCCACCAACAGAAGGTAACTCCTACACAGGCGGCCACCGCCGCCACGTAGCGGCGCCGAGGCCATCGGGGTGCGTTCAGCACTTCGTCCTCTCCGATGGGACTGGACCGCAGGCTATCGTCGCCCTCTTGGATTGAGGTAGTCATAGAAGCTCCGTGGGCTGATCTCCCATGGCCTGCTTGTCTGCCTCCAGGTCCAGATGTGCGTCGTCAGACCCTTGAAGCCCGAGACGCGATCGCTGATCTGTAGCCATCGATTCACCAAGAAGGGTTCACTCATCCCGTAGCACGAGTGTAGGGCCACATCGGTCATCTTTGGCACTCGCTGTCGGCACCGCGTCTGCATCACTCCCTTCAGATCGTCCGCGCCGAACCACTCATCGTTGTTAAGCATTAGCTCCCCCGGCGGCGATCCATGACCCCAGAAGTAGAAGCTGTCGGCACGGATGAGGTAGGGAAGGAGCTCCCGTTTGGAGGGCTGGAACAACTGGACAACCATTGGGCCAGCGCCGGGCCCATCGAGGTGCTTGAAGAACTGGTGCAGAGTCCAACTGAAGGGCACGCCCTTGTCCGACCCATAGACTATGAGTCGGTACAGCCCCACCGGGTCCGTGCCGCCTACCGGGTCTCCACCTACGTACCCGTAGAGGTTGACGCCGCCGTCGTACCCGAGGGGGTCCTCGTTGAGCCAGCGCCCCTCCCGCGGCTCGTAGTAGCGGAAGGTGCACAGGTAGAGCCCGGTCTCGATGTCGCCGTAGTAGCCCGCCTGCCCCTGGTAGCCGAAGGGGTCCGCGCCCTCCGCCGTGTTGGGGTCCGCCCACTTCCCGTAGGCGTCGTAGAGGCAGCTGGAGAGGGCCGTCTGCCAGGCGTCCTGCCGGTTCACCACGTTGCCGGTGGCATCGAAGAGGTAGAAGCGGCTGTAGGAGTTGGTGGGAGTGATGTTCCAGCGGGAGAGCAACCCCAGGGGTCCGAAGGTGTTCCAGGCCGTGGGAGCGCCCGCTCCGTTCAGCTCGAGCACCGGCGTGGTGCCGTCGTAGACGAAGTAGGTGGTGCCGTTGGCGGTGCTCTTGCTGGCTCGGAGATCATCTCCCCGGTAGGTGGCCGTCAGCAGCGTGCCGTAGCTGGTCAGGTGGTTGTAGGCATCGTAGGTCAGC
>DASXUI010000662.1:0-6991 GCA_036504955.1 Armatimonadota bacterium
CGCTCAGGACCCTCAGCAGGCCCTGACGTCGGCATCGGGGCGTTCTAGATGCTGTTAGCCGGCTTGAGCCGGCTTCTGCGAGCTGTCGCCCCGTCGCTTCAGCGCGAGGCAGCTACCTCCCGTCCCCTCGACCACCCCCCCCTCCGAGGCCCTTCCCTACGACCCTACGACCCTACGACCCTACGACCAGCCTTCTCATCACCTCAAACGCTGGGCGGTGGCGGCCGGTGGCGGTGATCAGGCCTAGGTTCTCGCCGTAGTCGCCTAGAGTACACTCATTGAGACCTATTACCCTCGGCTGCCGCAGGGACCACTCCCCCAGCCAGGACAGCACGCTGGCCTGGGCCGCTTCGCCGTGAGCAAGAGGCGAGAGGCCTGTCTCAAGGATCCAGAAGGGCTTGCTGCCGGGCGCCTCTTTCAGCCAACGCTCCGCCGTCTTCCTTCGTTCCAGGAAGTCGTTGGGCGAGATGAGCACGGGGTAGAACTGGAAGCCCAGCACGTCTACTCCGGAGTCCGGCGCGGCCAGGGCGCGGCAGAGCTCCCACTCCTCCTTGCGAAGGTCCGAGAAGGGGAACGCCACCCTGGTGGTGGGGGAAGCGGCGTGGATCTTGCGCGCGGCGTCTTTCGCCATGGCGGCCCACTGGAGGGGTGTGAGTCGTCCTCGAGCAAGGAGTGAGGCGCCGTAGGGCTCGCCAAAGGGCACCAGCAGGTCGGGCCGGCAGACCTTCAGCAGCCGGGCGTGGAAGTTCTCCATCGTGTCCCGTAAGGCGGACTCGTCCGGAGAGAGGGCGTACCAGCTCGCGGGACCCCAGCAGGTGAGGAGCAGCTTGTGGCCCTTCTTCTGGTACGCCGAGAGCTCGTCTCCCAGCTTCTTCAGGTCGCCCGGGCGCCTCAGGATGTCCGCCGTCACCACAAGGCTGACCCCCTGGGCTCCCAGGTCGTCGAGCGCCTTGAGGTCCTTCTGCCAGAACTTAGGGGGCGGGGCCAGGCTGAGGGGGGACAGGGCGCGAGCCGTGAAGGTGAAGTCCGGGCGCGTGGGCGGCGGGGAAGAGGGCACGCTGAGCTGCCGGAGCTGGCCCACCGCTGAGGTGGCCTGCGGGTAGACGATGATCCAATCCCAGACGGTGGCGAAGGCGATCATGGCGGGCAGCACGGTCAGCACCGTCCAGGGCTTCCGGCCCACCCCGCCGAGGGGCAGCAGCAGCGGCGGCTTCACGAAGACCGGCGAGAACATGGCGAAGAGGAAGACGGTCCGCCCCTGCGACCAGGCGTCGTCCAGCAGGAGCCCGTCCAACGCCAGCGGGAGCTTCAGGCCCAGGTACCCCAGGTAACGGGTCGTCAGCACCACGCCCAGCATCAGGTTATACAGCGCCAGCAGGCCCACCACCGCGTTCCGCCCCCGGCCGGCGCCCCAGCCCCGCAGCACCTGAGCGGTGGAGACGAAGGCGGCCATCGGGAAGACCCAGGAGAGGGCCAGCATCCCGCCGCCGGAGTAGGCGTTGAAGCCGGCCAGCCAGGGGATCCCCGCCATCACCGGCATCCAGGCGCCCCAGGCCGTCATCTGCCGGAAGGTGCCGTCCGTCTCCGACCGCGACCTCCGGATCTGCACCCACACGGCCACGTTCCAAAGGATGCCCAGGCCCAGAACCAGCAGATAGTGGGAGATCAAGCCAGGGCCTCCTTAGCCAGTGCCCGGGACAGCATTAGCACCAAGACACCAAGTAGGGCCAGGGCCTTACCACAGAGACACAGAGGACACAGAGAAACACAGAGAAGAGCATGTAGCAAGGGAACCCCACCACCAAGTCACCAAGACACCAAGAGAACCTAAGCTTGGTCTTGTCTGTGCCCTCTGTGTCTCTGTGGTAGGGCTTTGCCAGCCCTTCCTGGTGGCTTGGTGTATCGTACGCAAGCGCACGACTCTTGGTGGTGAAGCAGTTTGCGGCCGCTGACCTAGCTTGGCGGCCTGCCAGCGTAAGGCGCTCGGCTTTGCCGCCCTGGGCGTGAATGGAGTCCAGGAGGGCGCGCGCCTCCGACAGGTGAGGGTCCAGCCACACCGCCTTCATCAACTCCACACGCGCGGCGTCCAGGTTTTGCTGGGCGTCCTGAAGCTCCGCCTTGGCCGGGCCGGCCTCGCCCTGGGAGGCCAGACGCGCGGCCTCCGCGGCGCCCATCTCGGCCTGCGCGCGGCAGATAGCGCCCAGGTGGTAGCGGAGCTCCGGCTGGGTGGGCTCCCCCTGTACGGCGTTCTGGGCGTCCTCCCGGGCATGGGCCAGCCAAAGCTCCCGCGTTCTGGGGGAGGTGTCCCGCTGGCGCGAGAGCTGGTAGTAGACCCAGGCGCGGGTGTCGACCATCGTCGGCGGCTGGGAGCTTCCCTTCAGCGCCCGGTTCACCATCTCCAGGGCCTCGCCGAGGTGACCCCCGGTCTCCGCGTAGAGGTAGGAGAGGTTGTTCAGGATCCAGGGGTCCCTGGGGGTGAGCGCAAGCGCCTCCCGGTAGAGGCGCTCCGCCCGGGCGGGGGAGCGGAGGAGCGTCTGGCACAGCTCGGCGGCTCGCGAGAGCCTGCCGCTGGAACGGGACACCTTGGCGGAGTCCTCCAGTAGGGCGGCCGCCTCCTCGCGGAGCCCGTGGGCCATCCACTCCGAGACGACCAGCAGCGTGGCCTCCTCGCCGTAGCGCTGCTCCTGCAGGAGCTGGCGGGACCACCCTCGGGCCTCAGCCAGGCGCTGGGACAGGAGGGCCTGCCTCAGCCGAAGGTACTCGGGCGAGTGGGCCAGCGGGGCCTCGGCGCTTGGGTGCGGACCGGGGAGCCGGACGCCCAAAAGGGTGAGGGGGCGTCCCGTGATGCGCTGGTACGCCGCGCTCAGCACCAGCGCCACCAGGACCGCCGCGCCCAGCGAGTAGAGCAGGCGCCGCCAGCGTGGAAGGTCAGAGAAGCGCAAGAAGCCTCCGCTCCAACTCCTGAATCTGAGCCGCCGAGGTCAGGACGCCCAGCTCCAGGTCGAACTCTCGGGTCTCGCCCGGCTCGATGAACTGGAGGGTGCCCCGCTCACGCTCCAGGGCGCGCCCCTGCACGTGGCAGGTCGCGGGTTCCATGCCCACCACGTAGGTCCCCTCATCCATCATCTTCCACTCCGTGAAGACGGGAAGCTGCTCCGGCCGGAACTTCACGTAGAAGCCCAGTCCCTCGCCTCCGTTCACGCTGGGGTTGGCGAGTGCCGTCACCGCGGTGCCGTCCTCGAAGGGCGCCAGGTCGTGGTAGTAGCACTTCTCCTGGTACTCGTGCGTGGGTGCCTGGAAACCGGCATAGAGCTCCTTCTGCTTCTCCGCCTCGGCATCGCGGGGCTGGGCGGAGCGGGTGGCGCTGAGCAGCTTGGCGCCGTCGGCGATCACAGGGAAGCCCCCATTGATATGGTAGAGGAGCATGAGGGGTTGGGTCTTGTAACCCTCGTTGGTCACGGTGTCTCGCAGGGAGAAGCGGTCCTCTCCCAGCTTCGCCTCCAGCCGGCGGTGCAGCACCAGGTTGGGCCCAAAGACGACCGTCTCCCGCATGCGGCCCTCCGCCCAGAAGACGTAGTCGTCGCCGCGCCACTCACCGCCGGTGCTGAGGTTGCAGGCCGGCTGGTTGCCGATGCGCCCGTGGATTCCCAGCGCCTCGCCCTGGTCCACGCTGGGAGCGCCCGCCTGGGTCAGTCCGCAGGTCGCCACCAGGCCACCGAAGAAGCCGCGCAGCCAGTTCATGCCCTCCGGGTCGAAGTAGGCGGGCGCCACGTCGCCGGTGGAGGAGCGCCAGGCCAGTGACTGTCCCCGGTAAGCGGCATTGGAGATGTCCAGGCAGCGATCCGCCAGCACGGTGAACTCGAGTCCGGTGCCGGTGCGGAACTCCAGCGCCCGGGAGCCACGCTCCGTCCCGTCCTCCAGGGTGATGGACCGCACTCCGCCGATCTGGGAGATGCTGCCCACGTGCTTGAGCAGCTCCTCCTTGGTGTAGCTCTTCCCGTAGAGACGTGGCATGGGTCTGGTGGCTCCTTTCCGGTTACGCGACCGGGGCGTGAGACGCCGCTTCGTGACAGAGTGAGCGGGCGCGCCCCCGAAGCCGCTTTCGGGTAACGGCAAGGGCCGTCCTGCGAGCAGGTACGCAAGGTGGTGAAGTGACGCCCACTTGGGCTGGCGGTCGCCCTGACGGAGAGGCCCCCAAGCATCCCGCACGCCCGACACCGCCGGACCAGAGCCGCGGGGGGCTACTGACCGACGTCACCATGTCCCTCATGGGAGGAGATGAGGTGCGGCCGCTTGGAGGAACCTAGAGGACTCCTCGCCAATGGACAAGAGAAGCTAGCCGCCTCGTTCAGACAGGCTAGCTGCGCCGGTATGAATCTAGCAGCGGGTGACTTGGAGGGCTGTGATGCGGCGATGGCGGTGATGGGTGGTCGCTCTGTTGCTTCCGGGCCTGACAGGACTGGGCGCCTTCGTCCGCGGCGCGCCGAGCAGCGCCCCTCGAGATGGCAGTCGGGAGGAATGGCCCCCTCGCGCGGGGGTAGTCCCGAATGAGAAGACCGCCATCGCCATCGCTGAGGCGGTTCTGGTGCCGGTCTACGGCCAGAAGCCAGTCCGGAAGCAGGGGCCCTTCTGGGCAACCCTCCGGAAGGGAGTCTGGTACGTGTCGGGCTCGCCTGGCAGACCGGCCTCCATATCAACCCATGGTGGAAGACAGGTGGTGAGGATTCGGTTTGGTGGTGTGGCCGAGGTCCACATCGCCCGAAGTGACGGCCGGGTCCTGAGCATCTTCGCCGCGAAGTAGGGTCAGTCCGGCTGGACGGTCTGCCTGCACCTCGATAGACGGCGCGCGCGGTCCGGTTGGGGACTTCCCCTGAGCCGGGGATGGGTTCCCCGGCAGCAAAGTGGATCCCAAGCAAGGGCGGGTTGGCCCCGGAGCCCCCGATGGAGCCGCGGGCGCCAGTATGATGGAGTCCGGCTCGCCGCGCGCCAGGACCTGCCACACAGAGCAGGTGGCCGCAACCAGTGTTCGTCTGAGGCTGCCCTCTCTGCGCCTCAGGACCGGTGACATGCCGAGCCCTAGAACTGGGAGCGGGCACGCTGCTCACGATGGCATCGAGGAGCTAGTTATGACCATGAATGGTTACCACTTGGTCCATGGGTACGCGGCGAACCACGCGGGGATGCCGTTCCATCGACTGGGCCTAAGAACAGAGGTTGACAAGGGGCATCTGGTGACGCAGGCTGAGCAGGCCAACCTGACTGCCTCTGTCACCGATGACGAAGATGGCGCCCCTGTGGCCGGTGTACCAGTAGCAATCCACTGGGCCTATCCATCCAACCAGAGCAAGATCGGTACCTGGACCACTGGCGCTAGCGGAAGCGTCTCTGACACGCTGAACAGCATCATCTACTCGGGCACCGGGTATGTCCAAGCCACAGGGCCAGCTTCGTGCGACCGTCAGCACGAACTGAGTTGGCACTCTCTGGCCTGGTACACGGATTTGAGCCAGGTCTGGGCAGAGGCGCAGGTCATGAAGGGTCGGTTCTCCGGCCAGTTTGGATATGGCAAGGCTGGGGTGACCATAGACCCAGGGAACAAGAAGTTCATCTTCTCGTGGGGGAAGAAGCCGTAGGGATGGGATGAGAATCTTGTGTGCACGTCTCGTGTGGGTGTTCTGCCTGTGCGTCTTCGGGATAGGCAGAGCCTGGGCATCTGAAAGCAATGGTGTGCGGACGCCCGATCCGCAGCAGCTTAGGGTGGCTTCGCTGAAGTTCCTGGGGCCGAGTGCCCAGCGGGTCTCGAGCGCGGGCCTCTGTGCGGTAGAACTGGGAGAGATATCTGTTGAGGCTGCGCTGACCGACGAGACGGGAGCCCCTCACCAGGGACCGGTCGAGGTCCTTGTCTCGAACAGCGTCCTCAAGGGCCAGTCGGGGAGCACCGCCACCATGACGGCCAGGGAGGGTAAGCTGACCCTGCGCTTCAGCTTGGTGGTCGGTAAGTATCCCAGCATCATCTTCGACTTCTGCATACCAGACGCTCTGGGCAATGGTGATCACCTCGCCAGCCGAACGGTGCCCCTCGTATGGCCCGACCGAGTCTCTGTGGAGGCTCCCCGCCTGCGCTTGAGGGCCGACGGGCGTGATGCCACCTCCGCGACAGTGGGCGTCTATGACCGGAGCGGACGCCGGATCCCAAGGGTCCCGGTGCAGATTCGCCGGAGCCCTCCCGACAACGGTCCCCAAGTCGTCACCAACGCGACTACCGATGGGCAGGGCCCGCTCCGTATCAGCCTGCCTCCCAGCACAGTGGATGGGACGGTGATTTTGCAGGTCTGGGCTGGTCCGTTCACAACCTACCCGATCATCTCAAGCGAGCAGATTAAGCTCCGCTACGAGCCTCCGTCGAAGGGACGGAAGAAGAGGCCCTCTGGATAGCGGCATCTGTTAGCCGATGGGATGTAAGCAGCAGGCCCGGGGTCCACACAGACCCCGGGCCTCTCAACCCCCGTACCGTGTGCCGTCCCTGGGAAGGCAGTCGGGGCGCAAGCGCCCGGCGCCGTGGGTAACACCCCATCGGCGTTGACATAAGCAGGTTTGAGCTCAGACAGCGCCGGCAACGCTTGCTTCAAGCCACCGGCATTAGTGGCCTAGAGCAGGCGATAACACGGTCAGTCCGTGCTCAGCTTCGACGGTCGCCCAGGGCTCGGACCCACTACAGCCGGCCGCTGTTTGCTCCTTCCTGAGCTCAAAACCGCTTATGTCAACGCCTATGGGGTAACACCCACGGCTGACGTTGAGGCGCCCCTCCGGGGCTTTCTGCCTTCTATGCCCCAACCCCGTTGCGCCTGCGCTGTCATTGACCGCCCTAGACTGTACCAGTAGGAGTCGGGTGGATCTGTACCACCCAGAGTCGCCCGATCTGTACCACCCGGAGTCGGGCGAGCTGGACCACCCCACCGCCGGCGGAAGTCGTTGCCTTCGACCAGCCTCT
>DASXUI010000663.1:0-2856 GCA_036504955.1 Armatimonadota bacterium
CCTGGTGGGCCAGACTCTGGAAGCCCACCTCTACGAGCACACCCTCCAGCTCTACCGAGGCACCCAGCTCGTGGTCACCCATCCCCGAGCCCAGAGCCGCGGGGAGCGCTTCACTCGCCTGGAGCACTACCCCCAGGAGAAAGCCCTCTATCTTGAGCGCACGCCTGAGGTCTGTCAGGAGCGCGCTCAGCAGATCGGAGTCTCCTGTCACCTGTTGGTGTTCTGCCTGCTGGCCCAGTCCCCCGCCGACCACCTGAGGGCGGTCCAGAGCCTGGTGGGGCTGGAGAGTCGGGTGGGCCGAGAGCACCTGGAGGCGGCCTGCGCCCGAGCCCTGCACTACGGCGACCCGCATTACCGGCGGGTGAAGGCCATCCTGGCCGCGGGGCTCGAAAGCGCACCCCTCGTCGAGGAAGAGGAGGCTGCCCCTACTCCTCCTCGAGCCTACGCCCATGCCCGGCGCCCCGAGGAGTTCTTTGGCTCGGAGGCCCCCTCATGCTGACCCATCCCCTGGCCCCCAAACTCAAGGAGCTGAAGCTCTCGGGGATGCTGAATACACTCAGTGCTCGGGCGGAGTTGGCTCAGAGCCAGCAGCTCTCCCCCCTGGAGTTCCTCGCCCTGCTGCTCGAGGACGAGATCGACCGGCGCCATCAGCACGTGCTGGAACGGCGGGAACGCGAGGCTGGCTTCGAGCGGCCCAAGCGCCTCAGTCAGTTTGATTTCGCCGCGCTGCCCACCCTGGACCGGGCCTTCGTCCTGCGCCAGGCGAGCTGTGAGTTCATCGCCCACCAAGAGAACTGGCTGCTCTACGGACCGACCGGGGTGGGCAAGAGCCACCTGGCCATCGCCGTGGGCTACGAGGCGCTCTCCCGGGGTTACCGAGTCCTGGCGGCTTCGACCCACCGGCTCCTGGCGGGCCTCTATACCGCCCGGGCCGATGGCACCCATGCCCGTCGGCTCCAGAAGCTCTGCGGCGTGGACCTGCTGATCCTGGATGACTTTGGCCTGCGGCCCGTCAGCGCCGCGGGAGCCGAGGACCTCTACGAGATCCTGCAGCGCCGCTACGAGCGGGGCAGCATCCTGCTCACCAGCAACCGGGCGCCCTCGGAGTGGGCGGAGGTCTTCGGGGACGGGCTGCTGGCCTCGGCGGCGCTGGACCGCCTGACCCACCATGCCCAACTGACCGCCCTGACGGGCGAGAGCTACCGCCAACGCCAGCGGCGTTCCGCTCTGCCCCAAGAAGGAGGCACACCCTCAGCCCTGACGGAACCCTAACCACCCCTCTCAGCGATGACTTTCGCCCGCTGGGGTGGTACAGATCTACCCGACTCTGGGTGGTACAGATTGGGGCGGCTATTGACACAGTGGGGGCACAGACCGCAGTGAGCCCTGAAGGGGCGTCTCTACGTCAGCCGTGGATGTCATCCCATAGGCGTTAACATAAACAGGTCTGAGCTCAGACAGTGGCCCGATACGCTTGCTTCAAGCCACCGGTAACGGTGACCTTCAGTAGGCGATAGAACGGTCAGTCCGTGCTCAGCTTCGACGGTCGCTCAGGGCTCGGGCCCACTACAGCCGGTCGCTGTTGGCTCATTCCTGAACTCAGACCTGCCTATGTTAACGCCTATGGGATGTCATCCACGGCGCCGCCCGGCGCCCGCTCGCGGGCATCCACCCTCCTTCCTCCCACCGAGGCCTTGTTCACCTCTTCACCTCTTCACCTCCTCACCTCTTCAGCCTTGCGGCAGGTGCCAACTCCGGCGGGGGGCAAGTAGTAGGCAAGGGGGCGCGCGCGGGGGAGAGAGCGCTGGCGAGGTCCCCTCACAGGAGATGGACGTGAAGCGTAGAGACCTGCTGCGGGCTGCCGCTGGTGTGGCGGCCCTGAGCCTGACGGCGGCCCAGGCCGCTCCCCGAGGAGCCAAGAAGGTGAACGCCTCAAAGCTGCCGCGCTGGCGCGGCTTCAACTTGCTGGAAAAGTTCACGGCCGAGAACAACAGCCGGTTCCGCGAGATGGACTTCGCCTGGGTCCGGGACTGGGGCTTCGACTTCGTCCGCCTCCCGCTCTCGTATCGCTGCTGGTCGGATCCCAGCGACTGGAGCAAGCTGCGCGAGGAGTCCCTCAAGGAGATCGATGAGGCGGTGGAGTTCGGGCGCAAGTATGGCGTCCACGTGAACATCAACTTCCATCGTGCCCCCGGCTACTGCGTCAACCCGCCCGCGGAGCCCTTGCGCCTGTGGACGGACGCGAAGGCGCTGGACGCCTGCGCACACCACTGGGCCACCTTCGCGCGCCGGTACAAGGGAATCCCCTCGGATCGTGTCAGCTTCGACCTCCTCAACGAGCCCGGCGACCTGCCCCGGGACTCCTACGTAAGGGTGGTCACTCACCTGGTGGAGGCGATTCGGGGGGAGGATCCCGACCGCCTGATCGTGGCCGATGGGCTCTACTGGGGCAACCGTCCCGTGCCGGAGCTGGCGCCGCTCAAGATTGCGCAGAGCACGCGCGGGTACGCGCCCATGCAGATCAGCCACTTTAGGGCGTCCTGGATCGGCGGGTCCGACACCTGGAAGGAGCCCACCTGGCCGCTGCATCTGAGCGACACCGACGTGTGGGACCGCCAGCGACTCATCAAGGAGCAGATCGAGCCCTGGAAGGCCCTGGCCGCCAAGGGCGTCGGCGTTCATGTGGGCGAGTGGGGGCCCTTCAACCGCACGCCCTACCGGGTGGCCCTCGCCTGGATGCGCGACTGCCTCACCAACTGGAAAGAGGTTGGTTGGGGCTGGTCGATGTGGAACCTGCGCGGCAGCTTCGGTCCCGTTGACAGTGAGCGTCCCGGTGCCACCTACGTGGACTTCCAC